>NZ_QAJQ01000034.1:0-126983 GCF_003852395.1 Pedobacter sp. KBW01
AAACTTTTGGGTTCAGTCTAATTTTGGAGGCTTTTTGCATAATGATAGCTTTCATCAATCTATACCTCATGAAAAAAATAACTTTATTCTTATTTGCATTAACATTTGGCTTAACGGTATATGCGCAGGAGAAACCAGTACCGATTTCGGTAAAAGCTGGTATCACATTCCCGAAAATTAAAACACGTAAAGATGTTGCTCCGTTAAATGGTCCTGCCGTTGATGGGAGCAATATTAATACATCTTTCTATTTGGGTGCTACGGTAGATATAGCCCTGGGCAAAAATATTGTATTCCAACCAGGTTTTTCTGTTACAGGTAAAGGTACCAAAGCAACATACGTTAACTTTAAGGGAAATAGCAACTCATCTGGTAAAATCAGCCTATTGTATTTTGAGATACCAGCCAACGCAGTTAAATATATTCCAGTCGGAAAAAATAAGATATTTTTAGGTTTAGGCCCGTATTTGGGGGTCGCGTTATCCGGAACAGCCAGGTATACATTGATAAATAATGATGTTATAAAGCCAGATAAAGAAAATATTAGGTTTGGTTCTGACAAAGATTTTAAACGCCTCGATTTTGGAGGAAATGCACTGGCAGGATTTCAACTACGCAATGGGCTAAATATACAGGCTGGTATTAGTGCCAGTGCAGCTAAAATTTCCAATTCGAAAGATGTTTATTTGAATGCTAAAAACCTGGTATTTACAGTTGGATTGGGTTTTTCTTTATAAGTGCTTTAAAAAATAATGATAAGCCTCTTGATGAAAATCGGAGGCTTTTTTTCGTACAATACTATGAGCGATCAAACTATAAACTATCATCCATAAGCCATAAACTATAAACCAATAAACAGGCTAAGCCAACGAAAAAAAAATCCTTAACTTCGGCATTTAAATTTAACTATGTACGCAGTTTTTAAACGCGAGTTATTCAGTTTCCTCAGTTCAATGGTGGCTTACATCACCATTGGCATTTTTTTATTGGTTTCGGGACTTTTACTTTGGGTATTTCCTGATACTTCTGTACTCGAATACGGCTATGCCGAACTCAACGGCTTTTTTAGTCTTGTTCCTTATTTGTTCATGTTCCTGATCCCGGCTATCACCATGCGGGCCTTTGCCGAAGAGAGGAGAGAAGGTACTTACGAGCTTTTGGTTACGCGTCCCATTCAACTCTGGCATATTATCGCTGCAAAATACCTCTCTAGTTTGGTACTGGTTCTTTTTGCATTAATCCCGACTATAATTTACTACTACAGCGTTGCCAAACTGGGTTTCCCCGAAGGTAATATCGATTCTGGTTCGGTAATCGGATCGTACATTGGCTTATTTCTGTTGGGAGCTGCATTTACGGCCATTGGCATTTTTTCATCGGCACTTACCAAAAACCAGGTTATTGCTTTTGTTATCTGCGCCGCTTTGTGCGCATTTGCATTCCTCGGCTTCGATTATGCCAGTCAGGTTAGTTTATTTAAATCCATCGAAACCTCAATTACCAATTTGGGTATCAACCAGCATTATACCGCCATTAGTCGTGGTGTTTTAGATACGAGAGATTTGATTTACTTCATCACCTTCTCCGCCTTGTTTTTATTTTTTACCAGGTTAACTATGGGAGGGAAGCGATAATGAACCTTAAAAATAAATGGATCACCGCGGTTTTATTCATCACAGCACTGGTTGTTTTAAATATAATTGGTCAGTATGCTTTTAAGCGTTTTGATTTTACAGCAGATAAAAGGTTTACGCTGAGCGAGAAAACAAAATCATTGCTGGCCAGGAATGAAAAACCGATCATCATTACCGTTTTTTTAAATGGCGAATTGCCGCCCGCATTTAAGCGTTTGCAAGGAGCTGTAAGTAATATTTTGTCTGATTATCAGGCATATTCGAAAGCAGATGTAAAGGTAGTTTTTGTTGATCCTTTGGCTGGATTAAGCCAGGCTGATCAGGATACAGTGGTGAATAATTTGTACGAAAGCGGGATTGAGGCCACCAATTTAAGTGTGAAAACCGAAGCCGGATTAACGCAAAAACTGGTATTTCCGATGGCGATGATTGAAAGTGACGGGAAACAGTTTCCGGTAAAGCTTTTTCAAAACCTTGATACCCGCGGGAGTTACGAAGATAACATTAACCGGGCTATTGAAAACCTCGAGTATATTTTTACTTCGAGCTTAAAAAAGGTGATTACAGGTAGCAACCCCCGAATTGGTTTCTCTGAGTCGAATGGCGAATTATCTGATCAGCAGCTCAATGATGCCATGCATAGTTTATCAAACAGTTATCTGGTTGGTCGCGTGGATTTAAATACTATTGATAAGGCCGGACTTGATAAATTGAAAATGCTGGTCATTGCCAAACCAACCAAACCTTTTACCGAGACCGAAAAATACAAGATCAATTATTTTGTAATGAATGGCGGGAGGGTGCTTTGGAGCATTGATCAGGTGCGTGCAGAATTGGATAGTTTGAGAGGGCAAAGCGGACAAATGGCTACGAACAGTAACCTGAACCTGGATGATATGCTCTTTATGTACGGCGCCCGGATTAATTATAACATCATTGCCGATCCGGCAAACAGTGCCGAAATTCCGGTTTCAACAGGTGTAGTTGGCGGTCAGAACCAGATGCAATTGGTGCCCTGGATTTATTACCCCATTTTACTGCCCGATACCACCGAAAGTGTGGTGAAGAAACTGGATGGCGTAAAATCTGAATTTCCAAGTACTGTAGATACCATTGGAGCCAAAAACATCAAAAAATCGTATATTTTAACTACTTCAGCTTTTAATAAAGTTTTTGAGGCACCCAAACTGTTTAGCCTGCAAATGGTTGGCGAACACTTAGATCCGAGGGCTTTTCAAAGTCGCCCGCAACATGTGGGATTAATGTTGGAAGGAAGTTTTCCGTCGGTTTTTGCAGGCCGGCCATTGCCTGCAGGCATTACACAACCTTACAGCGTTGAAAATGTTGGTAAGCCTGCAAAAATGATTGTAATCGGCGACGGTGATATTTTTAAAAACCAGGTTTCAGCGCAGAATGGCACTCCATTTCCGTTAGGTTACGACCGTTACTCGCAACGTACTTTTGGTAATAAAGCTTTATTGTTAAATATTGTCGATTATTTTACTGATGACGACAACTTAATTGCCTTGCGTAGTAAAGAAGTAAAGATCAGATTGCTCGATAAAGGCAAAATTAAACTCGAAAAAACGAAATGGCAGCTCATTAATGTTGCGGCGCCCATACTATTGTTAATATTCTTTGCAATTTTTCAACATTATTACCGCAAATACAAGTACGCTAAATAATTTTTATATTTTTGAAGAAGACTAAAAGATATCATGAGATTTATTGTATCCACATCAACGCTGTTAAAACACTTACAAACTGTAAATGGTGCTTCAAGCAGCAGTACAGTTTTACCCATATTAGAAAATTTCCTTTTCGAGATTAAAGATGGAAACTTAACTATCTCTGCTACCGATTTACAAACGAGCATGACAACTGCTTTGGCTGTAGAATCAAAAGAAGAAGGTAAAGTTGCGGTTCCGTCTAAAATTTTATTAGATACACTTAAAACCTTACCAGATCAGCCAATTGCATTTAATATAGACGACAGTACTTTTGCGATCGAAATTAGCGCAGGTGATGGTAAATATAAATTGAGTGGTGAAAATGGCGACGATTTTCCAAAAATTCCGGTTGTAGAAAACGCTTCTTCTGTTAATTTGCCTGCATCAGTTTTAACTGAAGCGATTACCAAAACTATTTTTGCGGTAAGTAATGATGAGCTACGTCCGGCAATGACAGGTGTATTTTGCCAGTTATCACCACAGCACATTACTTTTGTAGCTACCGATGCACACAAGCTGGTACGTTACCGCCGTATGGATAGCAAAGCTGATAAAGCAACTTCGTTTATCTTACCTAAAAAAGCTTTAACACTTTTAAAAGGCGCCTTGCCTTCTAACGATATTAATGTATCGGTAGATTATAATGCAACAAGTGCTTTCTTTAAGTTCGAAAATATTAATTTAGTGTGTCGTTTAATAGACGAACGCTATCCAGATTATGAAGCAGTAATACCTACAAACAACCCAAATAAATTAATTATCGACAGGGTTCTGTTTTTAAATACACTACGCAGGGTTGTAATTTTTGCCAATAAAACCACACATCAGGTGAGGTTAAAAATCAGCGGCAGCGAGTTGAATATTTCATCTGAAGATTTAGACTTCGCCAACGAGGCACACGAGCGTTTAAGCTGCCAATATGATGGTGAAGACCTTGAAATTGGCTTTAATGCCCGTTTCTTAATCGAAATGCTGAGCAATTTAAGCGGCGATGAAGTTACTTTAGAGTTATCTACTCCAAACAGGGCAGGGCTTTTAATTCCGCAAACCAATGATGAAAATGAAGATGTTTTAATGTTGGTTATGCCGGTTATGCTAAATAATAGTTATTAGTCTACTAATTTTTTAGTTTTTATACAAAGAATGGCTTGGTTTTTGACCGAGCCATTCTTGTTTCTAACAAAATAACAGCTAACCATGAAAATCTATACCAATCTCTCAAAGGTAATCCTCCTGCTTTTCACTATTCCTATCCTGGCTTTATCGGCCTGTAAAAAAAATGATCCCGATGTGGTTGTCAAGGGCGAAGCTAAAATTAAAGTGGTTAATGCCTCATTAACAGAAATCCATCAGGAAGTTTATTTAGATGATGCTAAACTTACTGCTACGGCACTAGCTTTTGGCGAAACCAGCGAATACGTTAAAATACCTTCTGGGAACCGCAATGTTGCTTATGTAGGCCTGAATAATGCCAATACCAATGCATCTTTTAATTTTACCCCCTCTATTACCTATACCACATTTTTGGTTACCAATAAAAATGCGGAACGGGAGATTGTAAACTATGAGGATAATCTGAGCAATACAGAAATGGATAAAGCTAAGGTGAAACTGATTAACCTGAGTCCGAATTTTGCTACGGGTATAAATGTTAGCGTACAGGCTGGTTTACAATTTGTTAATGGCCTGGCTTTTAAAGAGGCTTCGAATTACTTTACGCTTGATGGCGGATTGAATCTGAGATATTCAGTTGTAGGTTCGGGCAATATTAAAACGATTGATAATTCGAATTTTGTAGGCGGAAAAATTTACACCATTTGGTTTAGCGGTACAACTGCAGCAACCTTAGAAGCGCATATCATCTCAGATAATTAATTTCGGTAAATTTATAAGCTTTCTGCTATCTTTACGTTTTATTAGCATCAGCAATTTTATATGAAAAATACTAATTCAATATGGCCTAAAATGTTCCTTTTTGTGCCTGTATTAATGATCTTTTCCTGCATCAAGAATGATAATTTCATCAAAGGAGATGCTAAGATCAGGTATTTTCATTCGGCGGTAACAGATACTATTCAAAATTTTTATTTACGAGGTATTCAGTCCGGAGCTTCTACAGCTTATGGTTCAAACAGTAATTATATTGTTGTAGCTGGCGATTCGAGCTATACCATTACTTCCAGAAATATAAATACCGCTACCGATGTTGCAAGTACAACCAATAAATTTGATATCGGGGCTAATTATTCGATCTTCTATACGCGTAAAACAGCTACCAGCAAGCCTGAATTAACAGTTTTTAAGGATGATGTAAAGCAAAACTTAGACTCTGTAAAGCTAACATTCTTAAACCTGGGCTATACTTTAAATTCTAATGTGATTGTGAAAGATGATGGGGGGGCTTTCCCTCAGTTTACCATGAAATATGGTGATAGATTCAGTCATACAATCAAATTAACTAAAGCCACCAGGATTTCTTTTGCATTGGAAGCGCCTATCGCAACCCAACCAGCCGTAAATGCCTTAGATTCGCTACCAACCACTACGTCAAAATCAATCGCAATTACAAAGGGCTTGGTTTATACGGTTTTACTCGATGGAACAAAAAAGAACGAACTCCAAATGCGCCTGGTTTCTACCAACTAATTATTATTGCATTTCACTAGCATTTATTCCCTCCGATATTCATACTTTTGCCCAAAATTAGATAAATGGAATTACTACAGCAGCTTTTAGACTTTATCCTTCACATCGATGTCCATTTAGCCGAAATTGTTAACGAATACCGTACCTGGACTTACCTTATTTTATTTCTGATCATCTTCGCTGAAACCGGCTTTGTGGTAACACCATTTCTTCCGGGCGATTCGTTGCTGTTTGCAATGGGCGCTTTAATTGCCGGCGAGCACGAAACAGGTTTAAATATCTGGGTGATGATGATTATTTTGATCGCTGCTGCTATTTTAGGAAACACAGTTAATTATAAACTGGGAAGCGTTTTAGGTGCAGGAGTATTTAAAGAAAAGAATAAAATCTTAAAACTCAAATACTACCATCAATCGCACGAATTTTTTGAAAAGCACGGTGGTAAAGCCATTATGCTAAGCAGGTTTTTACCTATTTTCAGAACTATTGCTCCTTTTGTGGCGGGTATTGCAAAAATGCCTTTTGGCAGGTTTACTTATTATAATATTATTGGTGGTATTACCTGGATTTTTGCCTTGTTAATTGGTGGATATTTACTGGGACAGATTCCGGTAATCAAAAACAACTTTGAACTGGTAATTATCTTTATTGCCGTTGTAACCTTTGTACCTGCTATTTGGGCTGCCATTAGAAGCCGTTTACAATCAAAAAAGACTGAAGAAGTACTTTAATTTTTTTTAAGTACGAGATAGAAGAAGAGACTTTAGCAATAAGGTCTCTTTTTTCGTTTATAACTGGTTTACAGTAAATAAATAGTTCAAATTAATTATTGTGTTTTTTGTAGTCCTTCAACAGGCTCAGGATGACAGTTCTATGGATGTTTTTAATATCAGGCCTTAAATCTCCCAGCCAAGTGGTACACCTTTCTCAAATTTTCGTTCTGTATCAGTTTCGGCTTTCTTTTCATCTGGAGTTGGTTCTAGCTTAATCAGGTTTTTAAGTACGGGCTGACAGGCATCAATCCATACCTAGTGCCAGAAAGAGCCAATTTCGAGTATGGCGCTGCGCATTTGCTTTTCTACCATGTTGTTCATTTTGTCGTGGTAGCTTTTGGCATATTCGATTGAATATTGCTTTAAAACGGTGTTGTTTTTTCAGCAAAACTATATTTTATGTGATGGAAAAGAGGCGTTTAAGGCTGCTTCGAAGGTTAAAACAGTATCAACCAGGCTATGGGTGTGTTTCACTACTTTCCAGGCTGCTTTTAGTGGATTTTCGATATGACTGGCCTTGCCTACCACAAAATTGTAGCGGGTAGAAAAAAGCTCAGGAAGGCGACTTTCCCAAAAGGCATGGATACCAACCTGGTTGGTGAGCTGACCGTTGTGGTTGGCTGTAGTATGCAAAGGAACATGCGCATCACCAATATAGTGGCTCAAATCAGCTGAGTATTTTAAAATCCTGACAGAATCGCGGGTTTTAAAAGCTTTAGCCAAACTGTAATAGGTACGCTGAATTTGCCAGGGTAAAATTCCGTTGGCGTTCAATTGCTTTAGTCCATAACTGGTTAAGGCATCATTCCACTTCTCCGGAATACTGTAAATGTTTTTTTCGTAGTTTTCTACATCCAGGTAATGTCTTGGGGCTTCTAAGGTATCGGCATACCTACGCTTATCGGGATCTACAGCATGCTCGGTAATGTACTTTATATTCTTTTTGTAAAACCCGATCATATCAGCGGGAAGTGTAAAAACAGCAAGGTTATTGATTCTTTGATGTGCAAAGAAACCCCAGGAGATACAAAAAATAGGAGGGATGATTAACGCAATTAAAATCGTTAATCTTTTCATTGGTATAAATTGTTTTATGATTAAAATCTATCATGATTGTTCTGTATAGATATCAACCACAATAGATTTTTAATCAATTTATGAAAAATTTAAGCATTTTCCATTTTTTTCTTATCTAATTTTTTCATCTGCATTACTACAGCCATTACCCTTTGGGCTCTTTCGGGATCGGCCATTAACTCGCCAATGTTCGATGGAATAATTTGCCATGAAAGGCCAAACTTATCTTTTAGCCAGCCGCACATACTTTCCTGTCCGCCATCTTTGGTCAGCGTATCCCAGTAGTAATCTATTTCTTCCTGGCTATCGCAATTAACCATAAACGAAACTGCTTCATCGAACTTAAATTGCGGTCCGCCATTTAGTCCCATAAATTTACTTCCGTTAATTTCGAAAGTAACCACCATTGGGCTAACCTGGGTAATTTTCGAATCTTTAAAAACAGTACAGTAATAATTTGCTGCTGCTTCGGCCTGTCCGTCAAACCAAAGGCATGTTACAAGTCCTTTTGTCATTTTGTTTTGTTGTTGAGTTTTTGTTAGTACAAGTTAAGCAAGATATGAACAGCATATGGGGCGTAAAAGAGACTTTTTAAGGGGGCAATAAGACCATATAAAGTTCAAAGACTAAAGAGGAAAGACCAAAAATCTAAGCGCCAAATTGTGAAAGATGGTGGTCTAAATGTTTATAAAACATGTTATTCCATTCGGTTTTGTTTAGTTTGCCAAAAGAATGCGATTCTTTACCATCGAAATGGTTTTCACCTAATTCCTGTGTTTTATTGAGGTAGGCAATCAACCTGGCTTTCTCTTTCTCAAAATCCCTTTCATCTTTAATGATGAATTGTGGAGCCGTTGGGTTGTTTTTTGGATAAGACTTTTCACTAACCACTTTACTTTTAACCAGGTTTTTCAGAATAAATTTCATAAACAAACCAGGTTTTGGGTGTATATCATCGTAAATCATTTCGTAGGTTACATTACAATGCGCCAGCATTTGTACTACATTCATTTTGCCCCAAAGCTGTGGAGTAGTGGGACTAAGCGTGTTAATTCTTTCAATAATTTCGCTAGTTACTGCGGGTTGGAAGATGTTCTTCATGATCTTATTTGGACGATATTTGTTAATATATTATTTAAAGTTACAATGGTGTACTCCTTGTGCCTAATTCCTCAACATTTTAAACGAAAACCAACCCAGTAATACAATAATTACTGCCATTAAAATCCATAGCCAGGCTTTGTTTTCGAATAGGGGCTTGGTTACTTTAGCCGTGTAGGCCGGGTTTTGCTGTTCTTCGCCGATGGTGAGTGAACTTAAGTTTGCAGGTATTTTATTTTCAAATTTTTCGATCTCGTAACTGGGAACTACAGCTTTGTTATTGCCATAATATAAAGCGTAACGCAGTTTTGGATCATCAAAACGGGCAATCAATTCATATACACAGCCTTTTAATGCCAAACCACTTAAACGTAGTGGCTTATTATCATTGTTTTGGATGGTAATCCGCAGTTTTGAAGTAATGGTATTTGGAAAGCTAAATACAGGTTTTTCTATAGAGCTAACGGTGCCCGTGTAAAGATCCATGTAATTGTACTTTATACCTTTATCGGTTTTAAAACTATCTGTAGCATAATCAATTTTGAACGGACGGTAAAAATCAAAATCGCTTTGGGCATTTAAACTCAATTGCGATACCGGTACCGGATCGGTTAAATTGATGTCGATAACCGTTTCTTTGTGTTCTGCATCGTTTTTGATGTTGTACGATTGATATTTAATATCCTGGAATATGCCTTTTATGGTATCTGTTTTTAAAATTTTTGTGGTTAAAAGCTCCATCTGGGCACTATTTTTTATGGCAATCCGAAAATAGGCATACTTTGCATCGGGGAAATTTATCCTGGTAAAATGATAATCGGTAAACTGGTTTTTGATCGACAAAATCCGGTAATCTTTTACTATGGTAAACCAGTTTTGGTTATCGTTACTGCCTTCGAGCGTAACTTTCCAGTCGAAATTTTCCTGCTTAAAATCGAGATTTATCTGGTTAATTACGCCGCTTACCGCGGGTCGAAAAGTATAATAATAAGTGTTGTTAGCTGAGCTTTGGTTCAACTGTTTAAAAGCAATTTCCTTCGTGTTAATCTGATTATCGCGTTGCTTTAACAGATAAGGGATCTCAACGGTATCTTTACCCTTAATGCCAAAAATACGCAGGTCTTCAAAACCCGGCTTAAGCTTTTGATATATTGGGTTGGGCAGTACCATACTGTGCCAGGTAGCTTGTACACCAGTAATTTCCCTTTTTAAGCGGTAGGGAGCAGTTTGGGCGTTTGCAGCTAATACGCAAGGTAAAAGCCAAAAAAGCAGCTTAGTTTTTAGTCTCCACATCATCAATAATTAAATGTTTGTACTTGTTGTAAAGGAAAGAAATGATTAGCAGCAATATGCCCAGCGACACGAATACAATGGTTTTTGAAATGGTGCTGAGGTAGGCAATGTCGTAAACAAAAAGTTTAATCAGCGTAATACCAAACAAAACCATTGCCCCAATACGCAGGTGTTTTTTGTTTTTGGCCAAGCCCATACCGATCAAAAATAGCGAATAAGACCCCCAAAGGATGCTCAAACCTAATTTATAATTACCATCTAAACCTGCCAGGGCTAAAATGTTAATCAGCTCGCTGCTAATTACCCATAAAATGGAAATGTAAAGCAGGTAATCGAACAGTGTTTTAAAGCTGCTTTTAAACAGACTGTAATTGATTAACTGGTAGAACATGATAATTAACAAAGCAAAGAAGCCAATAGAAACATAGCGGATGCCAATATTGAAGGTGCCGATTTTGAAATAGTTATTATCCGAGAATAAATATTCATCTCTAAGCTCGCTTAAATTATAAAGGCCATTGGTTAAAAATAAGGCAATAACCAACAGGTTAATAGCCAGACAGGCAATTGCAAGCTCGTTGCTTTTAAGTTTTTTTAGATTAAAATAAGACAATGCGGCGGCAAAAAATAGGGTATAGATATAAATCCAGGCTATTTTTAACTTTTCATAGTTGTAATTGTAGGTATAGCCGCTGTAATCTGTATTTGTTTTTGGGTGCGGGTTTATTTTGGAGATTTCGAAAAGGTTGTTAAAATGTTTCGAAATCTCCAGTGAGAAAGTAATATACACTACAAACAATAATATTGAAGGAATGCTGTAACTCAATATCTGGCGCATCCAGATCCATTCGGCAGGTTTCTCGGTTTCTTTTTTGCTGATGCTGAACATCCAGCTAAAACTGCCAATAAAAATAACTGCCGTTAAGAAACCCACATTAAATATCGGTTTAACAACCTGATAACTGCCATAGTAACTTGCATAACTGGCCCAGTCTTCTAAAAGGCTTAAAAAGGCAAGAAAGATAAGCGGAAAAGAAAGCTTTTCGTAGATAGCAATTTGTTTAACCCTACCCAGATAAAAGAGTATGGCCGCCTCAACAGTCCAGAATATAGTTACCCAACCGCCATCTAACTGCACCGGAACAGCCATGGTAATAAAGGTAATAACCAAAGCCAGGATAAGGTAGAACAGGTTTTTATCGGCCAGTTGCCTTTTGTAAATAATTAAGCTTACCACAAAATGAATTATTCCGTTGGCCAGGGTAAATAAGCCTAAAAATTCTGCACTATTTTTATTGTCGGCTATAATTAAATAACCCATGCAGTAAAAAATGAAGGCATTTAAGAGTGTGATGACTACATCACTTAAGCCGAATACTTCTCTCTTAATGACTTTATAAGCAAGGTTAGTGATGTAAAAAGTAATAAAGAATATCGAAGCAAACAGGAGGGCGAGAACAAAATACTGGCTCTCACTACTTAAATCAAAGCGCCAGGCTGAAAAAATGAGCCAGCTTAATCCGAAGGAGACATAAAATAAGGGTTTCCAGTATTTTTTAAAGCTCAATACCAAAATACCGATATTGATAATCGCTATATAGCTAAATAAACCCCCTACTTTGCCAGAGCCATCGCTCAGTAAAAACGGCACAGCATAGGCACCAACCAGGCCAATATGGGCAATAACCTGCTTATTGTATTGAATTGCTGCAACCACAGTGAAGGAGGTGAAAATCACCATCAGGCCGAAGGCAAGTGCCTGCGGAATCAAGGCGTAAAAATCGTAAGCGGCATATGTAATAAAATACATGATGGCAATGGCACCACTAACCAGTACTGCTGAAAAGTTTTCGTATTTAGCCTTTAATTTAATTGCAAAGCCCATTAAGCCTGCACCCATTGCATAACCCAAAACAATACGGGTTAAAGGGCTAATCATATCGTGATCGATGGCATATTTTGCGCCAATGGCTACACCGATGATTAAAATCAGGATACCTATTTTACTGATCAGATTCTCGCCAATGAACTTTTCGAAATCTGATTTAACTATATTTTCGCGCTTAAAGCGGTCGGCAAAATTAGGCTGTAACGGATTTTGAGGAGTAGGAAAAGCTGAAGGAACCGGCTGGGGAGTTGCTGCATGTTGTATTACCGGATTTGGTGGTGTATTTTTTGGAGGCGATATAAAAGTAGGTTCAGCAGCTTTAGGTGCATTTGCTGAGTCCGGCGATTGTAAAGCTTTAACTTCTTGTCTTAATGCCTGAATTTCGGCTTCGAAACCTTGTTGCCTCAGCAATAAATTTTCTAGCTTAACTAACAGCAGGTTTAATTTTTCCGAATTATCCATCCAATATCTGATTTGCGTAACTTATTTTATTAAATATAGGAAATGAATTTTTATCAGGTTAGGAAATTATTCACTACGTCGGTAACAGTTCTGAATAAAAGGCTACAAATTCGCGAATCAGTGAATAACCATCGCGCCACTCCAAATATTCGGGACTGGCTCCAAAAACCTTATCGAAGCCATTTTTTCTGAAAAGCATTTTGGTGCGGGTAATGTGGTAATATTGCGAAACCACTATGATACTTTCAATATGATAGTTGCTTTTTAGTTTTGTAGTGTTTTTTACCGTTTTTAAAGTGTTATCGCCCTGGTTATCGGTAATAATTAAAGCAGCCGGAACACCCTTTCCGATCAGGAAATCACGCATTTTATCACCTTCATTAAAACCTTCGTGGCCATGCCCGCCACTTACAAAAAGCATTTTTACCCGTCCGTTTTTATACAGGCTAAGCGCACGTTCCAGTCTTTTTTGCAACCTTTGTGATAAAGAGCCATCTTCGTTTACTTTATTGCCTAACACCACACCTAAATCGGCATTTTGTGGGGTGTTGTTCATCCCATCGATAATAATAACACTGGTGTGGATGCTAAACCAAAGTACTATGAGGATAATAAAGGCTTTTGTAAGTGGGCTAACTTTCAATTTACGGCCTTTAAAAACAGGCTGATGTCTTGTGTCCATTCGGATTTATATTGGGTTAGGTAGTTGTCGTGACCGGCTAAAGGATAGGTGCGAAGGCTTTTACTTCCTTTCAGGTTGTTGAAAATTTCGTTTATTTCACTGCGTGAAACCCGGTTGTCCTTTTCTCCGTATAAGAGCAAGGTGGGGCATTTTATGCCTTTTGCATCATCAACAGGACGCAGTTTAAAACCATTAAAATGATGCTGAAAGCCTCCCCAAAACACCAGAATATTGGCGAGCGGGAAAGTAGGGATATGTAAAATTTTAAACCTGGCCTGGGTTGTTTTTAACAGGCTGCTATAAGGACATTCGATGATAATCGCAGCAGGATTGATTTTAAAAGCGTTCAGTGCTTTCATAGTAGCTACAGCGCCCATAGAAGTACCAAACAAAATAATTTGCTTTTTTTCAGTTTGGTTAACGTATTGGTAAACTGTTTTAACTTCCTCAGCTTCGGCAAAGCCAATGGTAGTTTCATTGCCTTCCGAGCCGCCCGAACCCATAAAATCGACCAGCATGGTATTGTAGCCCAACTGGTAGAAAATGTTGGCCTTGTTTATCAACCCGGATTTTGACGCGCTATAGCCATGAAACATAATAACAGTTCCCTTTGCCTCAGGGTGTTTAATAAACCAGCATTCTAATTTTTTATTACTTTGTAGCTTAACGGTGGTGTAGGGCAAATCTGGTTGCCTTTGGTTCGCCGGGCGTGGGTTTGATACTCCTGTAAAAAGCGTCTTTATTTTCTCTGCCAGCGAGAGTTGCTCTGGCTTAGCTGTTTTGGTTACTTTTTGTGTAGTAAAATGCGTGAGTTGATAAGCTTGGTTATAGGCAATGATGTTTGCCAGTACGAACAGGCTTACCAGCCCCCATAACAGGATCTTAATTATGTTCCGTAAAGATTTCTTAGGGGCGCGTTTTTGTGATTTAACGTACATGCGGCTGCTATAATTAAATTTTAACCAACGTTTTAAATACTCCATCAATTACTTTGGCCATCCGGTTAATATCGAGTGTTTCCATGGTGTCGGTAACCTGGTGGTAGTTTTTATTCCGGTAAAAAGAGGTGTCGGTGATCATTAAGGCACTGTAGCCAAATTTCCAGTAATTTAGGTGGTCTGAAAAATCGATACCCGGCAAAGACGTTGGGCCACTAAAGGTTTTGGTTAGAATGGTATTCCCTTTTTTGAAAGCCGAAGTAAAGTTGTTGGCAAACTTGCCCGCACTAAATTTTTTAACCACGGTTATGTAATCGCCCTTATTGCCATAAAACCACGATAAAATGCCCAGTGGGTATGATTGTGATTTCTTTTCAGTTTTAAAGTAACCGATCATTTCTAAAGAGAGCATACCATATACCTCAATTTTATTGCTTTTGAGCCATTTGGCGTGGATATAACTCCCCATCTGTTCGGTACGGAAATAGGGTGGCTCTTCTAAGGTATAAGCTACTAAATCTATCCGGTGGTTTAGTTTTTGGCCTTTTAACATCCTGGCCAGTTCTAAAAGACCTGTTACCCCGCTTGCATTATCATCTGCACCTTCCTGCTCGCCGCAACTATCGTAATGTGCACCTGCAATTATCCGTTTTTGATGTTGGGTACCGAAAGAACAGATTACGTTTTTATAGATCTTTTGATCTACTGTATATTCCTGAATGTATACACTATCGGCATATTTCTTAAATACCGACCGGATATAATCGGCTGTTTGGTTTAGCTGATCGATATTTTGATGACTGCGGTACCTGGGCGTTTTGGTTAGGGTTTTCAAATGTGCTTTTATCACCACTGTATCAGGCAATGTAGCCGCCTTACACCAGGTTGCTGATAGTAAGCATAAACTTAAAATTAAGATTTTTGAGCGCGTCATTTGTTGAGTTATGTGATACGAATATAACAAATTCGAAAATTACAAGCAGCCATAATAACTTGTTTTATTGAATGATAATGACTTTACTGAAACCCGATCGATAGAGATTTTTAATACATTTACAGCAAAATATAGTTACGATGGAATTATCCTGCCCAATATCGGCCGAAAGAATAAATGAAAATGTGGTACGTTTAATTGCCTTTATGGTAGCTGTAGTAGCTACTGTTTGCTTAATTTTTGGCAATTATTGGGCAATAGTGTTTTTGATTTTTGATTTTGGCAGCAGGGCCTTTACTTCGGGAAAATTCAGTGTGTTAAAATATGTGGCTGTAAGCATTAACCAAAAACTGACACTGCCAAAGCAAATGAAAGATTTGGCCCCAAAGAAATTCGCCGCAACCTTAGGTTTTGTATTTTGCCTGCTGATTACGGCGATGTTCCTGTTTGATTTTTCGACTCTGGCAATGGTTTTTACAGTAGTAATGCTTGTTTTCGCCTTGCTTGAAAGCCTTTTTGCAATATGTGTAGGCTGTTACGTTTATAGTTTTTTACAGCTTTTTAAAGGAAACAAAGCTTAACTTATGGCTGTAAAGCTTTTCTAACTGCCGGCGCAATTCTGGTTCCATAAATTTCTATCGATTTCATCATCGCGGCATGTGATGGTCCGCCAACATCCATGTGGGCCGAGAAACGGGTTAGCCCGAAAGTTTCTTCCATAGCCAGTATTTTATCTACCGATTGGTTTACATCGCCAATAATTAATGCGCCGCTTTTGCTCATTCCAGCATCAAACTGGTTGCGTTGGTAGGGTGCCCAGCCGCGTGTACGACCGATTCTGTTCATCTGTGCCGAATAGAGCGGGTAATAGTAATCTGCTATTTCGCTGGTGTTTTCGCCAAATAGTGAGTGCATGTGTACGCCAACCTCGAATTTGTTCATATCGTGACCGTAAGCCTGGTATACTTTTTTGTAATAATCGAACAGAGGCTTAAACTGTACAGGCTGACCACCAATAATGGCAAACATTACCGATAAACCCAGTCTTCCGGCACGTTCTACCGATTCGGGCGTGCCACCAACGGCCACCCAGATTTTTAAGCTATCGTTTACTGCACGTGGCAAAACTTCCTGGTTATTTAATTCTGGCCTGAATTTACCTTTCCAACTAACTTTAGGTGATGCATTGATTTTTAACAGTAGATCTAATTTTTCTTCGTAAAGCTCATCGTAATTTTGCAGGTTGTAGCCAAATAATGGGAATGATTCGATGAAACTTCCGCGGCCAGCCATTAATTCGGCCCTGCCGTTCGAAATTAAATCGACTGTGGCAAAACTTTGGTACAGCTTTACCGGGTCAGACGAACTTAAAACCGAAACGGCACTGCTTAGCTTAATGTTTTTAGTTACGGTTGCTGCAGCGGCCAGGATAATTTCAGGACTCGATACCGCATAATCCGGGCGGTGGTGCTCGCCAATGCCATAAAAATCCAAACCCACTTCATCCATGAGTTTAATTTCTGCTATAATTTCCTGAAGTCTTTGTTGTGCGGGTTGAATTTCTCCATTTGCATTGATTTGCAAATCGCCAAACATGCCAATACCTAATTCCATACGTTAAAATATTTTTAACAAAGGTAATGGCTTTGTGTTTGCCGGGTTTTGATCTATGGTAAGAAATGGTTAACTATTTAAATCGATCAACTGGTTAATTGTTTAACTGAACTCCATCCCCGTGCACACAACGTTATGCTTTTTGGTAGTTTAATTATTCGAGTTGGTTAACTGCAGGTTAAGAAAGGATATTTTTTTGAAATTAGATTTTACAGGCCTGAATCAAGCTTGCCCAGCGAATTTAAGATGGAAGCCAATTCTTCAAACTGATAATCAAAATTGGTAACATCAATATCGAATTTTTTTCCGTTTTTTAACGAGACAGCAATAAAATAATGAGGATGTCTTTGGAGAAAGATAGTATAATTATGAATTGATTTGATGGTATTAATTTCTTCCCATTTAAAAGTGCCGCGGTCTAAAAATGTAATTTCCTCTTCGTTTGCTACTATGGCGTAAATCTCTTCGTTTTTCTGTAATACTCTTAAAATGAAAACCATATAAAGGACGTAAAGACAGAACATGATAGCGAAAGTGATTAAATAGCTAAGGTTAAAGGCTCCTGCTATTGCTAAAAATGCTATCGGAAAAAGACAAAATGGAATGATAATAAAGCCAATGTTACTATTGTCTTTTACTTTAATAGATGTAACCATTTTTTGAGCGATTGAGCTGTTAATTTAGCTATTCTTTTTTAGAAACAACAAAATCAAATTCCCTGATAATTTCCCATTTTCCACCATTGATTTGTGTGATTAAGCTGATCTTGTAAAAACTTAGTACCGTTGGGAGCGGATAAGATTTTATCTGTTCAAAAATTTCTATGGTACAGGTAGAATTTCTGGGATGCATGAGCGTGATGTGTGGTAGAAGAGCTCGTGGTGAGTCGTTTATTCCTTTCAAAATTAATTTCCTTAACTGCTGAAAGGAATCGTTACCTGCTTTGGCAGGCATATACACACCCTTCCCGTTTTCAAATTGTTCAACAGCTCCAAACGTCATTTGAATTTGACTGTTTAGTTTAATGTTTTTGATGTTGGCAAATACTTGATCCAGTTGTTCAATTTCGTCTTCCCGACACAGGGTAACATGTGCAGGAATTAAACTATGCTGAATAGGATTAAACTGTGCCCTAACCTGCTCAATAACTTCGGTTTGGTGGGTAATAAATAGAGTAAGCTGTTGCCGGGTTTGTTGCATAAACTAAGTTAGGCTTTATTTTTAAAGCCTGTTAAAGGAATTGAGCAAACATACTTTCGCTATATGCGAATAAAACTCTGCAATAATCTTATGCAATTCTGTGAGACCCTGAAACAGGTTTAGGGTGACGACCGATTCAACTGAAAACTGTTAACTATTCGATCTTCTTGCCTTTCATCGCTGTCGAAATAGCCGCATCCATTACACGCTCTGCAAATGGACGGGTAAACTCGTTCAGTTCATCGGCTTTTTTCAAAATGGTATCTTTTTCTTGAGTGGATAGTGCGGTTTTCAGTGCCTCGATGTGTGCCACGGTTTCTGCAATTTCAGTTTCAGATAAATGTTCTGCATGTTTTTTGATAAAACCTTCAGCTGTGTAAACCAATTGTTCACCTTCGCTTCGGGCTTCAATCAGCATGCGCTGTTGTACATCGCTCTGTGCGTGTTCAATACTATCTAAAAGCATTTTTTCAACTGTATCGTCGCTTAAGCCATAACTTGGGGTAATTTCAATCTCCTGTTTAACACCCGATCGAAGCTCAATAGCCTGAACGGTTAAAATGCCATCAGCATTAAGCAAGAAGTTGATATCTACTTTGGGCAAACCTGCCGGCATAGCCGGAATGCCTTTTAAATCAAACTCAGCAAGTTTACGGTTTTCTTTTACCAGATCGCGCTCGCCCTGGTAAACCGATATTTTCATGTTTACCTGACCATCAATAGAAGTGGTGTACTGCCTGCCGGCTTTGGTTGGCACCTTGCTGTTGCGGGCAATAATTACATCCATTAAACCGCCCATGGTTTCGATACCCAATGAGAGTGGGGTTACATCAAGCAATAAAATATCCGAGCGGTTTCCGGCCAGTACATCAGCCTGGATGGCAGCACCTAAAGCTACTACTTCATCCGGGTTAATATTATCCTGCGGAGTTTTACCAAAGAAATTTTGGACTTGCTGTTTTACAAATGGTGTGCGGGTAGAACCACCTACTAAAATCACCTCATCAATATCAGCTGCTGTTAAATCAGCATCTTTTAAGGCATTTTTGCATGCCGTAATGGTTTCTTCAACCTTAGCTGCAATTAATTGTTCGAATGTTTGCTTATCGAGTGTGCACCAGATTTCACCAACTTTCTCATTGAATAAATTCTGGCTTGATAGTGCTTTTTTTGCAGCCTCAGCCTGTAGCCTTAGCGTTTGCATTAAAATATTATCCTTGGCCAGGGTAGTAACATCAAGTTTGTTTTGTGCAATCCAGTAATCTAAAATTGCCCGGTCAAAATCGTCGCCACCTAAATAAGTATTTCCATTTGTAGCCAATACTTCAAAAATTCCGTTCTGGATTTGCAGGATGGAAACATCAAAAGTACCACCGCCCAAATCGTACACGGCAATGGTTTTTTGTTGCGTAGGGTCTAAACCAATTCCATAAGCCAAACTGGCTGCGGTAGGTTCGTTTACAATACGCATTACATCTAAGCCAGCCAGTTTTCCGGCATCGCGGGTAGCCTGGCGTTGACTATCGTTAAAGTAGGCTGGAACAGTAATTACAGCACGGTTAACGGGTGTTTTTAGCGCATGCTCGGCCCTTGCTTTAAGCTCTTTCAGTATTTCGGCCGATAGCTCAATAGGGGTATAGAAACGATCGCCTGCATGGATTTTTACCAGCGCATCGGTATCATCGTCAATAATTTTGTAAGAAAATGTAGCGGCATGATCGGCTACATCTTTGTAAGAGCGGCCCAATAATCGTTTAACCGAAAATATGGTGTTCGATGGGTCGGTGGTTAAAAATTCTTTGGCCTCGTTGCCTACAACGGCTTCGTTCTGGCTGTTGAAATAAACTACCGATGGCACCAAAACGCCCTTGCCCGAATCGTTAATTACCTGAGGGTCTTTATCTGGGTTAATAAATGCAACCAAACTGTTGGTTGTACCTAAATCAATTCCGACGATAATTTCTTCCTTTTGAAACGAACCTGTAGCAAGGTTAATCGATATTTTTGCCATAGCCGCAAATTTACAATATTGTTCCTAGGTTTCAGAACCAGAATGTTTTTTAAAAGTCAATTAGTTTTTGGTTGGAAGTCGGAAGTCCGGAGTTAGGTGTATTATTGCCTTGAAGTTTTATACAGGTATATCTTCGGACCCCTGACTATTTATTCTTCTCCTCAATCCAAAGGCTCATGTATTTTGTGCTCTGAAGGGTATGGTGGTTTAAGATCTGCCCCATAAAATTAGCCTGACGGTGTTTAGGTAAGTTTAACAGCAATTTAGTTATCTTCTGCATAAAATCATCGGCAAAAGCCGTGGAGGCGTAACGCTCGTTGATGATTTGAACACCATGCTTTTGTGCTTCCTTCCATTCGGCTTCGTTTTGGTAAAGGAGTGAGGCCTGTTCTGCGAAAGTGCTTAAATCATCTTCAACAATCCCATTCCAGGAAAGGTTGCCTTTCATGGCTTCGGCGCCAACTGTTGTGGTTACTGATGGTGTACCTACCTGCATGGCATCGATAAACTTGCCCTTAACGCCAGCGCCAAACTGGATCGGTGCAAGTAAAACTCTATGTTGGGCTATGGTTTCCTGCGCATTTAAAGTTCGGCCCTTAATGAAAAATTTTTCAGCCTTATTTTCAAGTTGTAGTACTTTTTGAGAAGGGTAGGCGCCATAAATATTCAATTTAGCTTCCGGAAGTTTTTTGCGTAGCAAGGGCCATACTTTGGTTTTCAGGGTTTGAACGGTATGCCAGTTGGGTTCGTGCAGAAAGTTTCCAATGAAAACAAAATCGGCTCTATCTGTAAAGGGAATCCAATTTTGAATGGTTGTGGCAGTAATTTCTTGTTCTAAGAATGGCAGGTAATAAAGTAAGCTGGCATCAATTTTAAATTGTTCTTCGAGTAGCTTCATCTCTATTTCTGAGATAATCAAAGAAAGATCGCAGCGGAGGATGGCCGCAATTTCGCGTTTGGCTGTATCGGAAAACAGGTTTAGCGTTTCCTGCTTTTTGGAACTTTGCTGACGTGCCTGGCGAAGAAAATGTAAATCTTCGGTATCTAAAATTCGTAGGGCATCGGGACATTCCTGTTGTACGCGCCAGCCGTATTGTTCTTCAATCATAAAGCGATCGAATAGCACAATGTCGGGGTTAAGTGCTTTTAAAAAGCTGTTGAAACTTTCGTTGTTTAACTTAATTTCCTGCTCAATTACACTTGTATTGCTGAAATCATAGCTGAAATCGCTTTTCGATGCTGCCGAAGCAAAGGTGATCTGGTAGCCTTTGGCCAGAAATAAATCAACCAGCTGGATCATTCGGGTTCCTGCTGCCGATGAAGCAGGCTCAGGCCAAACCAATCCAATAATCAATAGTTTCTTAGCACTCATATTTTAAAATTTATGCAAAATAAACTGTTTTTAGCTCACAATTTTAAATGCGGGTGATTATTTCTAATTTTGCGGTTCGAAGAGAGAAACCACATGCTAGGATTAAAATTGTTGACAGACCCGCGTTGGGCAAATATTGCTGAATCGAATTTAGAAGAAATTTTATCCGACCATGCCTGGTGCGAACAAAAAGCAGCCAGTAACGCCATTACCCTAATAACGCAAAACTCTGAGCACCAAGATCTGGTAGATGAGTTAACAGCTATTGCTATTGAAGAAATGCAGCATTTTCAGATGGTGATTAACATAATTAAGGATCGGGGATATACTTTGAGTCGTGAGCGTAAAGATGATTACGTTGGCAGGTTGGTAAAATTCAGCAAAAAAGATGGTAGCCGTAACCAGGCTTTTATCGATAGACTTTTGTTTGCTGCGATGATCGAAGCCAGAAGCTGCGAACGTTTTCGCGTACTTTCTCTAAACATTAAAGATAAGGAACTAGCTAAATTCTACCACGAATTAATGGTATCTGAAGCTGGTCATTACACTACTTTCTTAAATTTTGCCCGTAAATACAGCATCGATGTTGATGTTGAAAAACGCTGGAAAGAATGGCTGGATTTTGAAGGTGAACTGATTCAGAGTTTCGGTAAGAAGGAAGCGATACACGGTTAAACCAGTTTTCAGTTTACATACTTAACTGGTAACTGTATATTGTTAACTGTTAACTAATCAATTTGTATGCTTAACTGGCAACTGCGTATTGTTAACTGCTAACTGAGGCTTATAAATATTCCACAGCCAGATAACGATATCCTGGTAGCTATCTATACCTTTTTTCTGGTTATTGAGTTTTAGGAAACGATCGAAAGCAGCATCCATATAGCCAAACATTTGTCCGTTATATTTACGCCAGAACTCTTTTTCTGCTTTAAAATCGGCTATAACCTGGGGCAATAGCTTGTCATAGAGTATTTTATAATCATCGGGTGCTTTCATCCTGATTTCGAAAAGGATATACTTGAGCATTTCGTAATTAGCTGAGTACTGGTAATTTAAATCAGGACTGTTGCTCGCCGTTAAATAGCCTAAAAGGTTGGCTTCATCTTCGTAAGCAATACCCAATTGATGCGCAATTTCATGGCAGGAAACGTATGGTTTAACAAAATCAGGCAGGTTGGTGTTCATATTGGCCTCGCCCGATAATGGCGCGTAATACCCCTCGATGCCTACTTTACTAATAACCCAAGGACTTAAGACTGCTTTTAAACAAGGATTCGAATACCTGAACAAAGGGTTTTTCTTTTCCATTAAATTGTAGGCCTCAGCTGATGTTTTTTCAAGATCGACGATCTTATAAGTGGGAACTTTGGTCTGCTTCAGTTTTAATGCGTTAGTTTTATCTACAAAATAATTACCCAGTTGTACCAGTTCTTTTACCGTGTATTTTTCATAACCAATGCCCAGCTCTTCGCTAACACTTGGCCTATTATAGTTTAAACCCCAAACTATTTTGAAGATGATATACAGCAACAAAAAGAAATTGAATACCTGCAAAGGAATAATAATGCGATCTTTCTTTTTTAGAGATTGACGCCTTTTATAAAACCGGAAGATTTTGTACAACACAAAGCCAATCAGAACGGCATAAATGATATCGCCAATGGCAAATGGAAAAATGCCAGATATATACCTTAATGCAGATGAAATGTAAGGGTAAAAGCCAGTTGAGTAATATTTTTGAACTGAAGAGGGAAAGAAGCCAAAAACATAAATCAAGATAGTTAAACCAAGCAGTACCGTTGATTTAATAATTACAGCACGTTTAGTCATTGTTTACTGATAAATACTTTTTTAGGGGATAAATAAATATAAAACCGTTGGTTAACTCTGGATTTGTTCTCCTAAACAAATATAAAAATCTTCCTGACGTTGTCTAATTGCCAATCAATTTAACATTTTCAATATTTTCAAAATGCTTGTGATTAAGCATATCGAAATATAAATTATGAGCAATGGCCGTTGCAGCAATAAATAAATCCGCCTTATCGATGCTCTTGCGTACCTTTTTAAGATTACTTTGAATTTCTACAGCGGCTAAAGCGGCATCATTATCGAATGGGAATATGATAAAGTTAGAGAGCATTGTTTCCCAAAAAAATATGCTGTTTGCCCTTAGCTCCCATGTAAATTTCAAATTCTGTAATGCTTGAAATGCACAAGTTTTCATACTGTTGAGATAAAGCAAATAACCTTGTTTTTGATTTGTCTTTTTTCGAAAATAATCAATCAATATGGAGGTGTCGACCATTGTTATTTGGTTCGCCATTCATTTATAGATTTTCTTGTTTCCTCGATTTTTTGAATTTGCTCATCAGAAAAGACGGGGCCTTTTAACAGGGAATCTGAAAATTTTGTTCCATACTTAACCAGCGGCTCTTCAGCCATAGTTATTGCATTAAACTGTTTGTATTTTTCTGTTAAACTGGCAACAAAATCCCAAACCTCCTGCTTCATGTTAGAAGGAAGTGCAGAAATTTCAGAAAATAATTGTGCATCTGTCATTGCAAATTTGTTAACCTAAACAAATATAACAAATCTATCTGGTAAATGTTAACCGCTTACCTACCTGGTCGGTAGTGAATTTTCCTTTAGTATAAGCCAGGTTTCCTGATACAAAAGTATGGGTAACACTTGCCTTAAAAGTATCTCCATCAAAAGGGCTCCAGCCGCATTTATAAAAATTGTTCAACTTGGTTACTTTCCACGGGTCGTTTAAATCAACCAAAACTAAATCTGCCCAATAACCTTCACGGATAAAGCCCCGTTTCTCGATATCGAAGCAAATGGCAAGGTTATGTGCTGTTTTTTCAACAATTTTTTCCAGCGAGATTTTGCCCTGCAAATGCATTTCCAGTAAAGCAGGTAAAGCATGTTGTACCAGCGGACCGCCTGAAGGTGCCTGCGCGTAAGCTTGTTGTTTTTCGGCCAGCGTATGTGGTGCGTGGTCGGTCGCAATTACGTCGATATTATCGTTCAAAACACCAGCTAAAATGCCTTGCTGATCTGTTTCGGTTTTAACGGCAGGGTTCCACTTAATAAAATTGCCTTTTTCGGCGTAATCCTTATCGTTAAACCAAAGGTGGTGCACACAGGCCTCGGCGGTAATTTTTTTGTCTTTTAAAGGAATGGTATTGTCAAACAGCGCAATTTCTTTAGCTGTCGAAATGTGGAGAATGTGCAAGCGTGTTTGGTAGCGTTTGGCCAACTCTACCGCTAAAGAAGATGATTTATAACAAGCCTCTGTACTGCGAATCAGTGGATGCATTTCTATGGTTAAATCGTCGCCATATTTAGCTTTAAATTCGGCCAGGTTATGGCGAATAGTTGCTTCATCTTCGCAATGCGTAGCAACAAGGATAGGTGCCTTGCTAAAAATGTGTTCTAAGGTTTTTTCGTTATCAACCAGCATGTTCCCGGTTGAAGAACCCATAAAGACCTTAATTCCGCAAACATTTTTCGGATCGGTTTTTAAAACCTCTTCAATATTATCGTTACTGGCCCCCATGTAAAACGAGTAGTTTGCTAATGAAGTTTGCGCCGCAATATTGTATTTATCTGTAAGCAATTCTTGAGTTAAAGTATTTGGAACGGTGTTAGGCATTTCCATAAAAGAAGTAATCCCACCGGCAACGGCTGCCATACTTTCTGTGAAAATATCGGCTTTATGGGTTAATCCCGGCTCACGGAAATGTACCTGGTCATCAATCATACCTGGTAAAAGATATTGGCCCTCGGCATTAATTTCCTGTGCATCGTGTGCAGCAATGTTTTGGCCTATTTTGGCAATAAATCCATCTTTAATTAAAACATCGGCAACAATTTTTTGTCCCTCGTTTACAATTGTAGCAGCTTTTATCAGGTAAGTATTCATGATTTCAAAGGTAGTAATTTGGTGTTTATTTTGCGAGTATCAAGATACAAGTATCAAGATTTTAAGCTTAAGAAAAATTACTGTTAGGAGTTTTGGAGCTATAGATTGGTTTGCATTGCCAGTTTTTAAGGCTTTAGATTGGTGATTGGGATCAAACCTTCCACCTTATACCTTCAAACCCTCAACCTTAATCACTATCTTTGTGCGCTATGGCAAAATCGTTCGAAGACTTTAAGTTAAACAGGCAAATTTTAAATGCTGTGGCCGATGCCGGTTACACCGTTGCAACACCAATACAGGAAAAAGCAATTGCACCGATATTATCTGGACAGGATATTTTTGGTATTGCCGAAACCGGTACCGGAAAAACCGCTGCCTTTGTATTGCCCATTTTAATGCAGTTAAAATATGCGCAGGGCGAGAATATCCGTGCGTTGATATTATCGCCAACCCGCGAACTGGCCATGCAGATTGAAGAACAGGTAAAACTATTTTCTACTTATACAGACCTGCGCTCGCTGGTAATTTTTGGTGGTATTGGGCCAAAAACACAGAAAGAGCAGCTGGCGAAAGGTGTCGACATCCTGATTGCCACACCGGGTCGTTTCCTCGATTTATATTTAACAGGCGATATTAATACTCAAAGCTTAAAGTTTTTGGTGCTAGATGAGGCCGATAAAATGATGGATATGGGCTTTATTGGCTCTATACACCGTATTTTGGAAATAGTACCGCGTAAGCGTCAAAACTTATTGTTTTCTGCAACGATGAGCGATCTGGTTCAGAAAATTGCCGGCGATTTCCTGAAAAATCCAACCATTATTGAAACTGCACAACAGGCAACCCCTGCAGCAAATGTAACGCAAGCACTTTATTACGTTCCGAATTTTAAAACGAAATTAAATTTACTGCAAAACTTGTTGAAGAACGACGAAGCGTTTAACCGCTTAATTATTTTCTGTAAAACCAAAACTGTTGCCGATAACATTTTCAGTTTCATTGAGCGCAGGTATGGAGCAGAAAATGTTCGGGTAATACATGCAAATAAGGGGCAGAATACGCGTATTAACTCTATAAACAGTTTTAAGGAAGGTAATATTCGTGTTTTAGTAGCAACAGATGTGGCCAGCAGAGGGATTGATGTGAGCGATGTAAGTCATGTAATTAATTTCGATGTGCCGATTATTATCGAAGATTATGTACACAGGATTGGGCGTACAGGAAGGGCTTTTGCTAAAGGTGATGCAATAACTTTTGCTACAGATGGAGAAAAATATTACATCCGCAAAATAGAAAAGTTAATTCGCCAGTCTATTCCGGTTGAAGCCATTCCAGATGGGGTTTTTATTGAAGAAACAGCTTATGAGGAACGCCAGCACATAGCCAAAGAGATCGATTTGCAAAAGCGTAAAGAAGATCCTGATTTTAAAGGTGCTTTTCACGAAAAGAAAAATGCTAAGGCTATAGAACAAAAAGCAAGGGATAAGGCAAAAGCAAAAGCTGGTAAAGAAATTAAAAGCTTCAAAAAAGGTAAACGCTTTGATAAGAAAAAGTAATGAAATTAAAAATTACGCCCTTAAATATTGTTAGTGCTGCAGCAGTTTCATTTTTAGTACTTGCTATTTTAGATGGAAAATCACCTGGACGTGATTTTGAGGTAAGAGTATTTTATAAACTTATTTTAGGCTGTTTGGTTGCTGTTACCTTTATTACGGATCTTATTTTTCGTTTTACATTAAAAGATATTAAACGGATCTGGCTAATCGAATCTATTTTTATTGTGATTACAGCAATCTTGATGCTAATATTACAAAAAGTACTATAATACAAAGGCGAAGTATTTGGTAAATTCATCATCTTTGCCCCGAATAAAATACTGATAAATCTGTGCAATCTATTTATCAGCGAAATCAATATTAAAATGAGAAAAGCAGAAATTAAAATTACCGTTGAGTTAGACGATAACAATATGCCAGAGAATATTCTTTGGGAAAGTACCGATGCACAAACGAAAGACCAGGTGCCTGTTAAATCGATGATTTTAGCCCTTTGGGATCATAATTATAAAAACTCAATGCGTATCGACCTTTGGACGAAAGATATGCCTGTTGATGAAATGAAACGTTTTTTCTACGAAACTTTACAAACCATGGGCGATAGCTTTTTAAAAGCGACCGGCGAAACCCTGATTGTAGAAGATTTGCGCGACTATTGCGCTCACTTTGCAGATAAAATGGGCATTATTGAAGGGCAATAGTTTAGTTGGCAGTTTTCAGTTAGCAGTTAGCAGTTCCAAATATATTAACACAAACAATAAAATGTTAGTTGTAAAAAAAATCAATGCCTATATCGGCTTAATTCTGGGGGGCATTGCCATAACCATTGCTCCAATGTTAAAGGTGCCTGTTAAGGGTAATTGGAATTTATATCAGGCAGACCCGCGTTTGCTTTATATTTCTTTGGGGATTTTAGCTTTAACGGCTTTGTTCCTGTTTGTAAGGGCTTTACGCATGTTCAGGGTAATGGCTATTGTAGCGTTAATTTGGAGTGCCATAATGGCGGCAGCTGTTTGGTTTAAGGTTCATAATTACTTTGGATCTAAATTTTTTGATAAAGTGCTGTCTAAAACCATCCATTTTCAATGGGGCTGGATTGTATTACTGGTAGCCGTAATTTTATTGGCCACCAGTGTTAAAAAAGAGCGACTGGAGGTAAAATAATATCAAAGCAAAATGCCGATAATTATTAAGTTACCGGCATTTATTTTTGAAACGCAAGGTTGTGCCGGATAATTAATTGTTCCCTTTTTTTCTATTAATTTGTTCCAAACCTTGTATGAGTATATCGCCTACCTTTTGGATATCGGCCGAGGTTTTAGCATCTTTTTCGGCTTTTAAACGTGCCCGTTCTTCAGCTTCCGCTTTTTCGTGTCGCTGCTGTGCAAGCAATGCCTCCTGTTTTTTGCGTTTGTTTTCAATGTCCTTTTCTTTCGAGTAGATTGAAATGTAATACATGCGCGATTTATCAAATTGCTTATCGCTATAATTTACAATGACTTTCGATTTAGGGTCTTCTGCATTCTTTAACAAATCAGCTTTCAATTTTTCGTAATAAGCCTTATCACCGGTGCTGAAATAAATAATGCGCGACCAGGTATCACTCAGTTGGTATTCGTAGCTAACATAACACAAAGAATCAGCTGGCGATTTGAAATAAAAATCGTGAGGGTAAGCCCCTGCATTATAAGTCATATTTCTATTTGGCCAGTCAACCTTAATCGAAGTCAGATAATTTTCGGCCAGGAAGGTTTTTAATGTTGCCTTTTCCATGTTAAGGTAGTAGCCTACCAACGAAGATGCATCTATGGGGTCGGTATTTTGGTAGCGGGTAGCAATGTCGGTAACGTAAGGAGAAACAGTAAACCTGATGTATTTCTCTTTATCGTTATTGGTGCATTTCAGGTTATTTTTACTGTAAATTAGATCACCTTCTTCATCTCCTTCACCGCCGTCTGTCCAATTATTTAGGCGGAACCATTTTTTAATTTTGTTGTGTACCAGCGGATCGGTAAAACTAAAGTCAATAGCATTCAGTTTTTGGTATTTGTTGCTGGAAACGGTTATAGAGGTGCCCTCAGCAAACATGTAAGTTGTGGTATAGCCATTAACGTTCGAAATTCCTTTACCTTGATAACTGGATAAAATAGTATTAGATGATTTATAAAGAAATTTCATGCCCTGGCCATTTAAAAATTGAACCACGCTTTGTCCGGCTTCTTCGGGGTTGTTATGAACGGTTAACGAATCGGTATTAAATATCTTTGTTCTGATGGGTAAAACAAAGTAATCGGTTTTACTCAGGTTAATTGCATAAGTTAATTTTGTGTTATCTTCTCCGCTACTTCCCATTTCGCCTACATCGGCAATTAAATTGTTGTTTAAGTATAGGTTTGGGCTAATTGGCTGCCATTTACGGTATCCCAGCATCTTTTCAAGCGCGAGAAAACCTTCTTTCGGAACATCATTAAGGTACCAGTCAATACTCTGTACCTGGTCGCTGGCATTGGCGCGTATGTCTACCTGTATCTTGTGACTGCAAATGAGTGATGTACGCACCTGTAACAGTTTTCCTATTTGTTCGCCATTTTTCCGGTTATCGTATATCGATTCTTCCTCAATACTTTCCATCTGCACACCCATTGCTTTCAGTTCGTTGCTAATCATTCGGCTCGCCTGCTCCGTATTGGCACGAAGGAGCTCAATGGCTATACTTTTGGTCGCCACCTGGGGCGTATTGTTTTTTTTGGTTTTAACAGGGATTACTGTTTTTTTTACCTGGGCGCTGGTCTCTGTTACTATGCAGAATAGCAACAATGTAAGGCCGTTTAGAATTAAACTTTTCATGGCTTTAATGAATTGATTATAGTTCTCGTACACGTTATTGTACTATCTTATTTTTAAAAGCGAGTAAACAGCCTTGAGCATGGCTAGCTGTTCGGCCTTATGGCCATTCTCCGCCTCGATATTGATATAAGGAATTTTGTTTTTGGCACAGTAAACCGATAAAGAGCCATCATCAGTAGGATTGTCGCTTTGCAAAACCACGTTTTCGTTTAAACCTTTTAAATAATTGAAATCGTTTAGCGTTGTTACCAGAAAAAAATCATCTAAATCTTTGCCCTCGGCCTTGAAAAAAGCCTTGGCTTCCTGATGGTATTTATTTGGTTTGATGTAGTCGGTTAATGAAAGCGCACCCTCGTTGGTGTTATTGTGTATGGAGATGATGTAAGTATTCTGATTTCGGGCAACGTAGGCTTTTAAAAGGTCAGCAGAAAAAGTTTTGATTTGTTTAATAACAGCTGCAGGAAATTTAGTTACTCCGCTATTATACTTTTTCAGCGTACTGTCAATCCCAATATCAGAAAAAATACGATTGGGGTCAAAGTCATAATTTTTGTTGTTAACGTTACAGGTTAAGACGCGTACATTATTCTGGTGTATCTCAAAAAGATTGAAGCTGGTGTCATTGGGTAAATCGTTAAAAGCATCAATTGCCGTATTTTCATTGTCGTGTAGTGATAGGAGAGTTGCAATACCTGCTTTATTTTCTTTGTATTTAGCTACACAGGTTTTTGTACCCAACCGAAAAGAAATATCGGAGTTTAACGTAAATGCGGTAATTATGGCCAGATTTAATAAGAGGGCGCTAATTAAGATCTTTTTCATTTTGCTTGGTTTTTATGGCAAAGCGTTAATCATAATCTATGCTGTTACTGAAAATAGTTGTTTTTTGTACGATTTAATTTACAATCAAATTTAAGATAACAATTTTCTCTTAAGCCTACAATTGAGTGAAGTATCTGATTTTTATTGTGAACTACGCATTATACCATGTGTAGTAAGAAAATGCTGTGGCAGCAGTGCTTTTAGGAGTTTGATGATAACATTTAAACATAAAATGACAGGTTTCGCAAGACTAAAATAACAGCTCACTCATTTATAATGTTTATTGTAGTTTTTCTAATTAACTTTAAATTTAGGTATCCGTTTAGGATTTTTTAGCAGGATGATTATAAAAAACAGCTCTTTAATCACTTTCTTCATTTTTGTTTCTGCCATTTTAGGTAACAGCTTTTATTCAATGGCTCAGCCTGTTGTAAAACCTGTTATTGTAAAGTACGAGACAAAAAAGGTCAGCCTGATCAATAATTCCTTTTACGCTGTTTCCAAAAAGGAATATAAAACCCCAAATCAACTTAAAACCTTAAAATGGCATCTGCTGGACACCACTTTGCAGGATGGTGAGTTTGCCGATACCGTAAGGCAATTCTGGCTAAATTTTAGCACAATAAGCGCATTAGAGAAAGATACCACACTGATTTTAAAACTGGGCAACAAAAACGAAGAATCGCTGCTGTATGAGCTTAAACAAAACCAACTGGTGCTGGTTGGGCGTACCGGTTTTGGCTCGCGTATCAGCGATTTATCTGTTAAAGGTGATTATTGGCGATTAAACGTGCCGGTTAAGAAACAAAGTGTACAGCAATTTTATCTCCTAATCAATAAGTATCAATACAATGTTGCTCACCAATACCCTTATTTAGAAACTTTTGATACGGCATACCAAGAGAAAGTAGAAGAACTAATCAGTGCCCCGGCTAGTTTTAGGAACTTGAAATTGTGGGTGGCAGGTTTTTATTTTGCTGTATTTGTTTACTGTTGCTTAAAGTTTTTTTTGCAGCGCAGGCTTAAATCCTACCTGTATTGTGCATTAGCCTCTATTTCACTTTTTTTAAGATATTCTTTACAGGTTGATGCGTTGGTGATGGAAACAGATTGGTTGCCCTGGCTCAATAATGATTTTATTTTCCTGCTGTCTTTTATCCCCCAAAGTATTTTTTATATCCTCTTTTTGAGCGAATTTTTACAGGTTAAACAAAATAAGTGGCTAAATATATATCTGAAAATATGCCTGCTGCAATGGTTACTGATGTTGATTATCATGCCCGTTCACTTTGTTTGGCCAGAGCAAAGTATCATAACCAAGATATTTTGGAAATACAATGCGTTGCCCTTTTTGGTATTACTGATTTGGTTAAGTTATTACACCCGGCCAAAACCCAACAGGGGATATTTAAAATTTGCATTTATAGGTCTGGTTACCCTCGCAGTAGCATTTATTTTTGTTGTTGCGCCCAGGTGGTTGTTTGCATTGGCCTCTTTGCCCGGCTGGTACCATCATTTAAACGCGCAATACGATTTAATAACGCTGGCATTTGTAGTCGATACCATTTTATTTTTAACTGCGCTTGCTTATAAAGACAGGCTTGATGAACTGGAGCGGATTAACCTGAAAATAAAAAATACCGAAAACGAGCATAAAATTTTACGCTTGCAAATGAACCCACATTTTATTTTTAATTGCTTAAATTCAATTAATTTATATATCGAACAAAATGATAGTGCCTTAGCTTCCGATTATCTCAGTAAATTCTCTCAACTCATGCGCTTATCGCTGGTACATTCACGGAAAGAAAAAGTAGTCCTCACCGAAGAGATTATTACGCTAAAGCTATACCTCGAGATGGAAAGTATGCGATTTAAAGGTAAGTTAAACTATGTTTTTGATATCGATGATAACGTTGATGCTGATTTTATCGAGATTCCACCCATGCTAATACAACCTTATATCGAAAACGCAATCTGGCATGGCCTAATGCACAAAAAGCAGGGCGGAAAAATTAGCATTAAAATTAGTCAGGATTTTACCACACAAACTTTAAATATAACGATCGAAGACAATGGAATAGGGCGGGTAAAAGCGGGCGAGCTGAATAGCAAGGCTGCAGAAAAAGATAAATCGTACGGCACTTTAATTACGAGCGAGCGTATAGCCGTTTTTAATAAAAAATTTAATGCCAATACCCAGGTTCATATACAAGATTTATACAACGAAAACAACGAAGCTGCGGGTACCCTAGTTTCCATTAACCTCCATCTGGTATGAAGCGCTTAAACACCATTATTATCGACGATGAGGAAGATAGCGTTAATCTGTTACGCATCCAGCTTCAAAGGCATTGCCCCGAAATTGGCGAAATCCATACTTTTAACAGCCCGTTAAAGGCCTTGCAGGAAATTGATCAGTTAAAGCCCGACCTGCTTTTCCTGGATATCGAAATGCCCGAACTTAATGGTTTCCAGTTTTTAGAAAAACTTACACCGATAAATTCTAGTGTAATTTTTATTACTGCATATAACGAATTTGCCTTAAGGGCATTCAGGTTTAGTGCTTTGGATTATTTGGTGAAACCGGTTTACATTAACGATTTAATTGATGCGGTAAATAAAGCTGTTAACACCATTAAACCTTCTGATGCACAATTTGATCTTTTTCAGAAACAATTTTATCTCGAACGGATTAATAAAATAGCAGTAAGCTCCTTAACAGGCATTACGTTCGTAAATCTTGACGACATTCTGTACGTTGAGGCTAGCAGTAATTACTCTATTTTGGTTCTATTGGATGGGGAAAAGGTAATTATCTCTAAAACATTGAAAGATGTACAGGGAATTCTGGAGAACAGAAACTTCTTTCGTATTCACCGTCAATACATCATCAACCTCCATAAAGTAAAACACTTCAATAAAAACGATTGCCTGCTAACCATGGAAAATAATAAACAGTTGCAGGTAGCCCGAATTCAAAAAGATAAGCTAATCGAAAGATTTGGCCTGGTTTAAGGTCATAAGCTAGCCCCTTTCGTGTTGCTGGGAGGTAAGTTTATCTACATCGTAACCTTTTGCCTTGCACCGGGCAACAATTTCGTCGTGGGTTTTCTTCGGCATAACCTCATTACGACTCATGATGAATAAGAATTTATGATCTGGGTGACCAACAACCACGTATGAATAATCGCTGGCCAGTTCAATAATCCAGTAATCAACCTTTATGGGCCATATAAACTGTGCCTGGAGCTCACCATTATCTCCCTCCGCAGAAGGGAATATTTTAGAATTTCTTGAATATATCTTTTCATCGCCGGGCTTTTTGTAGGTGGTTACCACATCATAATAGCCGGTTTTGTTCAGGGTATATTTAGTAGTGGTTTCACGGCTGCCTCTATCGAAAATAGTTGGGATAGAATATAAAGAATACCAGGTTCCGGCATATTTCTTTAAATCCAGCTTTGCAACAGGTGTATTTTTATCAACGGGCGAATAACCTAGTAACACAAACAGTAATAAGCAAATCGTTTTCATCATACCAGAGTTTGGTATTATTTACGAAACCGGTTAAAAAACAGATCTTAGAATTTGTTTTTAGCTTTCCAGATAAAGCCGTCGAGTACATAATGCGTGGCCTGTGGTAATGCCAAAAGCGGAACGAGGAGCGAAAGCAGTTCGCTGCTGGTTATTTGCGGTAAGGTTGTAAAAGGTTTAAATACTGCCTGGTGTTCTTTCCATACCAAACCATCCCACAGACCTTCTTCCAGGTAGGCGAAGAGGATTAAAATGAACAGGAAATAAAATATCCCCGATTTGCCAAAACTAAGGGCTATGATTTTATTTTTAACAGTGGTTTTATCTAATTTTTTCTTCTCGAAAAACCAAATGAGGGCCATATACGGAATGCCATGCGAAACGACATTCAAGGTGGTGAAAGCCATATCGCCGTTAAAATAAACGATTCCGAAATACCAGGACAGGAATGTTCCGACAACGATTAAATTCCGTGGAATATTAACCCATTTCTGTTTAATAACCACCGATAACTCTTTTATGATGTATATGGCAATAATGGCAAGGTATACCATTCCCGAACCTTTTAAAAGTGCATCGTTTTTAAAGGAAAAGAAATCGCCTTCTATAAACCAGTTGAAATGCCTGGCCGTACTGAGGTGCCAGAAAAGCAGTGGATACAGGGTTGCGGTATAAATGGCCACTTTATCGATAAGCTGCTGAACAGGCGAAGCTTTTTCATTGCGCGAATACAAACGCATAAAACCATATTGCTGCCTGATGAAATGATAAACCGCCAGGTAAGCCAGGATTCTCCAAAACCATAAAGCATCAAAATGGTAAATCATTACCCCTGTAGCATAGCAGGCCACCGGGATGGCAACAAGCAAAGTATATTGTTTCTTAAAATTACCAAGATTAAAATAGGTACGGTATAAAGTGCTGTACACATGCGCGACATCAATAAAAACAATTAAAAATACCCAATAAGCCAATGGAATACCCGCAGAATTTTGAAATTGCGAAGGAAAAAGTAAAACCAGAAGCAAAGAAAAAAACGGAGGCGACAGGATGAAAACAACATCACTTACACGCGAATTTAGCCAGGGTTGATTTGAATTAAGATCTGCCATTCAGTACCTGTTTTGCTGCATTTATACCTTGATGAAAAGCTTCTTCAAAAATAGAAACTCCGCTTAAATCACTGTGGGCAAAGAAAATTTTATCGTCAATGGATGTCTTTGCTTTTGCTAAATTTTCACTCCAGATAAAATCCTTCGCAGGTGCAATCATGCCGTGACCCCAAACCCAAAAATCAATATTTTCAATTGCTTTGGTAATGCCCGGATGTATTATTTCAAGCTCGGGGATAACGATATCCAGCCATTGCTCATAATTTCTGGAGTAAGCAGCCAAACGGGCAATTGCAGGTTCGAAATCGCAGAGAGGGAGGTAATAGGTAATTACTTTTTTATCTTCCGAAAGTTTCAGATGTTGTTGTGCCGAATTCACGTAGCCAACGGATGGGGTATTGTAGGCTACATTATCCCAGCAAAGGTTTATCCCTTTCGATTCTGGTAATTCGTTGATGGTAATGTTGGCAATTAGCCATGGCGAATAGCTAAAAGCCTTATAATCTATATTGCGGTCAAAATTTTTCAGTAAACGGTCGTTTACAAACTGTGGTGCGCATAGTATAATTTTTTCGGCTTCTAAATTTTCGGTAACCTGTGTATTTGCATTAAATGTAGTTATCAGCGTATTTCCATTGGCCATAGGTTTTAAATCGTAACACAGTGTAGAAGTTTTAATGTGATCTTTTAACGGGCCGGCCAATTGTTTCATAATCCAGCCATTGCCTTCGGGCCAGGTTAAAATCGCGTTTTGCTCTGCATTGGCGGCTCTGCCCCTGCGTGCAGCGAAATAATGCAGGCCTGCCCAGGCCGATATATGCGTTATCTTTTGGCCATAATCATCTTTACAGGCATAGTTTAGGTACCAAAGCAGGTATTTAGAATGGTAACCCTTTTCTTTCAGGTAAGTCTCGAAAGTAATCTTATCCAGTTTTCTGTAGTTTTCATCATTCGATGAGGTACTTAAGGGGATATTAAACAAAAAATTACCATCGCTACCTTTGGTATTTTTAAGCTGATCAACCTCTGATAAAAAGCGTCTGATTTCCTTTTTGTCTGCAATGGGCACACCAAAATCGGGAATTAAACCTTCCTGCCATTCGCCGTTTATTAACAACCTTTCTTCCGGATCGAAAGTTAAATAGTAATCGTTGTAGTAGGGTAGCTGACCTTCAAAGTGGGTAATAACATTAATTTCCTGTAAAAAATCAATCAGTAAAGCATCGTCGTTATTGGCTACAGTGATGTAATGCGCACCGAGTGGATAAGCCGCTATTTTATTGGTGCCATAATATGAATTTCCTCCTGTATGTTTTTCCAATTCCAGGATTTCGAAATTTGTTTCGCCATTCTTTTTGAGCCATCGCCCGGCTGATAAGCCCGAAATACCACTTCCAACAATGAGAGTTTTTACTTTCCTTGTCTTTTTTACTGCAGGTAATTTTATTTTATCACGCAAAATATGGCCAGCTTTCGCATCCGGACCTTGTAAGGTTCCCTTAATATTGTAGCCTGCCGACCGTATTTTTTTATAACAGCCGTTTAAAAAAATGCCGCCCGTAATTAATCCAATCCTCAATAAAAAAGAGCGACGCTTTAAATAGGCCGATAATTCATCCTTATAAAACGTTTGCCCACTCATCTTCAAAGTACTTAACTAAAATTTGGTTGTTAAGCTTATTTACATCGGTTTCTACTTTGCCCATATCTTTAGGGAAATAGAGCATTAAATCTAAACTTTCTTTCGATATGAACTTTAAACCCGGTAAATATTGCTGCGGTTTTTTATATACATTATCGGGTTCGGTAGCCATAATGTAGCCCCACTCACCAAATGATGGAACATAATTGTGATAAGGGATTGTTTTTAAACCAACACTTTCTAAAGTTTTGTTTACCGTCCAGAAAGATTTTGGCGCAACAAAGGGCGAGGTAGACTGGATAACCATCAAACCTTTTGGGGCAATAATACCCTTAACCAGCTTGTAAAATGCATTGGTATAAAGTTTTCCAACGGCATAATTAGATGGATCGGGGAAATCGATCACAATAAAATCGAATTTCCTGTGCTGTGCTTTAATCCAGCTAAAGGCATCGGCATTAATTACTTTTACTTTTGGCGATAGCAGCGCATTTTTATTAAGCCCAAGCAAAATTTTGTTCGACTGGAAGAGGCCTGTCATTCCCTTATCTAAATCTACCAACGTTACCGAGTCTACATTTGGATATTTTAAAATCTCTCTAACCGCAAGGCCATCGCCGCCACCCATTACCAAAACATGTTTGGCAAAAGGTAAAGCCTGCAAGCCTGGGTGTACTAAAGCCTCGTGGTAGCGGTATTCATCGTCAGAGCTGAATTGGAGGTTGCCGTTTAGGAAAAGTCGTAAAACTTTGTTTTTTTTGGTTAAGATTATGCGCTGATAAGGAGTGCTTTTCGAATAGATAATGGTATCGCTATAAGTCTGGCTTTCAGAAAAACTGGTTATTTTATCGGCATAAATGAACCCGGCAAGTAATGCTATAATACTTATAAAAGAAGCGCTTTGCAGGTATTTTGAAGCCCTGATTTCTGCTTTAAAACTTAAGCAAACAATCAATGCTACGGCAACGTTCAACAGCCCAAATAAATAGGCTGTTTTTACCAGACCCAGATGTGGGATTAGCAGCAGCGGGAAGATTAACGAGGCCAGTAGTGCGCCAATATAATCGAAGGTGAAAACTTTCGAAACCAGATCTTTAAACTCATAGCGGTCTTTAAGGATGCGCATGAGTAATGGGATTTCTAAACCAACCAGAATACCGGTAAGACTTACAAAACCATACAGCACTATCCTGAAGGAAGCAATGCTTTCGAAGACGAGGAACAATACGGTTGAGCTAAAGCCACCAACCAGCCCAACCAGGATTTCAATTTGAATAAACCACGACAGGATATTCTTCTCAAAATATTTAGATACCCACGAGCCTATGCCCATCGAAAAAAGGTAAACGCCAATGATAGTCGAAAATTGGGTAACCGAATCGCCGAGCAGGTAGCTAGCCAGGGTGCCGGCAATTAACTCGTAAATTAAGCCACAGGTAGCAACAACAAAAACTGAAATTAATAAAAGTGCAGGTAACTTTTTGTTCATGCTAACTGTGAATGGCTGAGCTTATAATAATTGCAATAGCAATAATAAAGGCTGCAAAAACAATGGCTAAAGCTAAATTTTGCTTTTCGAGTATTTCTTTCCAAAGGTTTTCGGGCGTAATTTTTTCGATAATCCAGAATGCAATAAAGAGTACAACAATACCCAATATAGAGTAAACCAGTGATGCAATAATGTACTTGATGTTGATTAGTTCGTTTAAGCTCATAATTTTTTATTTATGGTAAAATCTGTTTACATGGCCACTGTGACCTTTACTTCCATTAAAATCAGTGTTTTTTTCTACGTTATCCTGGTAAAAGGCATGACCACGGAGACCGCTATAGCCATAAAAACCTAAAATAATCAGGAGTACAATGAGGTAATATTTAATCGGTTTTAAATTCATTTAGTCTCCTTCTACAAAGGGTGAAAAATCGCTGTTGTTCCATCTTCTTTTCTCGTAATTGCGCATTAAATACCAGCAAATGGCCGGGAAAATGCAAAGCAGCAGTATGGTAATCAGTGTGTTGCGAAACATGCTTACATTCGTTGTGGCCCTGATGTAAAGGTTATTCCGGTAAACATCTCCGGATGATGGATATACATTTAAGTGGTATTTGCCTTTTGGTATATCTGATAAAAGAACGGATTCTTTGGTTGAGCCTTCCGACCAGCTTTCGCCATCCTCTACGCCATGGTAATATTCTATGCCTTTACTTACTTCCCAGGTTCGGTTATCGGCTTCATTAACCAGTACAATTGTGGTTTCGAGCCAGTTATTGTCAACACCCGAAGCAATTTCGAACTCAATATTCGATGATTCATCATCAATAGCAAAGGAAGGGGTGATAAAAGATTTGAAAGCATCGGCACCTCCTTTGGCATCGTAAGTGATTAAAAAATCGTCGTTTATTAATTCTTTTTCCGGCTTAACCGCACTGAAAAGCAAATGCAAAAGCAAAACTGCAATTATGGCTATGCCGGTTATTTTTAAAGAGGAGGTCCACCTGTCGAAAGCTTTAGATGGCTCATTGGCGCCAATGCCAATCTGCTCCGGAAGACTGCTTTTATCCAGATTAAATGCCTTAGCAATTTCATCTCTGGTGAGATATTCGCCTATGTAGTAGTTAGTAAGATGTTCAGATTTATTAATCACCTCTTTAACAACCATAAATGGGGGAGCGATATACTCGGTAGCTTTAACCTTTTCATTCACCACGTCCCAATCCACTTCGCCAAGCATGGCCGTAACTACTGGTGTGTACCTGTTAAAAAGTTTGTATTCTACGTCTTTATAGCCAATACTCACACCATAAGATACAGGTTGTTTATAATCGGGGAGAAAGTCTTCGCCTGCGATGAAATTCCAATGTCCGTTAAATTCGGATAAGGTAACATAGCCCTGATCATGGCTTGTTAAAATATATTCCCTCCAGTGGTAACTCGTACCTGCTTCTTTCTTTTCGAGGTAGGCAATTATTTTTAAATCGATGCCATGTACGTTTGTTGTTGAGCCTAATTTTAAAACCGGAGATTTTTCAGGTTTTTCTAATTTCCTGTTCAGCCTTGTTTCTGCCCTTGTAAAAATATGTAAGTAAGAAAAACAAAAGGGGCAAACTACGTATTCACTTTTAGCCGGTTCGTAGAGCACAATATTTTGTTTGCACTTGGAACAAGATATTGTTTCCGACAATCTAAAAAATGATTTAACTGAATTTTCCATTAACGCGCAATTTCAGTTTTTTGCATTTCCTTACCTTCAAAAAAGTGCAATACAGCATCGTAAATATCCTTAACCTTTTGGGTATTATCTTTTTGGTAATTCGATAGAAAGATATCGAAGGTAGCCAGTTTAAACTCTGGCCAGGTATGGATAGATAAATGAGATTCGGTTAAGCAGATTACAGCGGTAAAACCTCCATTAGGGAAGTTGTGATAAACTTCTCCTACTTTTTCAAGGTTTTTACCGGCAATTAGTTCGTTAAAAAGATCTTTACAGTCTTGAAAGGAAGAGAGTTGTTCGGCTTTTTCAGAAGAAAACTCAGCTAAAATATGTAATCCTGGATTGTAGGTCATTGAGCGTTTGGTATCTTTCAAAATTAGAAAAGTATTTTCAAAGTAAGCATTAGAAACATGAATTTAAATTTATATGCTTTTTCCGGCAATAAAATGATCTTCTACATCTTCTTCAAGCGGGATATAAATCCTTTCCCATTCATTGCCATCTACAATTTCCCAGGTGTGCCCAACTCCTTTTGTGTCGTTTGCAATTAAGATAATACCCGGTTCAATAATAAAAGTTTCGCCGTTGCTCACGGTAAAACGCAGTTTACCCTTCAGTGTAAGTACATATTGCCGGCATGGGGCAGGATGGGGGATTTTCTCCAGGGTTGAAACATCGGTTTGTGCAAAGAAATAACCGGCATTAATGTGTTGGCGGATGGGAATCTTGCCTATTTCAAAAGTGCATTTGTCGTTTTCTGTATTAATTAAACGGATGGCTTTAAGGTAATTTGGGGTATCGGCTAGTGCTGTATTCATCTGCAAATAAAAAGTATTGGTTTAAAATTTTAGTTCTGTTTGTCCGCGTTGCATTACTTCACTTTCGTGTTGCAACAACCATTTTTTACGCCATAAGCCGCCTGCATAACCCACCAGTTTACCATTGCTGCCAATAACCCGGTGACAAGGTACTACAATGGCAATGTTGTTTTTACCGTTAGCGGCTGCAATGGCACGGATAGCCAATGGCTGATGTGCCGAAAATTTAGCATAGGATGTGGTTTCTCCATAAGGGATAGCCAATAAATTTAGCCAAACGTCCTGCTGAAACTCAGTCCCTTTCTGTTTCATGGGGAAATTGAAATGCTGTAGTTTGCCATTAAAATAATCTTTTAATTGCTGGGCAACCTTTTGTGTGAGCGGGTTTTCTGGTAATCCGGTAATATCTTTTTCGGCAAAAGTAACGGCATACACAAATTCTTCATCGGCAAGGATAGTAATTTGGCCAACCGGCGATGCTATAACTGATGCGTAGTTCATATTTTTCATTTTTTCTGCCACAGATTTTGCGGATTGACACGGATTTTTTAACTATTGATAATATGCTTCGAACAAAAGCGATCTGTGTTTTTTCTTTTTATCTGTGGTTCTAATTTTTTCTGTGTAATTCTGTTTTCCGTGCCTCGTGACTAAATTATTAGTAGCCAACATCTCAAACAAAATTACAACAATACAACAATTTAAGCGTGCAATATTTATCAATAAAAGTATCTTTGCGGTTATGCAATTGGCCAAAGAGGTTAAATATTTAATTCACAAGGAAGTATTGTTAGAGTGGCGCTCCAAATATACCATAAACGGTGTGCTGTTATACGTGGTTTCTACCATTTTTACCTGCTATTTATCGTTTGTAAGTTTGGGCGATAAACTAACCTGGAATGCACTTTTTTGGATTATTATGCTCTTTGCCTCCATCAATGGAGTATCGAAAAGCTTTTTGCAGGAAACCAAAGGACAGCAGCTTTACAGTTATATCTTAGCAAGCCCAGCGGCGGTTTTGATCTCCAAAACAGTGTACAATACGTTGCTCATGCTCGTACTTACCACAATTGCTTTAGGGTTTTATACCTTAGTTTTCGATTCATTTACGCCTCCTGATCTGGTTATGTATTATGTAGCTGTTGTGTTAGGCAGTATCAGTTTTTCAACTGTATTTACCATGGTTTCGGCTATTGCCAGTAAAGCAGGTAACGGCGGTATGCTAATGGCTATTTTAAGCTTCCCGATTATTATTCCAGTGCTTATTTTGTTGATTAAACTGGCTAAAAATGCAGTAGATGGTTTGCCCTGGGAAAACAGTTACGATGAAATTGCCATGCTTTTGGTGGTGAATGTGCTAATGGTGGCCACGTCTTTATTGTTATTTCCTTACCTTTGGCGCGATTAAAAATGATTGAATGGGAGAAGGATTGAATGAGAGTATGGGGAAGGAATTCAATCATTCAAAATCTGACAATTAAAATTTAAATGAAGGATTGATTGATAGCATGAAAAGTAGCATTCATTAATTCAAAACTCAATAGTTATATACGTATGAAAAAAAACTGGTGGAAAATTTTAGCTTCGGTGCTGGTTGTTTATACTGCAATTGCAGGTTTATTGTTGGGCGTACCCCGATTGGCTATTTTAAACGAGACCATTCGCAATCTATATTTCCACGTACCGATGTGGTTTGCCATGATTGTTCTTTTTTCCATTTCTGTTTTCTATAGCATAAAATCTTTAAGTACTAAGAGCGAAATTGATGATATAAAAGCTGTTGAAAGTGTAAATGCTGGCATTATTTTCGGTTTACTGGGCTTAGTAACTGGTGCCATTTGGGCAAAATATACCTGGGGGCAGTTCTGGAGCTTCGATCCGAAGCAGAATTTTGCGGCAATTTCAGTATTGCTTTATTTCGCCTACCTCATTCTCCGCAATGCCATCGATGAAGAGCAGAAAAGAGCCAAAATTTCGGCTATCTATAACATCTTTGCATTTCCGATGATGGTGGTTTTACTTTTCGTTTTACCACGTTTAAAAGATTCTTTACATCCTGGCAACGGAGGTAACCCTGGCTTTAACAGCTATGATTTGGATAGCCGCATGCGCATGGTATTTTACCCGGCGTGTTTAGGCTGGATATTAATCGGTTACTGGGTATATACCATCCGTTTCAGAATACGTTCAATAGAAACCATCATGAACACGCCTAATCAAGAAGAAATAAAAGGTGTTAGTGATAGCTTCGTTACCGCTGAAAATCAATCAACAACAAACGAAAACAAACAACAACACAACTAAAATGAAGAAGATACTTTTCTCCCTAATATTAATGATGGCTACCCTGCAGTTATTTGCACAGGATAATGGCGTAGAAATGGCCGATAGTTTACGTAGCAATGGAAAGATTTATGTTGTTGTAATCTGCATAGTAATTATCCTGCTTGGCTTATTGGCATATCTTTTCGCAATTGATAAAAGATTGAAAAAAATAGAAAAAGAAGGTAACAACGAAAAATAAGCGTTCCCCGGCAATAAGTTTACAACTTATTTTAACCAAAAAATCGCAAAAACATCATGTTTCGACTCGCTGGTTAGTATGTTTTTTGCCATTATCTTATTGTGATATAGGGTTTTGTGTTTTTGAAAATCGCTAATTAAGTATACAAAACAGTAAATATGTAAATTACCTACTACATAGTATTGTTTCTTGCTTATTAATTGGTGATGTTTGATTAGTTATAAATTAAATCAACGGGACGATTTAGATTAACTTTAAGAGGTGATCAATTTTATATTGATCACTTTTTTTATATCCCACTTCCTTTAAAATGGCCTTGATTGTGCCGTTAATCAGATTATTTTAAGTATATTTATTGGTGTTGAAATATTTTTTTAACTTTTTTTATACTTGTTTAACGCTTCATTTCTGGTTTAAATGTTTCGTTTTGTTTCGGATTTAAGCACGGCATAACTGCCTCAAAACAGGTTTAAATATTGTTTTTGTACAGTTTACTTAAAACGGTCTAAAGTGCCCCAGCGGCACAGCAAGTGTGGTGTTTGCTGTACACTAAGTATTTTTGCATTTGGATATGTGCGGTTTTTTTAGGCAATTTTGCAGCGAAAACTTATTCATAAAAAAAATAAATAATGGCTAATCTAGCAGACGAGAACAAGTTCTTTGCAGATGTTTGTAAGAACTTTGACAGTGCGGCTCAATTCACCAATCATCCTGAAGGTTTATTGAACCAGATTAAAACATGTAATAGTGTGTATCGTTTCCAGTTCCCAATCCGCCGCGGAAACGGTTTTGAAGTAATTGATGCCTGGCGCGTAGAACACTCTCACCACATGAGCCCTACAAAAGGGGGTATTCGTTATAGCGAAATGGTTAACGAAGATGAAGTAATGGCGCTCGCGGCGTTAATGACTTACAAATGTGCCATTGTTAACGTTCCCTTTGGTGGTGCAAAAGGTGGTATTAAAATTAACACCAAACAATATAGCGTTGCCGAGTTAGAAACCATTACCCGCCGTTATACTACAGAATTAATTAAGAAAAATTTTATTGGTCCTGGTATCGACGTTCCTGCACCTGATTATGGATCGGGAGAACGCGAAATGAGCTGGATTGCCGATACTTATATGACCATGAACCCTGGTCAGTTAGATGCATTGGGTTGTGTTACCGGTAAACCAATTGCTTTGCACGGTATCCGTGGTCGTAAAGAGGCTACTGGACGTGGTGTGGCTTATGCTGTACGCGAGTGTGTAGAAGTTGCCGAAGATATGGCTAAAATCGGCTTTAAGGCTGGTTTAGGCGATAAAAGGGTAATTGTACAAGGTTTAGGTAACGTGGGTTACCATTCTGCTAAATTCCTTGCTGAATTTGGCGCAACCATTGTTGGGCTTTGCGAGTTTGAAGGAGCCATTTACAACCCGAACGGCTTAAATGTTGATGAGGTTTTTGCACACCGTAAAAACACAGGTTCAATTTTAGGTTTCCCTGGTGCTAAAGATTTCAAAAATTCAATGGAAGGTTTGGAGCAGGATTGCGATATCATTGTTCCTGCTGCTTTAGAAAACCAGTTCACTGAGCAGAATATCCGTAACATCAAGGCTAAAATTATTGCTGAAGGTGCAAATGGACCAACTACGCCAGAAGCTGAAGCAATTTTTACTGAAATGGGTGGTATCATTATTCCTGATATGTATTGTAATGCTGGTGGTGTTACTGTTTCTTATTTCGAATGGTTGAAAAACCTTTCGCATGTGGCTTTTGGCCGTATGGAAAACCGTTACGCAGCTAATTCAAATGCGAATCTGATCAACACTTTAGAAAACCTAACTGGGAAAACCATTCTTCCTGAGCACCGTTTGATGATTGTGAAAGGCGCATCTGAAATGGAACTGGTTAACTCTGGTTTAGAAGACACCATGATCCATTCGTACCACGAAATACGCGAAACTTTAAAGACCAAACCAGGTACGCAAACCTTAAGAACTGCAGCTTTTGTTAATTCGATTGATAAAATTGCTGTTTCTTACATGAATTTGGGTGTTTGGCCATAAGCGGTCAAAACTTAAAGGTTAAGGCTTAAAACGAAAATCCTTGCAGATGTAAAATTTGCAAGGATTTTTTATGGATAAAATTATCTTGAATCTGTAGAAAATAACTTACTTGCTTATCGGAACATCAATATTGTACTTGAAATTAAGCTCCAGTGAATTGCCTAAGCCGTTTCTCAATTGTTTCAATAACTGAATCAGGGAATTGGCATCCTGGTTTACAAACAAAAGTTCCGATTCCAACTTGATTTTATCTTTCCCTATGCTTTTTGCATGCATCTCCAGCTGACTAAAGATATTCAGATTATCGCTAACTGTAAGAAATGACATTTGTTTAAACAGTTTTTTAAAATCTACTTTGAAGTAAAAGAAATCGTCTGCTGATTCCATTTTAAAATCAGGTTTGGCATTTGGCAAAGTGCTTAATTGAATGTTTCCATTGTTACCTTTAAAGTAAACCTGGTACAGCGGAATCACAGTACTACTAATTTTTCCTGTCGATTGATCCAGTGAACCCGATGATTTAAGATAATTACTTACTTCCTGATCATTTGCACTCATATTTATGGAGATGCCAGGAATGTTGCGCGCTCTGGCCACTTTTTTTTCTACCTGTTCAAAGTCATCATTGTACTCATAACTCACAACAGTATCCATCTGCTTTACGGTGTTGGTCCATTCGAAATCCAGGTAGCCTTTATAAAACTTAAAAAAGTTGTTTTTGGAAAATACAGCAGCACTTACCGCAGTATTTTTTTTGACCAATGCAGGCTTAAAGGTTCCATTTAGCCACATACTTATCGTACTTTCCGGATTTAAAATACGGTGCTTTGGTTGAGCAGCAGGTTCAAGCCATCGATTTACAAATTCATTGCTAAAATTAATTTTCCCATCGGTGAAATTAAGCTTGCTTAAATTTTCTGCATCCTGATAAGACATGTGATCGGATAGATCGGCCAGTTGGTTAAATTTGCTATCGCCAATTTTAACCATGTTTTTCTGATTCAGTATGTTGGCCAAAAAAGTTTTTACCGCGACCTTTTTGGGACTAAATGCGATAGCTACACTTGTTTTGTTCAACAGTAGACAAAAAGTTGAATCTGTAGATTGAAAGAAATTGGTATCTTTTTTAATTAATGAAAGTTTTTTCAGTATAAAGCGCTTAAATGCTAAACTATTAACGATTTCTAAACGCGAAAAAAAAGTATTTTTAGCTTGCCCTTTTAAACCATATATGTAAATGTTTGCAGGGATTTTTAAGCCTGTATTTAGATCGGCTATCTTTTCTTCAATCCCTTTCTTATCTGTGCCCGAATATTGGCTGGGATGTTTCACATAACTAACGGCAATGGTTTTGTATAGTTCATCTACATTTATTTTAAACAAAGCCTGGGTAGTAACCGGAATTAATACTCTATTAGCCTGAATTTGCCTGTATTTAAAAAAGCCGAAATAAAAAACAAGCAGCAATAAAACTATCGCTGCTGTTATTTTTAAAAATTTTACCATGATTGGTTAACCGGTTAATTGTATTGGGTTTATTAGTTCAATCGCTCCTTGGTTAACTATTAGTGTTTCTAAAGTTGTCAACTTTCTGGTAACAGCGCTATTAAAGTTGATAACTTTGAAATGCTAACTGCTAAGTTCCCATTGCTAACTGCAAATTACTTAGCCGCATTTTCAATTAAACTGAACAAATATTTTAAGGCGTTTTCATGTCCGTTTGGAATTTCAGCACTGATATCGGCCGATACCAGATTACCTTTAATCGGGTTAGATTTCATATACACATTACCCATTTTCTCTAAAGTGCTGTTGAATTTCTTAGCTGTTTCTTCGCCGCCAATTTCAGAAGCCGGTACTTTGCCTACCAGGTTTTTAGCATTAAACAAAAAGCTGAAGTTATTCTTGCTCAACAGGTTTTTGTGTGTTTTGCTAATGGTGTTATTTACCTGATTGCTATTTATGGCTTGTATTTCGGTTAACGAGTTTCCAAAAAACACAATACCATCTTTAATCAGGAAATAAATATCAATCGGACTTTTCTTTTCTATTATTTTATAAATGTTGCCATCGGCGCTAACAAAATTCTTGTTTACGCCATACTTAATCAGTTTGTTAATAAGCCTGGTATCGTCAGATGAAAACATGAAAAGGAAATCGGGCAAGGTTTCTTTTTTGGTTTTAACCACTTCCTTTTGTTTGTAATCATCGTCGTAATCGTACGTAGTGTAAGTTACATCTTTCGTATTCAGTCCATTAATTACAAATAAGGCATCGCCTTTAATAACTTTACTAACTGCTTCCTCATCTAATAATAAAGAAAGCAGGTCAGCACCAAGGTCCATTTCTTCATCCATACGGGCACCCAGGAATGAACCATAGGTTTGTTTCATCAGTTTCGGGAATTCTTCCAGGTAGGCTTTGGTATCAATGGCATAGCTCATAAAACCAATTGCTTTATCGCTGTTTACGTACTTTAAAAAGTTCTTGTTCAGCTTTTTGTTCATGATTTTTTTGTACGAATCGGCTTGTTCCTGTGCCAGTTCTAAACCTGTAGAAATACGGAAACTCTTATTATCCATAAACAGTTTGGCATTTAAACTACCATAACCTTTCATCAGGCCAGCTTTTCCATAAGTGCCAAATTCGGGTGCAACAGCATTGTAAACATCCTGCAAGCTCGAAACCCAAAGCTCGGCAATAGCTTTGCTATCTAAACTGTTTGTGTACGATTTATTGTTTTCTATCGATTCGTAATTGCCATTAAAAATCTGTTCTGCCTGTGCGGTCATCCAGGTAAAGGCCAGTCTTTTTTTCTTAGCTTCCTGTTCGGCGCGTTCCTGCTGATAAAGGTCATAATCCGCGTTTACTTTTTCTGCTGCGGGTACCGCTTCGGCAGCATCCATGGCAACATCAGCTATAACTTCTTCTTCCGCTTCCTGCTTTGGTTTTATTGCTACTTTTTTCCTGGTAGCCTTTTTCTTTCCAATGGCTTTTTTGGCGGCTGTTTTTTGCTTCGCTTTAACTTTAACAGGCGGTGCAATTACAGTTTCTACAACAGGTTCATCGGTTGTGGTTGCATAGGTCGAATCTACAGCAACAGCAGCACTATCAACCGTTGTTGCTTCGTCCTGCTGGAACCTGATATCTTTAATGCCATAACGGGCCGATTTGGCTGAATCTGCAAAGAAAGAGCCTTTAATGCTGCCGGTTACGAAGTACATCATATTGTTATTCCACTTAATGATGCTTGTACTATCGGGCAACACCATGGTTTTGGCATCACCTGTGGTTTTAATTTTACCGTCTTTGTTGTTAATCAGATTTTCAAATTTAGCAGCATCTTTTAAAGGGATCAGAAAGCAGTTGTAGCTAATGCTATCCGTTAACTGGTTAAAGTAGTACATGTTTTTCTCGATGTTAATCCCGAAATCCTCTACGTTGGTAAAGTTTTTCTCGAGCGATTTGGATGTACCTTCCAGTAATTTCTTGCCCACAAACGATTCATTAAAATCTTTTACAAACATCTGCTTGAAAATATTGTCGCCCTTAATGGTCGCAACGGTAAAAGCATTCGCAGGTATTTTTTTAACCAAATCCTGTGCTTTGGCCAAATTGAATAATAACAGGAGGGAGAAAGAAAATAGAATTTTTTTCATTGGTAATTTGTTGTTGTGTGAGCAATGCTACCTACACAATTGCAGGTAAGCTGCTTTTTGTTATTTAGATAGTTGTATTGAATTGGATACATTAATTTTTCCGTTTATTAAATCGGTAATGGTGCTTTTTAGCATCACTGCTTTTTTCGATTTCGATACATTTGATGCCGGATTGGTACTACTTGTTACAAGCGATTCGAAACGGTAGATGCTGGTATAGGTGGCACCGTTAAAAACAGCCTTATCTTTCTGCTTTAATTTGTTAAATTCGGTTTTAGCGGTGCCAATGGCCTGGTACTTTCTATTGAAGGTTTTAGTGGTCTTGTTGTAAGTGTAAGATGAGGTATTGGTAGCCTTAATTTTTTGCTGGGCGAGGATGTTTTTGGTGATATTATTAATGTTGGAAACGTCTTTAAACGAAAAACTAATGGTAGCTATAAAATTGTTGAAATCTGACGTGCTTTTTACGTTGCTTATCCCTTCCGATTTTTTTAGGTAAGCAACAGCCTCGTTTAATTCTTGCTGTATCTTCTGTTTGCTCGGTACTTTATAGCCTTGTACACTATCTAACAGCATTACCGAAGCTATTTTGGTTTTACTTTGGCTCAGGTTTATTGTCAGTACCACATCGCCGGTGCCATCGTTTTTCATCGAAATTTCTTCAATTACTTCAAAACAAGAACTTAAAAAAGGTAAAAGCGCAATAAAAAATATAAGCTTATAGCATTGGTTGAGACGCATATCAATCGCAGGTTAGGGGTTCGTTAATCAGTATTAGTTATCCGATGTCAAAATTAACAATTTAGGTGATGAAATTTTATCTCCTGAGGCAGATAAAGCAGAATTACTTAAGAACCGATATAAATAGTACAGGCTTCTGAAAGATTTTCTTTCAAAAAATCAGTTAATTGTCAATATAAAGACAAGAAAACTGTAAAAGAATGCTGGCTATGCCTATTTTTTTATCTTTGTTGCCAGCTTTTACAATACAGATAACCATGAAGAAAAGTGCCATTATTGGATTGATTACCATCGCCATTTCGGTAGGGATTTTATTTAGCTTAAATGCCAATACCGATACCTACTCTAATTTTAAAGAAGCAACTTCTTCAAACAAGGAAGAACATGTGATGGGCTACTGGGAAAAATCAAAAGGTACCTACTACGATGCGGTTAAAGACGCCAACCATTTTTCTTTTTACATGAAAGATGAAAAGGGTGAAATCCGTCAAGTAATTTATAACGGAACCAAACCACAGGATTTTGAGAAATCAGAAAAACTCGTACTTATCGGTAAAATGGATAAGGACAAATTCTACGCATCGAAAATTTTAATGAAATGCCCATCTAAATATAATGATAACCTGGTAGAGGTAAATAAGGATGGTAAGGTAGACACCGTAGGGAAATACGGCGAAAAAAAATATAACTAATTTTAATGGATATTCAATTTGTAGGCGAAAACCTGCTGCCGGGTAAAATCGGACAGTTTTTTATTGTACTGGCGTTTAGTGCATCGTTATTATCAACAATCTCTTATTTTTATGCCAGTCGAGAGAAAAATTTAGAAGACAAATCATGGCGCAATCTCGGAAGAATTGGATTCCTGGTTAACTGGGCTAGTATTATTGGTGTTGGAGCAGTATTGTTCTACCTAATTTTTGGCCATTATTTTGAATATTATTACGTTCAATCGCACTCTTCAAAACAACTTCCTGTTTATTACATCATCTCTGCTTTTTGGGAAGGGCAGGAAGGTAGTTTTTGGCTTTGGGCATTCTGGCAGTCGTTTTTAGGCGGATTGTTAATCTGGAAAGCCAAAACCTGGGAACGTCCGGTAATGACTACCGTTGCATTTTCGCAAGTGTTTTTAACCTCGATGATGTTGGGGGTAGAAATTTTTGGCGAACGTATTGGTAGCTCTCCATTTATCCTGCTAAGAGATGCGATGGATTTAAAAGCGCAGGCTCCTGTGGTTTTTGCCAATCCGGAAAATTATAAAAACTACCTGAAATTTATTACTGATGGTAAAGGCTTAAATCCATTGTTGCAAAACTACTGGATGGTGATTCACCCGCCTACATTGTTTTTAGGTTTCGCCAGTATGGTGGTTCCTTTTGCTTATGGAATTGCGGGCCTATGGCAAAAAAGATATAAAGAGTGGATTAAACCAGCTATGCCATGGACGCTTTTTGCGGTAATGGTTCTGGGAACTGGTATTATTATGGGTTCTTTCTGGGCTTACGAAGCATTAAACTTTGGTGGTTTCTGGGCATGGGACCCTGTAGAAAATGCGTCATTAATTCCGTGGTTAACCTTAATCGGGGCAGTACACGTAATGATTGCCTATAAAAATACCGGTCATGCCTATTTTACAGCAATTGCCCTCGTGTTTTTAAGCTTCTTGTTGGTGCTTTATGCATCGTTCTTAACCCGGAGTGGTATTTTGGGCGATACTTCGGTACACTCTTTTACCGATATGGGGATGTTTGGTCACCTGATTTTGTACAATGTAGTGTTTGCTGTTTTAGCTGTTGCTTTGATTATTAAGCGATGGAAAGAATTGCCAATCACCACAAAAGACGAAGAAACTTATTCACGCGAGTTCTGGATGTTTATTGGCGCTTTAGTGGTAACCGTTGCCTGTATTCAGGTAATCTTTTCTACCTCAGTTCCGGTATTTAACAAGGCATTCGGCACCAATTTTTCACCACCTGTTGATGCGATTAAATATTACAACCAGTGGCAGGCCCCTTTTGCGGTGCTAATTACCTTGATTTCAGGATTTTCACAATATTTAAAATACAAAAGAACCGATCCGCGTAAATTCTATAGCAGTTTAGTATCTGCTGTTATTTTCTCGGCTGTTTTAACTGCTGGCTTGGTGTATGTAACCGAAATTTACACCAATACCATGTATATCCTCATTACTTTTAGCTGTTTATTTGCAGTGCTATCTAATGCGGCTGTATTGTACCAGGCTTTCGGTGGTAAAGCTAAACTGGCGGGGTCGGCTATTGCGCACATCGGCTTTGCTATCCTGGTATTAGGTGCACTTATTTCTGCAGCTACCAATAAACCGATTTCTATAAACGCGAATAAGTTTATCCCGGTTAAAGATTTTGAGAAAACGGAGAAACCTGGCGAAAACATCATGTTGTACAAAAACGAGCCTAAGCAAATGGGCAAGTACACGGTAACTTATGTAAGCGATACTACTCAGGCTCCGAATACCTTTTATACCTTAAACTTCAAGGTTATAGATAAGGAGGGTAAGGTTAAAGAAGATTTCAATTTGCACCCTCACACTCAGGATAACGAGAAAATGGGTTTAATTGCTTCTCCTGATACGAAGCACTACCTTACTTACGATGTGTATACGCACATTACCAGTGCGGCAGTTAAGCAATCATCGCACGAGGATCATGAAGGCCATTCGGATGATGAAAATTACAAAGCACCGCGAATTGTTAAAGTTTCAGTAGGTGATACCATTCATACTTCGAGTGGGGTGGTTACGGTTAAAGATTTAAACAGAAAACCTACTGCCAAAGATTTAGCGTTGGCACAGGGCGATTATGCTGTTGGTTTACCATTAGAAATTAATGCTGCCGGAAAAGTTTACAACACAGAACCAATTTTCTTAATCAAAGGCAACAACACTTTCGATTTCGCACGTAAAGTAGATGAACTGGACCTGAAATTCCGTTTCTCGAGAGTTTTACCAGATGAGAAAAAAGTAGAATTGCAGATTTTCGAAAAGCCACAACAGGCTAAAGACTGGGTAGTTTTCAAAGCAATCGAATTTCCTTTCATCAATTTATATTGGGCAGGTACCATTGTAATGGTGGTTGGTTTCTTGCTGTCTATTTTTAGAAGAAGAAAAGAAGCCAGGATCGGATAAGCACATGAAAATCGTTTTATTAGGTTCGGGTAATGTTGCTACACATTTAGCAAAAGCTTTAAAAGCCAAAGGCGAAGATGTAGTGCAGGTGTACAGCCCAAACCTGGTTAATGCGAAGTTATTAGCTGATAACATAGCTGCTGAGGCAGTAAGTGATTTAAGTGCGGTTAAAGTTGATGCTGATTTGTATATCATTTCCGTTAAAGATGATGCTATTGAAAGCATTGCCGAAGGGTTAAAGGCGGTAAGCGGTTTAGTGGTGCACACCTCGGGTACAACCGATATTAAAGTATTATCGAGCCAGGTAAAACATGCAGGTGTTTTTTATCCATTGCAAACTTTTTCTAAAAGGAAGGATGTATCTTTCGATCGCATTCCACTTTGTATTGAAGCTACAGGTGCGGTTGAACTAGATGTTTTAAAACAACTGGCATCGAAATTAAGTCAGCAGGTTTACGAATTGGATGGCGATAAAAGAAAAATTTTACACCTGGCCGCTGTTTTTGCCTGCAATTTCCCCAACCATTTATATGCGCTAGCCAACCGGGTATTGCAGCAAAATGATCTGGATTTTGAAATCATCAGACCTTTAATAGCCGAGACTGCCGATAAGGTAATGACTAACCTACCCGAAAATGTGCAGACCGGACCAGCGGTTAGGGATGACGAAACCACTATAAATAAGCACCTAAGCATGTTGAACGATATGCCCGGGTTGCAGGAAATTTATCAAACATTAAGCGATAGCATAAAATTAATGCCGAAATAGCATTTTTACGGCTTTTGCTTATTACTTTTGCAAAATAATTATGAGCATTTTTAAACTAAAAATAAATTTTGAAGAAGCAGATCACGATCCAATAGAATTACCTATTGCTGCTGGTGAGTCTGTTTTAGATGTTTGTCTGGATAACGGAATTGAATTACAACACAATTGTGGTGGTGTTTGCGGTTGCAGTACCTGCCATGTGTACGTAACCAAGGGTATGGATAATATCGAAGAGATTTCTGATAAAGAAGAAGATTTTATTGATAGGGCAGTGCGTCCGAAAATTACTTCCCGCTTAGGCTGCCAGTGTATAGTGATTGATGGCGACATCGAAGTTACCATCCCGGATCAGTCTGGCTTCATGGGACACTAATTTGGATAGTTAGCTAGAAAACTTTCCAACATTAAAACATTTCAACTTTACAACAAAGAACAAAACATGAACAACGATAAATTTGCCTTACCTTTTTACTGGAACGACTACGAGGATATTGCCATGTCTTTATATGAGAAATTTGGTGATGATTTTTCAGAAACCAAAATTTACCGCATCCGCTTTACCGAATTGATCGACTGGGTTTTAGAATTGCCAAATTTTAAAGGAACACGCGAAGAAAGCAGCGAAGGTCATTTAGAGCAAATCCAATCGGCCTGGGTGTACGAGTGGAGAGATAATCAGTAATTAGTCATGAGTTCGGAGCCTTCAGTCTTGAGGCGGCTCCAACGCTCTTAGCCAAACACTAAACGCCAGACTAAAATGTTTCTTCAGAAGCTAAAAGAGATTACCACTTTCATTTTTGATGTTGATGGTGTATTAACAGATGGATCTGTTCAGGTTACTGATAATGGTCAATCGTTGCGCACCTTTAACATTAAGGACGGTTATGCCATGCAATTGGCCGTTAAACGTGGTTACAACATCTGCATCATTTCGGGTGGTGATGGGATTGCCATGGGTAAACGTTTTTTTAACCTGGGTGTAACCGATGTTTTTTTAGGGACGGGCGATAAAGTTGCGGTTTTTAACCAATACTTAGCCAATAAAAATATTACTGCCGGAGAAGTGCTTTATATGGGCGATGATATTCCGGATTTAAAAGTAATGAAACTGGTTGGGCTACCAACCTGTCCGGCTGATGCCGTTGAAGAAATTAAAGCCATTTCTACTTTTATTTCGCCCTATAGTGGTGGTAAAACCGCTGTACGCGATATTATCGAAAAGGTAATGAAAGTACAAGGCAAGTGGCACGATGAAAACCCAAATGCCGCCGATTCGGGGGTATAGGTTTATTAGTTGGTTAAGCGGTTAACTGTTTAAATTGGTTAATTGTCTCTAAACGCCCAACTCCAAACTTGTTCATCAGCTGGTAATTGGTTAATTGTTTAAACCGATTAACTGTCCAGTTTTGAACTTGTTTAATCTTTCATTAGTAACTGCAAACTGCCAATTGCAAACTTTATCTTCGGTAAACTCCTCCCAACTCCAAGCACTCAACTCCAAACTTGTTCATTAGTAAGACGATTCTTATTAGGTCGCCATTAGCCCAAATCGTCATTTCGAGCGTAGTCGAGAAATCTGTTTGAATAATCAAGCCATCTAGCATTTTTAGCAAAGAGTAAGGAAGCTGAGAATGAGGTAATGCTCAGTGTACTAAATCTGGTAGGAGATCTCTCCATTTCGCTGCGCTCCAGTCGAGATGACGTATTTCTATTATTCTAAACGGCAATAGGAGATCTAATTCAGTGCAACATCATATGTACATCAATCAGTATTGACCTTCCCATTATAATTCTCGTTCATCAAAATTTGCAATCAACTGGATTATATACGAAATTTACATTCATAGTTTAATCAATCGATTGATTAAACTATGAATGTAAAAAACATTAACTTTAATTATATGAGCACATACCTCGTACCTGTAGATTTTTCCAAAACAGCAGATCATGCTGCTAAATATGCGGCCAGGCTTAGTTTCGCCATGACCAATGCTAAAATAATTTTGCTCAACGCTTATTACGTTTCAGAATACGAAAGCATTCTGCCTACACCCGATATGCTGGTAACAACTGACGATCGCATTGCAGACGAAATTTCGGACAGGCTAGCTGCTTTAGAAAAACTTAAGGCCAAACTACTCGAAATCAATCCTCAGGCAGAAGTAGAAGTTTATTTAACCCGCGATACTATTTTAAGATCGGTAATTGATCGTGTAAACCGGGAAGAAATAGAACTGATTATTATTGGCAGCAACGGAAAAAAAGCCAAAGATGAAAGCGATATCGGTTCTAACGCCATTAAAATCTCAAAATCGAGTCCGGTGCCCGTGCTGGTTGTACCGCCCAAGGCCGATTACCAATCCATCAGGAAAGCAGTTTTAGCCTGCGATTTTAAAAAAGTTAAAGAAGTCATCCCAATGCGTGCCCTTAAAAATATCCTGAGCAAACACGCGCTCGAACTTTTGGTACTCAATATCAATTCAGGGCATCATATCGATCGGGAGGAAGAACATTTTCTGCATGATATGTTAAGCGATTTTTCGCCGGCTTACCATTATTCAGACCATCCAGATACCATTAAAGGAATTGTGAAATTTGCCAAAAATGAGGCCGCACAACTCATTATCGCATTACCCAAGAAATATAGTTTTTTCGAGAGTTTGCTGCATGAAAGTGTATCGCAGAAGCTAACCATCAAATCGCATGTACCGGTATTGCTGCTGAAGGATTAAAAGTAATAACGTGCAACAGCTAAGTTACATTTCGCCATTAAACTATTAATTTTTTTTAGACTCCAACCAGTCAATTTTCAACCAAAAAACAACAAAAAACATGAAAAAATTATTAATGATCTGCGGATTGATGCTAGGTATAGCTGGTTTCGCTAATGCACAACAAGGTGGTGGACAAGGTAGAATGATGATGAAACCTGAAGAACGCGTAAAACAATTAGACGAAAAATTAAAACTTTCTGACGATCAAAAAACAAAGCTTACAACTGTTTTTACCGAACAGGCAGAAGCGATGAAAAAATTTCGCGAAGAAATGCAAGGTGGCGATAGAGATGCAATGAGAGAGAAAATGCAAAAAATGCGTGCAGAGAACGATGCAAAAGTTACTGCAGTATTAACCGACGATCAGAAAAAAACTTACGAAGCCTGGCAGAAAGAGCAACGTGCCGAAATGGAAAAACGCAGACAAGGGGGCGGTAATAATTAATCTTTGAAAAATATGAAATAAGAAAAGCGGCTTTAGGTCGCTTTTCTTATTTTAGCGGAAAATTAAGATATGCCTGTTCAATTTCCACCGATTATTTTAGCCTCTAAATCGCCGCGCAGGCAAGAACTTCTAAGCCTGATGGGCCTCGATTTTAAGGTTGAATTGAAAGATGTGGACGAAAGTTATCCGGAAGGCCTTAGCCCGGCAGAGATTGCAATTTATATCTCAGAGAAAAAAGCAAGGGCATTTACCGGAGATGGCGAAATCATTATTACCGCGGATACCATTGTGGCCTTAAACGGCGAAATTTTAGGCAAACCTAAAGACCGGACACACGCACAAGAAATGCTCAAAAAACTATCTGGTAGTAAACATGAGGTTTTTACCGGGGTAACGTTGGTTAAGGGCGATAAACTGTTTTCGTTTTACGATCGCACTGAAGTTACCTGTAAGGCTGTTACAGCAGCGGAAATTGATTTCTATATCGATAATTATAAGCCCTTTGATAAGGCTGGAAGCTATGGCGTACAAGATTGGTGGGGAATTGTTGTAGTAGAACGTATTGAGGGCTCATATACCAATGTCATGGGTTTACCCACCGAAAAATTATATTCATATTTAACAGGTTTGATCATCTAAACAGTTTTTCTAATTTAGACGGTGTAATTAACGCTTAAAATGATAAAAAAAATTATACTCTGGGGAGGAGTAACGGCCTTTTTATGTGTCCTGTTCTATTATTTAATTCCCATTACCCTATATCAGTCTTTTACTTCTTTTATTGCATTTACAGGTGGAATAAGTATTGCGATTTCTGCAGCTATCTTTACTTTAGGCTTAGTTACTGCAGTAAATAATGGGAAAACGAGTAATAAAAGAGATATTATTGGTAGTATTTTAATTATTGGCGTTTTTTTAAGCTGCCTGGTGGGAGGAGTTATTACATTTCTTTCTCGGGATGTGAGCCTTGTAAATGAAGAACTTGAACGAAATGGTGTATTTGTGGTAGCCAAGGTAGTAGGTGGTGATTCGTTTTCTACAAGGAGTATTGATATGACCAAAATAAGGGTGATGTTTAAATTGGATAACGGTAATAATACAACCGAGGATGTATTCATGAGCAAATATGAATTCAAACAATTTTACTTAGATCAGGAGCTTCCCATCTTATATTCATCCAAAAATCCAAGTATAGTAAAGGTGTTAACTACTGATGAAGAAATTTATAAATATTCGCACCTGAGGAAATAAATTTCCATAGTCTTATGGAAATCGGAATAATGGTTCATCATTCTTTAAATTTAGAAAAATGATGAATTCAGAAATAACCATAGCGGAACCTTGTACCCAAAATTGGGATGAAATGGAAAAAGGCGCAGGCTTTAATTTCTGTACTGCCTGTAGTAAAAACGTAATCGATTTCTCAGGGTATACCAATGCCCAAATCATTCAAACATTAGCCAATGCCAGTTCATCTGTATGCGGCCGCTTAAGTAAAACCCAGTTAAATCAACTCAACTACTATTTAAAAATCGTTCCAACGACGAATAGAAACTGGATGAAATACCTGGGCGTATTGGCCATTGGAGCAAGTATTTTAACACAAAGTTCACATGCAACACCAAGAAAGGAATCTGTTGAGCTTGTTAAGCCAAAAAACGATCATCAATTAAATAAACCTGATGAGCCTGTAATTTTGAGAACATTTTATGGTTATATGTTTTTGAACAATAACAACAACAATGTTCCAATGGTTGGTTTAAAACTCAGGCTAAAAGGCACCAACCATACCGCAGTTACCGATAAAAACGGACGTTATGAATTTAAAATAGACGACAGTTTATACTGGAAATATAATGAGTTAATAGCTGAAGGTAGCGAATATCTGGTCGCATTTAAATTAGATAATAAAACTGTTAAGCAGCAAGATTATTATCCATATAAAGCAGAATACGCAATTATGGGGAAGATTAATGTTTCCTATAAATAGCCCACTTATTAAAAAATACTAAATATAAATTACGCTTTCATTCTCTCAATGATCTGTACACTTTGTACGGATCATTTTTTTATATCTGGCTAGCCAAAACGCCCATTTTTAGATCATAGGTAGAAAGCGTAAGCCGGTTTATTTTACAACGCCCTAAAACATAATTCGTAATTAAGGTGGCAATTACAATCATATCTACCCGTAGCGGAATAATTCCCGGCATTTCTGCTCTTTGCTGGTGAGTAGAATTGATTAGTTTTATAGATGTTTCTATGTAATCGTCATAGTTAAACAGAAAGGTCTTGATTTGAGCAATATCTATAGCCTGGTTATGTTTTCGGGTAACCAGTTCCGCAAAAGTTTCGAATGCACCAGCCGAACCAATTAAAATTTGTGGTTTATATTTTTCACAGATTTCGAAAAGATCTGTCAATTGTTCCTGAATGTGAAAAAGTATGGCTTGTTTATCTTCGTCAGAAAGGGGATCAGATTTAAAGAACTGTTGCATCAGGCGTGCTGCCCCAATGTTATAGCTTTTTTTCCAGATCAATTGTTCCTCGTTGCAGAGAATAAACTCTACGCTGCCACCACCAATATCCATAATTAACGATAACTCTTGTATGGCTCCACTCAATTTTACGCCCTGGTAAATTAATTCTGCCTCTTCATCGCCGCTAATTGTTTCGATGCTGATACTTGTTGTCATTTTAACGGCTTCCACAAAATCGTTTCCATTTTCAGCGCTTCTAACTGCCGAAGTTGCAGTTGCCCTTACTCGATCGACATTATAATCAGCAATAGTATTTTGAAAGGTTTTAAGGCAGTTTATGCCTCTTTCAAATGCAGCTGGGATAATAACGTTATCATTAATCCTCCCTTCGCCCAGCTTAACAGGTACATTGGTTTTGTACAGAATTTCAAATGCAGTTGCATTTACTTCTGCAATAAGCAGGTGGAAGGTGTTGGTGCCCAGATCGATTACAGCAATGCGCATAATATTAGGTTTGTGAAAACAAAAGCAAAAGACCTTCAGTGCTGCAAGGCCTGCCATCCGTTAAATTTTGTTATTGTTGGTGCTAAATTAAGGTTCGTATAACAAAATATCATGATCAACAGGTTTATTTTATTTCAGTTTTGCGCTTAATTATATAACATAGACTGAATGTTTATTTTACAGCCAGCTGCAATTGTTTGGCATTATGCAGTGCAGCTGTGCCCCAGGTATTGTTAAAATAAACAAAAACCTCCTTAAAGTTTGCTTTAATTTGCCTAGGGAAAGTATCAATCAATGCTTTATCATATTCCGATTTGTAAAGTACGGGTTTACCATGAAAGCGATAATACACCTTATCCATGTTTTGGATTACCGTATCGGGTAGGACAGCGGGATAACTTTGACCGCTAAAAATGATATGACTTTGAGAAAGTTCCTGATAAATTTCCTCGTTAAACCAGCTCAGGTGACGAAACTCTACCACATTCTGAAAATCGGAATTTAGATTTTCGGTCAGATTGGCCAACCGACCGGAAGTGTATTCAAATTTGGGTGGGAACTGGAATAATATACAGCCTATTTTTTCTTTTAGGCCTGATTGAACAGCTGCATAAAAATCGTTAATGAGCGTTTTACAATCATTAAGCTGTTTGTAATGTGTAATTAAACGTGGAGTCTTAATGGTAAATACAAAGTCATCAGGACTTTCATGGTACCATTTGTCGAATGATTTTTGAGTTGGCATTTTATAAAAGGTAGAATTGATTTCTATTGTATTAAAATGCTCACAATAATACTTAAACCAATCTTTTTGCGCCAAACCTTTCGGATAGAAAACTTCTTTCCACTCGCGGTAATAAAAACCAGAACAACCAATTCTCCACTTCATTTACAGAGAACAGGTTATGTGGCAGAAAGGTTTATTAGAAACGAAAATAGTGGCAGATTACATAAAGTGAATAATTATTACTCGTCCTTTCGAATCGAAATTACGTCTTGAAAACAAACAAAAAAACCGATGCTTGTGACACCGGTTTTTAAATTTATGTGGAATTAATTACTCAAAATATTCTTTCATTCTTTCGAAGAAGCTCTTATCGTTTTTGCCAGGCTGTGGCTTAAAGTTTGGAGATTCGCGTAATTTCTCTAAAGCACTGCGTTCATCGCTACTTAGCGCTTTAGGTGTCCAGATGTTGATGTGGATAATCTCATCACCTCTGTGGTAAGAGTTCACTTCTGGTAAACCTTTGCCTTTTAAACGCAATAGCTTTCCGCTTTGGGTACCCGGATCAATTTTAATTTTGGCTTTACCATCAATTGTAGGTACTTCTATGCTCATTCCTAAAGCAGCATCTACAAAACTTAAATGTAAATCGTAAACAATATTGTTGCCTTCACGTTTTAAGGTCTCGTGTGGAGTTTCTTCAATTAAGATAATCAGATCGCCCGGAATACCGCCGTTTGGCGCTGCATTTCCTTTGCCACTCATGCTCAGTTGCATGCCTTCGCTTACACCAGCAGGAATGTTAATGGTAATGGTTTCTTCGCCACGTACCACACCGTCGCCATGGCAAACATTACATTTAGCAGTAATTTGCTGACCGCTTCCATTACAGGTAGGGCAGGTCGATGCAGTTTGCATCTGGCCTAAAATAGTATTGGTTACCCTGCGTACCTGGCCGCTACCACCGCATGTACCACAGGTACTTACCGATGATTTATCTTTTGCACCAGAACCATCGCAGGTTTTACATACAATCAGTTTATTAACCTTAATTTTCTTTTCAGCACCGTGCGCAATCTCTTCAAGTGTTAATTTAACCTTAATGCGCAGGTTTGAGCCTTTGGCTACACGTCGGCCGCCACGTTGCTGACCACCACCGCCGCCACCAAAAAAGCTTTCGAATGGATTATGACCACCAAAAATATCTCCGAAATTACTGAAGATATCATCCATGTTCATATTGCCACCACCGTAACCACCAGAGGCACTACTGCCTACACCGGCATGGCCAAACTGATCGTAACGCTGTTTTTTCTCCGGGCTGCTTAAAACTTCGTATGCTTCTGCAGCTTCTTTAAATTTATCCTCAGCGGCTTTATCTCCCGGATTTTTATCTGGGTGATATTTGATCGCCATCTTACGGTAAGCTTTCTTTATCTCGTCAGCAGCTGCGCTTTTGGTTACGCCTAATACGTCGTAATAATCTCTTTTACTCATTTTCTTTATAAACGTTAAAATGTTTGAAGGTTGAAACGTTTAACGTACCAAACAAACATTCTCTTCATTATTTCATAGCTTGGAACCAGTTGCTGAAATTGCTGTTTACAACATTCCAACCTTTAACCTTCCAATTTTTCAATTCTTCTAAGCTCCAACTACTACTTTAGCAAAGCGGATCACATTATCATTTAAAGTATAACCTTTTTCAACCTCGTCAATAACTTTACCCTTTAATTCTTCGGTAGGGGCAGGGATATTGGTAATGGCTTCGTGGAAATCTGTATTAAAAGGCTGGCTGATGCTTTCCACATCTTTTAAACCTTTTTGTGCCAAAGTGTTTTTCAATTTGGTGCTAACCAATAAAACGCCTTCTTTAACCGGAGCAACCTCACTAGCGCTTTCCATGGCTTTTAATGCACGGTCAAAATCATCTAAAACTGGTAAAAGCGAAACTATTACATCTTTACCAGCGGTTTGTAATAACTCTACGCGTTCTTTTTGTGTACGGCGTTTGTAATTGTCAAACTCAGCATATAAACGTAGATATTTATCGTTAAGTTGTTGAACTTCTGCTTGTAATTTTTCTTCAGCAGTTAGTTCCGGAGCCTGCTCAGTTACATTTGCAGCGGCATCAGTATTTTCTACATTTTCGGTAGTATTTTCTGATGTATTTTCAGTATTCATTATATTTTCTTCTTTATCGTTATTTTTCTTCTTATTAAACATAATACCAGGCTGAATTTTTTTGTGTTAATCTCAACTATTTTGCCACAAACGGAAATCAGCCAAGCTGTCAGATTTATTTGTATTTATCTGAACAGTTTGGCTGATTAGCTGACGGATGTCAGAATTTTTTATGCTATTTGTGCATCTTCGTGAACAATGCCATTTTCGCATTTGATAATACGCGATGGGAAAGTACGGATGATGTGGTAATCGTGTGTGGCCATTAAAACAGCTGTTCCGGCCTGACTGATTTGCTTTAATAAGGTTACAATTTCTTCCGAAGTTTCGGGATCTAAGTTACCTGTCGGTTCATCGGCCAGTATAATTTCCGGATCGTTTAACAATGCCCTTGCAATTACAATACGTTGCTGTTCACCACCCGAAATTTCGTGTGGCATCTTTTTGATCTTCGAGCGTAAACCTACTTTGTCTAAAACATCTTTTATACGCTCGTTAATTAGCTTTTCGTCTTTCCAACCAGTGGCTTTGAGTACAAATTCGAGGTTTTTTTCAATCGTCCTGTCGGTAAGTAGCTGAAAATCCTGAAAAACTACACCCAGTTTACGACGTAAGAAAGGCACTTGGCTTTCTTTCAGGTTTTTAAGATCGAAACCTGCAATGTTGCCCTCACCACTGCCAATATGTAAATCGCCATATAATATTTTAAGCAAACTACTCTTGCCCGAACCGGTTTGACCGATTAAGAATATAAATTCGTCTTTTTCGATGTGTAAATTTACGTTTGAGAGTACCAGATGTTTCTGTTGAAAAACATCAACATTGCTTAAATGAATTACTGCGTTACCTGTCATGTTATATTTCTAATTTTGCAATCTGCCCAAAAGGCAGGTCTTTAACCATTTCCATAATGTATTCTTGTTTGTCGCCCAAGCCCAGTTTTTCCAGCGATTTATCGGGTCTGTCGACCCTAAAATAAGCTAAAAGCGTAAACTTGTCATCTCTTAGCTGTACGTAATCCGGAATTTTGGCTATGCCTTTAACTTTAACGATATACATTGTGCTCAAAAATAGCATTTCCAAATGATAAGCGAAAGTATGAAGCCCTTTTTATCTGACCAACATGAGCCAACCCGTATAGGTTTGAAAATCTTCGTTTAAATAAACTGAATAATAATACACTGCAGGTGGAAGTTCTTTTCCGTTCATTTTACCATCCCAGGGCTTAAATGGCCCTGTACTTTGGTAAACCAGGTTCCCAAAACGATTGATAATTCTGATAACCGGATTAGGGAATGACGCTGCTGCGGGTATATTCCAGGTGTCATTTACATTATCGCCATTCGGAGAAAAAGTATTGGGAATAACTACTTTGGGATAAACAGTTATGTTAACTTGGTCGCTACTGCTGCTGCAGCCTGAATTTGAAGTAGCGTGTAAAGTGTAGGTGATATCGCGCGGTGGTGTAGCAACGGGGGTCAGTTTAGTTGGATCATCAAGATAATCGGCCGGTGTCCATAAATAGGTAACATCCCCAGAAACCTTCCCATTTAGTGTTATTTTTTGCCCGTTAACGATTTTTTGATCCACTCCGGCATCTGCCATAGCATTTTTATTTACATTAATGGTTATTTGCGCCGTTTCAGAGCATGCGCCATTGGTAACTTTTACAGTATAGGTTGTGGTTTCGGTTGGTGAGGCAACAGGGCTAGCGCTTTTGGGATCTGAAAGACCGTTTGCCGGCTGCCAAAGATATTCGGTGCCACCAGATGCTGCTAACTGGATTGATTTACCCTCGCAAATAGTAGCTGCTTGTATGTTGGTGATAATCTGTACAGGATCGTAAATCAGCACATTGGTTGATGCGTTTGCTGAACAACCATTTGCAGAAACAGTTACCGTATATTCGCCTTCCATGGCTTTAGTTGCATTAATGAGTAAGGGGCTTTGTGCTGTTGATGTAAAACCGTTTGGCCCGGTCCAGCTGTAGCTAGTACCGCCTGATGCATTTAGTTGAATGGTGTTTCCAAGACAGAAAGGGCCAAATTTTTCGGCTTTGGCAATGGGCAGTGGATTTACGGTTACGGTTATTGGAGCTGATACCGCCCGACAGTTCACTTTATCTATATTGCCGTTTATTGCCGTAATTAAGCGGTATTGATAAGTGCCTGCTGGCTGATTTAAAAAGTTAATTGTCGCTTGTTTTGTAGTTGAAGCAGGAATATCAACCCAGCCAGTGCCCTTGTTTTCCTGCCACTGATAAACCGGATTGGTATATTCTGGCGAGATATTGGCATTTACGGTAAAGCTACTGGTAGTCCCCTCACACATACTTAATGATGCATTATTGAGATTAAAAAAAGGAGTGATACCGGGGCCGCAAGCCTGTACGGTAATATCGTCGAGTGCAAAATCATTACCGCTATTAGTCTGCGTGTCGTTTATCAGTTGCAGCGTTACAGTAGAATTGTTGCCGTTGCTAAAATCAAGTGAATATTGGTGCCATCTTCCATCAGCTATTACATTCCCGGTTGATGTACTGTCCAAAAGATTGCTATTGGGGTCAATTACCTTTAAAATCATATTGGGTGGTTGCGCATTTGCTGCGGCCGAGTTGGCATTGAGTACCCAGATTGATAACCTTAAAAGTGTATTAGGGCAGAGATCATCCATTTTTTGCTCAAAAAATACCGTTTTGGTAGCTACACCATCAATTAAAAGCATTAAACCATTGCTATCGCCGGTATGGTCTGCGTGAGGTTGCCAGTAAATAGGGTAGGGGTTGCCCGGAGTAGCTGGTGTTTTAACCAAGCCTGATTGATTTGGCGCTAAAGCTCTTGAATTTGGCCCCGGAGGTCCCATGAAAGTGGTAAATGTAGTTGCACCAGGTGCATATTGGGCTAAAGGACCATACCAGTTATCGGTATTATTACCCTGTCCAAAGGTCTGGTTAATTAAAGGTTGACCAAAAGTACCTGTACATACCTGTGCCTTAGCAAAATTTGCAAATAGGAAAATGCAAAGAAAGGATAGCGCTTTTATGAAACAATACATCTACTGGCTCAGGTCAATTAGCGAATATCTAAATAAAAAACTATAATTCAATTTAAATATTAACTAGCTTTTTGACCAGTTTATCAGCTATTTGTCTATAATAAAATTGGTTAGATAGTTTGAGATGTTATTTGATATAATAGGATTAAACAGGAAGAATTTTGTCTCTACCTTTCGCTTTTTTAGTGATTTGTAAGCCGCTATAAAATGTTTTAGCTCTTCTGTAGTTAAGGATGAAAATGCATTATAGACGGTGAAATTTTTAAAATCCTGAAAATTTAATTTTGCCTTTGTTTTCTCAAGTTTATCGTTAGTCCATTTATTTTTTTTAGAAATATTATCAATTTGAGAAATACAGGAACTTTCGAACAGCACTTTATAACTACTAACTTCCATTAGTTCATCTATTAGAAGCTTGTTAGAATTTGTAGGCTCTGCCATGGCTGGAGGGCCTTGAGCTTTTACAATTGAAAACGTAAAAATAAAAAAGGCGATGAGCAGTAAATTTTTCATAAATTAAAATTAATGCAAATAAGTTTAAAATCTATTCAAAAACTCAATTGTATTTACATTATCTGCATAATCCCAAAGTTTTGGGTGTTGGCTTTGGCCGAAATCAAAACTGGCTACATTTATTGGAGATTTGGTAACCACGCATTGAATATCTGCTGCTTTATCTTTCAGTTTATCTTCTACATCTTGCAGGTTTTCGTATTCTTCGTAATAAAGCACTGCTAAAGGCGAAGCCAGGCTTTCATCTTCTTTTAACAATAAAAAGCCATTATCGAAATGTTTTGCAGCATTTACCAGATAAATAGATTTATTGTAATCGTAATTGTTTTGGTATTTAAAGTGGTTAATAATTTGGTTATTGCTTTCAATACCTTCGTATAAATGGGCAATATCATAACCTTTAGGGAAATATACTTTCGAAACATTCCTGCACCCTAATCCAAAATAGTCGAAAATATCGGCTCCTAAGTTTTGGATATCTTCCCTGCTTTCGGTTCCATCCAAAACAGCAACGCTGTTTCTGTTTTTGCGGATAATGTTGGGTACTTTGCTAAAATAGTAATCAAAATATCGTGATGAATTATTACTTCCTGTGGCAATAACTGCATCAAAATATTTTAAACGCTCTACATATTCAATATTGTCAGCAAACGCAGGCTCAATCTTAACCAACTCTGCCAGTACGGTTTTAATCAGTTTATCGTCAGATGAAGAAAGTTTAATGAGTGCAATGTTTCCGGTAGCTAAAACGCTTAAAACATCATGTAAACCCACCAAAGGGATATTGCCGGCAAGGATTAAGCCCACCTTTTTAGGCGATGTACTAAACCTTGCCGATTCGAACCAAAGAGCTAAATCGGCCTCATTCAGCATAGCTGCAAAAGATAAAACAGATTTTTTTATATTTTCTTGAGTGAACCATGCATTGGCACTTTCGGCACTATAAAGTGCATTTCCTAGTATGTCAGTAGGGTTTGTAAGCTTTTTGCCTAGTTCACCAAACGCGATTATTGCTTTTTCTTGAGTTAATGCTGACATATTTAGAATTATTATTAATTGATTATATCTTATATTTGCAGCGCAAAGGTAAACTAAGCAAAAGAATTAGACGAAAACATGGCAATTAAAATAACAGATGAGTGTATAAATTGTGGGGCATGTGAACCAGAATGTCCAAATAACGCAATTTACGATGCCGGAACTGCATGGCGTTTTTCTGATGGTACCAATTTAAACGGTATCATTGATTTTGGTAATCAACAAATCGAAGCTGATGCAACTCAAGAAGCAGTTTCAGACGAAGTATATTATATCGTATCTGATAAATGTACTGAATGTAAAGGTTTTCATGATGAGCCTCAATGTGCGGCAGTATGTCCGGTTGATTGTTGCGTAGACGACGAAGATATCCGCGAAACAGAAGAAGAATTATTGGCTAAGAAAGCCTGGTTACACCAGGAAGGTTAATAATTAAAAGATATTAATTTAAAAAGTCTCGGTTATTAATCGAGACTTTTTTTGTGCCGGTTCTTAAAATAACCAATTACCAATAAATCAATTTTCAAACTGTATAAAACACCAGGTTTAGACGAGCATAGTGTTTGATTATTGTGATTTGAATATTGGTTATTTAATCCACCTCACATTTATTAGGGATAATCAAAACCGGACAAGCTGATTTCCTGGCCACGTGTTCGGCTACACTGCCCATCAAAAAATGGTACAATCCGGTTCGGCCATAGGTTCCAATTACAATCAGGTCAGACCCCCACTCGTCTGACTGCTGGATAATGCCGTGTGCTGCGGTATCTACAATGCTTAAATAAGTTGTTTTAATTTCCTTGCTATATTTTGCTTCCATTTCCTTGAGCAAAACATGACTGTTCTCTTCGCTATTGTCGTAGGTTTCTAAAAACACAGGTGCCAATGTTAAATCAGGATTTACGTTGGCTGGGATAGGTTCGATAATATTAACCAATGCTACTTCTGCTCCAAATTTTTCTGCCATGTCGTAACCGGCTTTTGCCGCTTTTTCTGAGCAGGTGCTATTATCAACGGCAATTAATATTTTTTTAAAATTCATAGCGTGTGTATTTAAAAGGTTATCATCATAAAAATAACAAATTTGCAGGCAAAATGTTAGGCAATGGATGTATTTTATTAGTTTTACTCTACTAATTTACAGGTACATTAAATGGAAAACCAATACGGTATTTGCAGGGTTGCAGTAGCACCTTTGCGGGCAGATGCATCAGATCGATCGGAAATTGTATCACAACTTTTATTTGGCGACCACGTCGAAATTCTTCAAAAGGAAGAACGTTGGTGGCTGGTTCAAAATGGATACGATGGTTATGAAGGTTGGATGGATTTCAGGCAACTAGCACCCGTTAGCCAGAACGAATTTGCAGAAATGCACGATTGCCATTTGCTGGCGCCTTTAAGCTTTAACAATACCCTTACCGCCGAGGATGGTAGTTTATACCACTTGTGCCCGGGTAGTAACCTTCCGTTTTTAAAGAACGAATTTTGCTACGTTGGCTCTGAGCGATATAAAATCGGCTTTGATGTGCACGATAATCATAAAACAGATTTTAAGGCTGATGTTACAGCTACAGCCAAATTTTTCCAGAATATCCCGTATCTGTGGGGTGGACGAAATTTATTTGGTTTAGACTGTTCGGGTTTTACGCAATTGGTGTTTAAACTGCTGGGCATCAAATTAAACCGCGATGCTTCGCAACAGGCCGAACAGGGTGAACTGGTGGGATTTTTGGCCGAATGTAAACCAGGCGATGTTGCTTTTTTTGATAACGATGAAGGCAAAATTACGCACGTGGGGATTATGTTAAGCCCGAACGAAATTATCCATGCCTCGGCGAAAGTCAAAATAGATCCGATTGATGACCAAGGGATTTTTAATAAAGAGCTAGGCAAATATTCACATAAACTCAGAATTATTAAACGGTTTGTGGAATAGTGGCATGAAATGTATCTTATAGAAAAGATCATTTTTTGCCTTAATCGCGCTGAAAAATCGTCATGCTGAATTTGTTTCAGCATCTCTAATCAGAGGCCCTGAAATGAATTCAGGGTGACAAGGACTCTGAATAAATGTAAATTATTCCATCTCCCAAATCATCACCTGTTTATCATCACCGGTTGAGATGAGGTATTTGCCATCATTGCTCCAAACAATTTTATTGATGGAGTGGGTATGGCCAATTCCTGCTTTTTCGAGACTTAAAATTTTATACAATTTGAAATTTTCGGCATCCCATAGTTTAATACTCTTATCCTGGCTGCTAGTTGCAAAATAAGGCAGTGTAGGGTGAAAGGCAATATCGTAAACCGTGAACATGTGCGCCGGGATGGTTTGCAGCAATTCGTAATTGGGCAAACTCCATATTTTAAGCTGTGCATCGCGGCTTCCCGAAATTAGATACCTGTTTTCGGGATGATAAGCCAAAGCTGTTACCGGAAGTTTATGTCCTTCGAGGTTTTGTTTCAGGCTGTAATCGCTCAGGTTATAGATTTTAATCAGATGGTCTTTACAGCCAAAGGCAATCTCCGTTTCATCCGGAGAGAGTGCAATGGTTCTTACGGTATCATAAGCCGCCTGGAAGCGGTAAATCTCTTTAAAATCGGTTAAGGACCAAACCGCAACTGTTCCATCTTCGCCTGTGGTAATGAGTTCATTTTTGGATTGAACAGTTTTAATGTTGAAAATCGGTTTCAGATGTGCATTCACACGCACAACAACTTCCTGTTTGGTTAAATCGTAAATACTAAAAGCACCACTTCTTTCGCCAACAAATAACTGGTTGTTGTAATAGTGCAGGTAATAAACAGAGCTTTGCACAGGCATTTTAACCCTAACAAAAGCCAGCTGAGCTAAAGACCATTCTACAATGCCTTTATCGTTACCGGCACTAAAAAATATATCATCCTGATCGGAATGTGCGAGTGCATATACCGGGTTTTGGTGGCCTGGAAGGGTTTGTATGTGTTTGAGCATGCGGATTTGGCTGGAAGGCTAGAGGGCGGGAAGCTTGAGGGATAGTTACCTTCAAGCTCCCTACCTTCTACCTTATTTATGTCTTTTCTCTAAATTCTTAGCAATATCCTGAATTGATAAGCCTTTTTCTTTTAGCAAGAACATCAGGTGGAAAAGCAGGTCTGATGCTTCGCCAATAAATTCTTCTTCACTTTCGGCAAGTGCAGCAATTACGGTTTCAACGCCTTCTTCGCCAACTTTCTGCGCAATTTTGTTCAAACCTTTACTGCGCATTTTGTTGATGTACGAACCTTCTACAGGATTTTCATATCTGTCGTTGATGATATTTTCCAATTCAAAAATGAAATTCTGATTGAAATCTGTTTTAAAGCAGCTGCGGCTACCAGTATGGCAGGTAGGGCCAACGGCATCAGCTTTAATCAGAATGGTATCATTGTCGCAATCAACAAAAAGCTCCTTTACATACAAAAAGTTATTGCTGGTTTCTCCTTTCGTCCAGAGGCGGTTTTTTGAGCGTGAAAAGAAGGTTACTTTGCCTTCGGCCTGGGTTTTTTCCAAGGCCTCAGCGTTCATGTAGCCCAGCATTAAAACCTCTAAGGTTTTATAATCCTGAATGATTACAGGCAATAAACCTGCAGTTTTATCCCAATCAAGAGATGATGTATCGATGTTCATTTTATTTCTTTATTTCGGAAAAACAGACTCATGACTATGGACTGCTAACTCCGGACTAATTTATATTCTTACCGGAATCTGGTTTCTGCTTAACTCGTGTTTTAAATCGGGTATCAAAATTTCGCCGTAGTGAAATACCGAGGCGGCCAAAGCAGCATCTACGTTTGCTTTTTGGAAAACTTCGGTAAAATGATCCATGTTACCAGCACCGCCCGAGGCGATAATCGGAATATTAATCATTTGGTTTACCTTACTCAGCAATCCGCAATCAAAACCTGCCTTAGTACCATCATGATCCATAGAGGTTAACAGGATTTCTCCTGCACCTAAATCTTCGGCTTGTTTAATCCAGTTTTCGGTTTCCAGTTCAGTAATTAGCCTTCCACCATTCAGGTGCACCATGTTCTTCCCATCTACATGTTTGGTGTCAACGGCTAAAACTACAAATTGAACGCCAAATGCTTTGGCCAGTTCTTTAATCAGTTTAGGGTTGCGAACAGCAGCCGAATTGATACTGATTTTATCGGCACCGGCGTTTAAAAGAGCTTCTGCGTCGGCAATTTCGGTTATTCCACCACCAATGGTAAAAGGGATGTTTAATTGCCTGGCAACCGATTTAACCATTTCGATCATCGTTTTGCGACGCTCGTGTGTAGCGGTAATATCCAGGAAAACCAGTTCGTCGGCACCTTGTTGTGCATATTGTGCCGCCAGCTCCACAGGGTCGCCTGCATCGCGTAAATCAACAAAGTTTACACCCTTTACCGTGCGGCCATCTTTAACGTCTAAACAAGGGATTATTCTTTTTGAAAGCATGTGTTTGTTTGGTTTCGTCATTGTACATGTTATAGATAAAGAATTAAGTTTTATCTACTTTGCGATCTGCAATGACTATTAATATTATAGCTAAAATGAAGGTTGGAATGCATAAGATAAAACTATAAAATCCAGTTATGCTCATGAATTTTGTATAGTCACCTTTGTAAGTAAACATATGTATTCCCCAAATAAACATGCAAAAACTGGCTAATAGTAATAATAAACTAGCAATTAGCATGTTTTTTGATTTCATTGCCCGCTTAGATTGAACTCAACGCCTTCAAATTCCATTCTTTAATCTCTTCGATGGTGATGCGGTTTTCGTAAATCGCTTTTCCAACCACGACACTCCTGATTGGGTATTTAGCCAATTCGTAAATATCATCCATTGAACTTACACCACCAGAAGCAATTAATTTAATCATTGGCGAGTGTTCCAGTAGTTTTTCATATAAATCGATAGCTGCACCACCTAATTTTCCATCTTTGCTGATATCGGTACACAGGAAACGGAAGAAGCCCAGCGATAGGCATTTATCTACATAATCCATTAGTTTAATAGGCGAGCTTTCCATCCAGCCCGAGTATTTGATCACTTCGTCAAGCACATCGATTGCAATAACAATACGGTTTGCGTAATCATCTTTTTTGGCGAAAGCTTCGCTTAATGAAGGAAGGAAATCAGGATTGGTAATGGCCTGAGTACCCACAATTACCCGGTGAATACCTGCATCAAGCAAATTGGTAACCTGCTCAATGGTACGGATTCCGCCGCCATACTGCACCCTCATTTCTGTTTTCTTAATGATCTCGAAAAGTGACTTCTGGTTGCTGAAATCACCTTTTGCACCATTCAAGTCGATGATATGAATGAAATCTGTACCGTTCGAACGGTATTTTTCAATCATCTCGGCAATGGAAACATCATATTCCGTTTTTTGGTTGTAATCACCTTCACGCAAACGAACAACCTTTCCGTCCAAAATATCAATAGCAGGTATTATATACATTTTATAAGCTTAAGTTTGAAAAATTCTTTAATATTAATTCACCGGCTTTTCCCGATTTCTCCGGGTGGAACTGAACGCCGTAAAAATTATCTTTTTGTACTGCTGCCGAAAACTTTAAACCATAATCAGCAGATGCAATGTCAAAAGTAGGGTTATATTCAATAAAGTACGAATGCACAAAGTAAAATTGTGTATTATCTTCAACACCTTCAAATAGCGAATTGTTTTTAGGGCTCACCGCATTCCATCCCATATGTGGGATTTTGATATTCAGCGCTTTATCAAATTTTTTGGTCTTTACCGGTACAATATCTAAGAGTGCTGCATCGCCTTCTTCCGAATGTTCGGTAATCAGCTGCATGCCCACACAAATGCCCAACACCGGTTTGCTAAGCTTTTTAATCGCTTCAACCAGCCCAGTGCCTTTTAGTTTTTCCATGGCAGCACCTGCATGGCCTACACCCGGGATGATGATGTGGCTATATTTTTCCAGGTCAGCTTCTGTATCAACCATGCCATATTGCAGGTTTAAGCGATCTAAAGCTGCAGTTAGCGAGAAAATATTACCAGCCCCGTAATTTACTATTCCGATCATGTTTAGTATCAAGTGTTTAGTGTCAAATGTTTGGTGTCAGGTATCAAGACAAAATGTCTATCAAATCTGAACTGTTAAATTGCCTTTTATATCTTTAATCTTTATAAAATTTGAAAATGAAAGCCAGTTTTTCAAGGATGCTGTAAGTCCCGCTATCGCTTATAGTCCTCGCTGCGCTATGCGCTATTCCGCTCTATCGGGTTTATTTAACAAAGTCAGTGTGTCAAAGCCCTCCACCTTCGAGCTTCCGACCTTCAGTTTTTACCTATAAAAGGCCCTTTGTGCTTGGTAACACCATTTTTTCGGCATCGCGCTTTACCGCCATTTTAATGGCTTTGGCAAATGCTTTAAAAATCGCCTCAATCTTGTGGTGTTCATTATCACCTTCGGCTTTAATGTTCAGGTTACATTTTGCGGCATCGCTAAACGACTTAAAGAAATGATAAAACATTTCAGTTGGCATATCGCCCACTTTTTCGCGCTTAAACTCTGCATCCCAAACAATCCAGTTTCTTCCACCAAAATCGATAGCAACCTGTGCCAGGCAATCATCCATTGGTAAGCAAAAACCATAACGTTCAATTCCTAATTTATTGCCTAAACCTTTAGCAAAAGCCTCGCCCAGTGCAATTCCGGTGTCCTCGATGGTGTGGTGCTCGTCAATATGCAAATCGCCTTTGGTAATTACCTCCAAATCTACGCTTCCGTGCCTGGCAATCTGATCAAGCATGTGGTCGAAAAAGTTCAGTCCTGTTTCAATTTTTGCTTTTCCGGTACCGTCTAAATCCAGGTTAATGGTGATGTCGGTTTCGTTGGTTTTGCGGATCTGGCTAATTTTTCGGCTTCCTGCTTTCAAAAGGTTATAGATATCTTCCCATTTCTTGGTTTCCAGAATAATCACATCCACCAAAGTTTCGTGTTTATCCAATGCTTCGGTAGAACCAAGTGCATCATTCTGACGGAGGAAAATTGCTTTGGCACCTAAATTTTTCGCCAAAACCACGTCATTTAAGCGGTCGCCAATTACGTATGAGTTTTTTAAATCGTAATCGCCGTTTAAATATTTAGTAAGCAAGGCAGTGCCAGGTTTACGGGTAGGGGCATTGTCTTTTGCAAAAGTGCGATCGATTACAATTTCGCTGAAATTAACACCTTCTCCAGCGAAAGTATCTAACATGAAATTGTGGATCGGCCAGAAATTTTCTTCCGGGTTTGAGGGAGTTCCCAGTCCATCCTGATTGGTTACCATTACCAGTTCGTAATCCATTTCGCTGGCAATTTTCGATAGGTAATATAACGAGCGTGGATAAAACTTTAGTTTGGCAAAACTGTCTACCTGTTCGTCATCTGGTTCGATGTTTAACGTACCATCGCGATCGATAAATAATACTTTTTTCATTTGTATAATCTGTTTTTTCAGTTATAGGTTTTTTAATACGGTTAAGAGTTTATCATTCTCCTCTTTTGTGCCTACGGTTATGCGTAAACAACCTTCGCAAAGTGTCACTTTTGAACGGTCGCGCACAATGATTCCTTCTTCTACCAGATCATCATAAATTTTAACTGCATCGGTTACTTCTGCCAGCACAAAATTCGCATCAGATGGATAAACTTTGGTTACGATTTTGAGCTCATTTAAAGCGATAGATAAACGCTGTCTTTCGGCAACAGATTCTTTAATCCATTCGTTAACTTGAGCAATGTTTTTTAGCGCCTCAAAAGCTAAATCCTGAGTGGCCTGATTGATGTTATAAGGTGGCTTAATTTTGTTTAAAACATCGATCACTTTTGTTGATGAAAAGGCCATGCCTAAACGTAAAGCGGCAAGTCCCCAGGCTTTCGAAAAAGTTTGCAAAATTACCAGGTTACCATATTCAGTTAACTCTTGTATAAATGTTTTTTGGCGGGCGTAATTGATGTAAGCTTCATCTACCACTACGATGCCATTAAAGTTGGCTAAAATGGTTTCAATATCTTCACGGTTTATCGAATTTCCGGTAGGATTATTTGGCGAACAAATGAAAATTAATTTCGTGTTTTTATCAATTGTTTCTGCAATCTTTTCCATGTCTAACTGGAAGTTCGGAAGCAGACTAACTTTGCGGATTTCTACATCATTTATATTCGCCGAAACTTCGTACATGCCGTAAGTTGGCGGCAAAATAATTACGTTGTCTTTGCCCGGATTACAGAAAGCACGAAACAATAAATCGATGGCTTCGTCGCTGCCGTTTCCTAAAAAAGTATTCTCTATGGGAACGCCTTTTATTTTGCTTATTGCATCTTTCAGATCCAGTTGTAACGGATCCGGATAACGGTTGTAATTGGCGGGTAAAGGCGAGCCATAACTGTTCTCGTTGGCATCTAAAAAAATCGATGCCTGGCCTTTAAATTCGTCCCTTGCAGTAGAGTAGGGGCGAAGGTTTTTTATATTTTCTCTTACTAAATCGTTGATGTCCATTTTGGTGGTTTATTTTCCTTCGGTTTGATTACACAGATTGCTTGATTACACCGATAGTTTTGTTTTTTACTTAATATTTTCTGACTCCGGACTTCAGGTTCCCGACTCAAAACCCAATCTGATACTCACTGCATTCTTATGTGCCTCCAATCCTTCTGCAGCAGCAAGTGTTTCAACAGTTGTACCAATGTTGTTTAAACCTTCGGTTGACAGGTGCTGAAAAGTAATTTTCTTAATAAAAGCATCGACAGAAACGCCCGAATATGCTTTTGCGAAGCCGCTGGTAGGTAAAGTATGGTTCGTGCCAGAGGCATAATCGCCTGCACTTTCGGGTGTTAGGTTACCTAAAAATACCGATCCTGCATTGGTAATCAACGGAATAAGCTTTTGGTACTGCTCAGTTGCCAATATCAGGTGTTCGGGCGCATATTCGTTTGAAAACTGTATGGCAAGTTCAATATTATCAGTTAAAACAGCGTAAGAATTATCAATTGCTTTGGTAGCTATTTCCTTTCTGGGTAGAATAGCAAGCTGTTTTTCAACTTCTTTAAGCGTTTTGGCTATGATTTGATTTGAAGTAGAAACCAGTATGGCCTGACTATCAGTTCCATGTTCGGCTTGCGCAAGCAGATCTGCAGCAACAAATGACGGAATGGCAGTCTCATCGGCTACTACCAGTACTTCCGATGGGCCAGCGGGCATGTCGATAGCCACTTTGTTTTGTACCATGGTTTTCGCAGTGGTTACATAGCGGTTGCCGGGGCCAAATATCTTATATACCTGTGGCACTGTTTCGGTTCCGAAAGCCATTGCAGCTACGGCTTGTGCACCACCAATCATGAATATTTTTTCGATACCAAGCAGCACAGCGCAATAAGCCAGGTAGCAATTTGTTTTGCCATCCTGCTGTGGTGGCGAGCATACAATTATTTCTTTACAGCCCGCAAGAAGTGCTGGTGTAGCCAGCATTAAAAAGGTGCTCGGTAAAACTGCGGTCCCACCCGGAATATAAAGTCCAACCTTTTCAATTGCCCTTGCTTCGCGCCAGCAAACTACACCAGGCATAGTCTCTACTTTCTCCTCTGTTTTTAATTGCGAAAGGTGAAAGTTTTTGATGTTCTGGTAGGCCACGTCGATAGCTTTTTTTGCTTCGGCCGGGATGCCAGCTGCGATGGTTTTTAATTCTGCGGCATCCAGAAAAAGCTTTTCCAGTTCAACCTTATCAAAGGTTTTTGCAAAATTAAAAAGGGCTTTGTCTCCATCCTCTTTTACCGATTTTATGATGTCGGTAACACGGTTTTCAACCAGTTTATCGTCTTCAATCTGTCTGGAACAAAGTCCTTCAATTTTTGATTTAGATAAATCCTTATAATTGTAGATTTTCAATGTTTTATATTTTAATATTAACTAATAGTTAATATGAATTTAAACGATTTTATTTGATTATTTTCTCAATTGGCATTACTAAAATACCTTCTGCGCCGGCTGCTTTTAAGTTGTTTATTTTATCCCAGAAATCGGCTTCAGCAATTACCGAATGTACGGCTACCCAGTTCGGTTCGAAGAGCGGAACTACCGTTGGGCTTTTAACACCTGGAAGTAAATCGACTACTTTTTGAAGGTTATCTTTTGATACATTCAGTACTACATATTTGTTCGATTTTGCACTGAGTACCGAGCGGATCCTTTGCAGTAATTCTGCCACTTCAGGATTGTCGGCTATCGATTTGTTTCCGATTAAAACCGCTTCCGATTGCATTACATCTGCGAATGGTTTTAGTCCGTTGCTCTTTAATGTTCCGCCGGTAGAAACGATATCAAAAATCGCATCACTTAGACCTAAACCCGGACCAATTTCTACAGAGCCGGAGATGGTTCTGATATCAGATTTAATGCCTTTTTCTGTTAAGAATTTTTCGAGAATTACCGGGTAAGAAGTTGCTACAGCTTTACCATTTAACTCTTCTAAATTTTGAATGGTGCTGGTGGCCTGAACAGCAATTTTTAAGGTGCATTTTCCAAAACCCAGTTTCTGAAGATAGTCAACCTCGGCTTTGGTTTCTACGATTACGTTTTCGCCAACAATGCCCAGATCGGCAATACCATCCTGTACGTATTCTGGAATATCGTCATCGCGGAGGAAAAGAATTTCTAAAGGGAAATTGGTAACTGTTGAAATGAGTGAACTTTTGTAGTTTTCGAATGCTAAACCACAGTTTTTAAGGATTTCTACAGATTTTTCGTTTAACCTACCCGATTTCTGGATAGCAATTTTAAGTGTTTTCAAAGTATTGAATATAGAGTGAACAAGAAATTATTTTACGGAAAAAACGTTTTGAAGTACAAAACAAACATATATCATCGCCTATCGGCGATGGTGTAGATGTAAGTGATGGTTCAAAGTTAAGTTCATAAATTTATTTCTGCCAATATCAATGCTTTAGCTGATTAGCGATGGCAAATATAGTGTTTGAAATGGTAAAACAAAAAATAATGGCACTTAATTTGCCATTATGCTGTTTTTATTGCCAATAACCCTTATTTTGTATTAAATTTTTAACAAATTGAAAAAGTTTCGCTTTCTGATTTTACCCTTTGTACTGTTCATTTCTGCTTGTGGATGGTTTAAAAGCCCACCCGAGATTGGGAAAGTACTATCTGAACATTTTAAGAACAAAATGTACAAAGATTTTGACACTGTAGCTTACGACAGCATTTTTGTTAAAACAATGGATAGTCTTTCGGGCAAATTCGTTAATCCAAAAACCATTAAAGCATTTTATAACAATAACTATAACGAACCTAAGCTGGTAACCCGTTTTTACATTAATGGTGAGCTCGATTCGCTTTTAGCTTATTTAAATGAAAGTGAGGCGCATGGTTTCAATCCCAAAATATTTAAAGGCGATGAGATAACAGACTTATTGGAGGTGTTAACAGCTAATAAATTTAAGAAAGTAGAAGAGAGCTATCCGGTAATTGCAAAGCTCGAACTTTTATCGGCCAATGCCTACTTAAATTATACCAATTATTTGAAGTTTGGAGTGGTAAATCCGCGTAATATTTTCTCTCGTTATTACATCAAAGTTGGGCGCCCGGATAGTGCAGGAATGTTGCAACTTTTAGACGGAAAAAATTTGGTTGATAATCTGAAATCTGCACAACCAAAATCATCACAATATAAGGCTTTGCAATCTGCATATCTTAATGCAAATTCTGATGCAGAAAAGCGAATTTTATTGCTAAATATGGAGCGCTTCAGATGGCAAATTCCGGCCACAGGAGATAACTATGTGCAGGTAAATATTCCTGACTTTAGGTTGACCTGGTTGGATAATCTGGATACCGTAATTTCTATGAAAGTTTGTGTTGGCGGGAAACGCGAAAATGGTTACGAAGACAAGCTAAAAGCCTTTGCAATATCAGGCAATTTAGACGATAAACCGAAGAACCACGAAACGCCATTATTGTTTAGTAAAATTAATTCGATACAGGCTAATCCGATTTGGAATATTCCGGTAAGTATTGCCCAAAGCGAAATCTATTGGATGGCCCGGAAAGATCCTTTTTATTTATCGAACAGCAACATTAGAGTTTACTATAAAGATAAGCTGATAGGGGAGCCCGATACCATTAACTGGAACCGCTATTCGAGAGATAAATTGCCATTTAAATTTAAGCAGGGATCGGGAGGTGGTAATGCCCTTGGCAAGTTCAAATTCATTTTCGATAACAGCTCGAGCATTTACCTGCATGATACCAATAATAAAAATGGTTTTAACCTAAGTAACCGAGCCATTAGCCATGGTTGTGTGCGTATCGAAAAACCTTTGGAGTTTGCAGAATTGTTGGTTCAGGATTCATACACTTACGATAAGCTAAGAGCAGAAGTAGATTTGCCTCCAATTGATAGTACACATGTGAAATGGTATAAAAAACGCATGGCTCAAAAAGCAGATACACTTAAGGCCTTTCAGCTGAAACCGGCCTGGTTTGCGCCTAAAAAATCTGTACCTTTAATTATTACCTACATTACGGCCTGGGCACAGAACGATAAAATAGAATACCGGCCAGACGTTTACGGCATGGATGAAAAACTTTGGGCTGCCATGAAAAAGTATCGATAAGAAAGCTTTATTTTGCAAAATGCTAGAAAATCCAACCTTTAACCACCAGGCCGATTTGGTAAACAGTGCCATCCGTTTTATCAACTCGTGGTTTAAGCAATCTAAAACGATCACTGCAGAGCTGAGCGATTTTTTTATCCTTCCAGGAAGTAAAGTAATCGGTAAAGAGGTTATTGTTGCCCGGTTGAAAGGGATTTTTGGCCAGTCAGATGAATACGTTGGTGGACGATATGATATCATCGATGTAAATTTCGAGTTGATGGGTGAAGAAAAAGGGATTGGATTTGTAGAGGGCGTTGCCGGTTTCAGAGCGGTATTAAAAAACGAATCGAAAATTATCAGTGGTCCTTTTAAGTTGTATTTTGCACTTCAAAATGGAAGCTGGAAGATTGTAAATATCGAGTTTCCGGGTTTTGCGTATTAAATAATCCATCGTTTCTGCTTAACAGATATCTTTTTTAGATTTGTGTTTCTTTTACACAAATCTTTATGATCAATCAGAATATTAAAATCGCTGTCGACGCTATTGTTTTTGGCTACGAGAAAAACGTGCTTTACGTTTTGGCCGTTCAACAAAAATACGGGGTGTTTAAAGATAGGTGGGTTTTGCCCGGCGGTTTTATCAAAGATGATGAATCACTAATTGATGCAGTTAAACGGGAATTGCAGGAAGAGGCAGGTATCGGTGTAAATTATTTAGAGCAACTAAGCACATTTGGCGATGAGGTAAATCGCGATTCCCGCGGACGTGTAATATCTGTCGCTTATTTTGCCCTGGTTAATCCACAAAATTTTATGCTTAAAGCCGATACCGACGCAAAAGATGCGCGGTGGTTTCCGGTTAATGTGATTCCGGTGCTGGGCTACGATCATAATGAAATGGTAAGGCTGGCACACCAAAGATTAAAAGCTAAACTAACTTATCAGCCGATCGGTTTCGATTTGTTAGATGACGAATTCCTTTTCTCCGATCTTGAAAATTTGTATTGTTCCATTCTTGAACGCGATATTGACAGAAGAAATTTCAGAAAAAAAATTCTAAGTTTTGGTATCATAAAAGAAACTGATAAAGTTGTTAAAACGAGCTCCAGTGGCCGGCCAGGCAAGTTATTTAAGTTTGATAAAGCCAAATACGACCAGTTGTTACAAGAAGATTTTCAGTTTGAAATTAAGTTTGCGTAAAAATAACGCAAATAATATTTTGACTATTGAAAAGTGTTTTTATATTTGTGTAATTAATACGCAAATATATGATCAACTTAGATGAAAATTTCAGCCCGCTAGGCATAGAAAATGCTGTTCAGTTTCAGTCTTTCGTATTTGCCGGTGGCGAACCGCACATTAAAATAAGTGGTAGTTTCGATCCCGCATCGGTTGTGCAGATTACACACCGCATCAATTCTTTCAACGATCTGGGTTTAATCTGTACTACTGTTGATGCATTGAAGCGGATGGGGGTTAAGGCGATTAAGTTGTTTGTTCCTTATTTTCCGGCTGCAAGACAAGACCGGGTAATGATACCGGGCGAACCTTTAACGGTTAAAGTTTATGCCGATATCATTAATGCACTTGGTCTTGATAACGTAACTGTTTTCGATCCGCATTCGGAAGTTACCCCTGCTTTGTTAAATAACTGCACAGTAACTCCAAACCACGTTTTTATTCAGAAAGTTGTTGCGCAAATTGGCGGAGAGGTAAAACTGATTTCTCCTGATGGCGGTGCCTTGAAGAAAATTTATAAAGTTTCTGAATTTCTCGGCGGTGCAGAGGTAGTAGAGTGCTCGAAGAGCAGGGATGTTAAAACCGGCAAATTATCGGGTTTTAAAGTTTATGCTGACGATTTAAAAGGGGCAGATTGTTTAATCGTGGATGATATATGTGATGGTGGGGGAACCTTTATAGGTCTCGCTGAAGAACTCAAAAATAAAAATGCAGGGCATTTGTATCTGGCCATTAGTCACGGGATTTTTAGTAAGGGTTTTAATGAATTAGGTAAATATTTTGATCAGGTTTTTACCACCGATTCGATCAAAGAAATTGACCATGTTGTTGTAACACAACTAAAATTAACAGATATTTTATAAAAGAAATATGAAAACAGTTAATCCTCCTCAGGTTATTTCTGCATCCGATGTTTCGGTATTCCTTGCCGGTACCATTGATATGGGTAATGCTGATAATTGGCAGCAGAAATTTATTGATCATGCAAGTGCGGAGGAAACATTGGATCATGTAATCGTTTTCAATCCGCGCAGGGCATCTTGGGATCACAGCTGGACGCAGTCGATTGAAAATGCCCAATTTAGCGAACAGGTTAACTGGGAACTGGATGCGATGGAAAATGCAGATGTGATTTTGTTATTTCTGGAAGGCAATTCCAAATCACCTATTTCGATGATGGAGCTAGGTTTATTTGCCGATTCCGGTAAGTTAATGGTTTGTTGTGAAGATGGGTTTTGGAGAAAAGGCAATGTTGATATCGTTTGTAAAAGAAAAGGTATTGATCAGTATAATACGCACGATGAACTTAGTGCTGCTGTAATTGCTAAGCTTAAAAAGCTTGCAAAGTGTACGTAGGGTGATTTATTAAATTTAAAACAAATTGATATGAAATACGATATAAATTGGTTACTCGATATTATGAGTGGAAGCAATCCTGACTTTTTAATGTTCTGGGGACACCAAAGAAGCAAAGATGGATCGGTTATTAAAACTTGTATGAGCCAATGGTGGGCATCTCCATTTATTGAAAATCATATCACTTATCAAACAGCAGAGCATTATATGATGGCAAAAAAAGCTTTGTTGTTTAACGATCAACAGGTTTTTGAAAAAATATTAACAAAAGAGTCCCCGAAAGATGTAAAAGATCTGGGCAGGCAGATCCAAAATTTTAATGCAGAAGTCTGGGATGCGCATAAATTTGATATCGTAAAACAGGGCAACCTGCTTAAGTTTTCTCAAAATGAGGCACTGAAATTGTTCCTCTTACAGATCAAAAGTGAAATTCTGGTTGAAGCCAGCCCGGTTGATACAATTTGGGGAATTGGATTAGCGGAGGATAATGCCAATGCTTTAATCCCCAAAAACTGGAAAGGTTTAAATTTATTGGGTTTTGCCTTGATGGAAGTAAGGGATAAGATCTCCTGAAAAAAAGTTTACCAGTAAAAATTCAAAAAATGATTTTAGAAGTCATCAAAGCCGATATAACAACAATTAAAGCCGACGCAATTGTTAATGCCGCAAATAGTTCGCTGCTAGGTGGAGGCGGAGTGGATGGTGCAATCCACAGAAAAGGCGGCAAAGCAATCTTAGAAGCTTGTATGGTCATCAGAAATAACAAGGGTGGATGTAAAACCGGAGAGGCTGTGATCACAACGGCAGGCAATTTACCAGCAAAATATGTGATCCATACCGTTGGGCCGGTTTGGAACGGAGAAAGTGAAAAAAAGAATATTTTGCTCGCCAATTGCTATCAAAATAGTTTAACCCTTGCAGTAGAAAATGGCATTAAAGTTATTGCTTTCCCAAACATTAGCACAGGGATTTATCATTTCCCAAAAGATAAAGCAGTAGATATTGCCATTGCATCGGTAAATAATTTCGCTGAAAAGGAAAAGATAGAAAAAGTAATTTTCGTGTGTTTCGACGATGAGAATTACCTGCTTTATGAAGAGAAAATTAAAGGGTAGTATTATGGACAATAAAATAACAAAAGGCATAAGCAAACTACTAAGTTATATTTTGAGGCATTCGCCTGAAACAATAGGCTTAAAGCTCGATGAAAATGGCTGGGCAGATGTGAATGAGCTTATTGCTAAATTCGACCTTTATGATAGAAGAATAGATATTGAACAACTAGAATACATTGTAGAAAATAACGATAAACAAAGATTTGCGTTTAACGCAGATAAAACGAAAATCAGGGCAAATCAAGGGCATTCAATTCCGGTTGAGTTAAATTTAAATGAAACCGAACCCTTGGAATACCTGTATCATGGTACGGTTGAAGAATTCCTGTCAGACATTAAAGCGTTGGGCCTCCAGAAAATGAGCAGGCAGCATGTACATTTAAGCGCTGATAAGGAAACTGCAACCAAAGTAGGTGGTAGGAGAGGAAAACCTGTTGTACTAACCATTGATAGTGGGGCAATGTACCGGGCAGGATACAAATTTTATTTATCAGAGAACAACGTGTGGCTGACAGATTTTGTACCTGCTGAATACATAACATTTTAAAATATGAAAAGAACACTGGTAATAGGCGATATCCACGGAGGTTTAAAAGCCCTGATCCAGTTGTTGGAAAGGGCTTCGGTAACTAAACAGGACAGACTCATTTTTTTAGGCGATTATGTAGATGGCTGGAGCGAATCAGCACAGGTAATCCATTATCTTTTGCAACTGAAAGATGGTCATGAGTGTGTTTTTATCAGAGGAAATCATGATGTGTGGTGTGAAGATTGGTTAAGGAGTGCTGTTGTAGATGAAATCTGGTATCAGCATGGTGGTAAAGAAACTATAGAAAGTTATGCCGGTATTGATATTGATGAGCAGAAAAAACACCTGACTTTTTTTGAGCAGATGGAAGATTATCACGTAGACGAGCAAAATAACCTATTCATCCATGCCGGGTTTTCGTCTATGCATGGGCCGGCTAAAGAGCGTTATGTTTCCAATTATTCGTGGGACAGGACCTTGTGGGAAGTGGCGCTCACGATGGATAATCGGATTGAAAAAGACTCTGCGTTATATCCTAAGCGGCTTTTACTTTTTAACGAAATTTATATAGGCCATACCCCAACGCTCTATTATAATGTAGAAGTTCCAATGAACGGTTGTAATGTTTGGAACATGGATACAGGAGCGGCATTTACAGGAAAATTAACCTGTTTGGATATCGAAACGAAACAATTTTGGCAGAGTGATACTTTACAAAGCCTGTATCCAAACGAAAAAGGAAGAAATTAAAGATGAAAAATATTGAATATAAGAAAGGTGACGCAACAAATCCCTCAGATAACGGAAATAAGATAATCGTTCATATATGTAACAACATTGGCGGGTGGGGAAAGGGATTCGTATTAGCGATTTCAAAAAGATGGAAGGCTCCAGAAAATAGTTACAGAGCCTGGTATCTATCGAAAGATAATTTCAATCTTGGTGAAGTTCAGTTTGTACAGGTGGAACAAGATTTATGGATAGCCAATTTAATTGGTCAGCATAAAATAATTAAAGATGAGAATGGCAATGCTCCCATAAGATATGATGCCGTAGAAGAAGGCTTAAGAAAGGTTGCAGATTTTGCAGGTGACCTTAATGCCTCGGTCCACATGCCAAGAATAGGATGTGGTTTAGCAGGAGGAGAATGGGGAATAATTGAGCCAATTATTAAAGAAACAATTTCGAAGAAAGATATTAATACAACAGTTTACGATTTTTAAAAGATAGAACCATGAACCCATTATTATTAACAGATGGTTACAAAGTTGACCACAGACGACAATATCCTGAACAGACCACATTAGTCTACTCTAACTGGACACCAAGAAAAACCCGATACGAAGAAATCAATCATGTGGTTTTATTTGGCTTACAATACTTTATCAAAAAATATATTATCGAAGAGTTTGATAAAAACTTTTTCAGTCAGCCTAAAGAGGAAGTTTTAAAAAAATATGCCCGCCGCATTAACAATTACCTGGGCGAAAACCAGGTAGGTACTGCCCATATTGGTGCCTTACACGATCTGGGTTACATTCCGATGGTATTTAAATCTTTACCAGAAGGATCGAAAGTGCCCTTGCGTATTCCGATGTTTACCATGTACAATACGTTACCTGAGTTTTTTTGGCTGACTAATTATTTCGAAACATTGCTGTCGGCAGTGATTTGGTTGCCTTGTAATTCTGCAACGTTGGCGCTTCAATACCGCGGCATTTTGGAAAGGGCTGCTGCAGAAACTTCGTCAGTGCCCGAATTTGTAAACTGGCAGGGACACGATTTCTCTATGCGCGGTATGGGTGGCATAGAAGCTGCGGTTACTTCGGCAGCTGGCCATTTATTGAGTTTTACCGGAACTGACACTATCCCGGCAATTGATTTTCTGGAAGAATATTACAATGCCAATTCGGATGAGGAACTGATCGGCGGTTCAGTTGCCGCAACAGAACATTCGGTAATGTGCATGGGAACAAATACCGGCGAACTCGAAACCTTCAAAAGGTTGATCCAGGAAGTTTATCCCAATGGGATTGTTTCTATTGTTTCCGATACCTGGGATTTATGGAAGGTTTTAACTGAATACCTTCCTCAGCTAAAAAATGAAATAGTTAATCGGGAAGGAAAAGTGGTAATTCGCCCCGATTCTGGTGATCCTGTTGACATTATCTGCGGTAACGCAAACGGTAAGGATGAAAACGAGCGGAAAGGCGTAATTGAGCTGCTTTGGGACGTTTTTGGAGGAACAGTAAATGCAAAAGGTTTTAAAGAACTTGTTCCACAGATTGGTGCCATCTATGGCGATAGCATTAATTTAGAAAGAGCCAGCCAGATTTGCCAAAGGTTAAAAGCAAAAGGTTTTTCTTCTACCAATGTGGTATTGGGTATTGGTTCCTTTACTTATCAGTACAACACCCGTGATACCTTTGGTTTTGCCATGAAAGCAACTTATGGAGAAGTAAAAGGCGAAGGTCGCGAGATTTTTAAAGACCCTGTTACCGATGATGGCACCAAAAAATCGGCCAAAGGTTTGTTACAGATTTTTAAAGATGCAAACGACGAATATCAGCTAAAAGATCAATGCACCTGGGAGGAAGAAAGGAAAGGCGAACTAAAAGAAGTATTCAGGGATGGAAAATTGTTGATCGATCAATCGCTGGCCGAAATCAGGGACCGCATAAGAGAAAGTCAGATATAGTTTCTTTTGTTTTGCTAAACTGCCTGGTTGCCTGGCCGGCATCTCAATCAATTGTTTCATCCGGCAAAAATTGACGGGTGAAGCAATTGATCAGGTCCTGATTGCATAAGAGTAGACGACGGAGCTAATCCTTTAAGTTTATTACAATCCCGATTCGCCACTTTCCATATTTTTTCTATCTTTGGTTTTTAATGAATTTCCTGTATCCGGGCTTTCTTTTCGCACTAATATCGGTTGCTATTCCGGTTATTATTCATTTATTCAATTTCCGTAAGTTTAAAAAAGTTTATTTCTCTAATGTTCAGCTTTTAAAGGAAGTAGAACAGCAAAATTCTTCAAAAGAGAAACTTAAAAACCTGTTAATCCTTTTCTCGCGGATTTTAGCTTTAATTTTTTTAGTACTTGCTTTTGCACAGCCCTACATTCCGGCTGATAAAACCAAAACCACGGCGGTTGGAAATATTGCCAGCATTTATATCGATAACTCGTACAGCATGGAGGCCATTAACAAAGATGGTAACCTGTTGGATGAAGCCAAACGCAGGGCGAAAGAACTGATTAAAGGTTTTGGTATTAACGATCGTTTTCAGTTGCTCACCAACGATTTTGAAGGTAAGCACCAACGTTTACTTAATGCCGAAGAATTTTTAAAAGCGCTGGATGAAGTGAAAATTTCGGCGGTTAACCGCAACCTGCAGCAAATTTTAAACAGGCAGGGCAATATATTAACCGGACCTGAAAATAAGTATAGCTTTCTGATTTCCGATTTTCAGCAAAATATTTCGGTTGGTAAAAAAGCTGAAACTAAACCCGATATTCAATATTCGTTTTTAAAATTAAATGCCACTCCGCTGCCCAATATAGCGGTTGATAGCGTTTGGGTACTTTCTCCCAACCACCAGCCCGGAGCTAATGAACGTTTGGTAGTGCAGTTAAAAAACTATTCAGCAGAAGAAGCAAAAAACATTCCTTTAAAGCTAAGCATCAACAATCAGCAGAAAGGACTTGGTTCGGTAACCATTCCGGCTGAAAAGATTATCCGCGATACCTTAAATTTTTCGGGTTTAAAAGCTGGTTGGCAAAAAGGCGTAATCAGCATTAAAGATTTTCCGGTAACTTTCGATGATACCCTTTCGTTTAGCTTTAAAGTAGAAGAAAGTTTTCCGGTATTGAGCATTAACGGCCCTACTGCCGGAAATTATATCAAAGCGCTTTTCGCGGCCGATACCTATTACAAACTGAGCGAAAATTCGGAAAACAATGTGAATTATAGCGGTTTTACCAATTACGGACTTATTGTCTTAAACGGTTTAAAAAATCCATCGAGTGGCTTGGCTCAGCAGCTGAAAAATTATTTAAACGCTGGTGGAACCATCGTACTCTTTCCCGATCTGGATGTCGATATTAACACTTATAATACTTTCCTAAATGCTTTATCACTGCCGGCTATTCAGACTTTAAATACCGGCGAAACGAAAATCGATAAAATCGAATTACAACATCCTGTTTTTAAAACAGTTTTCGAAGAAATACCCAAAAACCTGGACCTTCCTACAGTGAACCGCTATTTTTCTTTTGCTGAAACTGCCTCGGCCAATAAGGAAAATATTTTATTGCTTCCCGGCGGCAAAATGTTTTTTGCTAAATATGGCGTTAGTAGTGGTTCGGTGTATTTATCGGCCAGTGGCTTAAATCCAACCGACGGAGACCTGGCGCGTCACCCGGTTTTTGTGCCACTGATGTACCGCCTGGCTTTAAGCGGTGGCAATGAGGTGCCTTTATATTACAATTTGGGTAACGATAATGCATTGGCCAGCAAAAAAATAACTTTGGGCAAAAACCAGACCCTGAGCATTACCACAAATAATTTTGAGGTAACGCCCGAACTGAGGCAGGCCAATGGCAAAACATGGATTTACGTTGCCGATCAGATAAAACGTGCAGGTTTTTATAACCTTAAACTGGCTGATTCGGTTTTAGCCGTTTATAGTTTCAACAATGGTCGGTCAGAATCTGATATGCATTACCTGGATAAAGCTGCGCTTAATGAACTCACAGGAAAAAACAATGTAAAAGTATTCGATACCGATAAAGATGCGATTAAATTAATTGCCGGGGCCAATAAAATCGGACAGACTTTATGGAAACTTTGTCTAATTTTGTCGCTGGTTTTTATTGCAGCTGAAATCCTGCTCATCCGATTTTTTAATAACACAAAAAAAACAATATGAATCTCCTAGTTAAAAATGTAACCATTGCCGATCCGCAGAGTAAATTTAATAACCAGCAATGCGATATCAGGGTAGAAGATGGCAAAATTAAGAACATAGGTAAATTAACGACTGAAAAAACCGAAACGGTTTTCGAAGCACATGGAGCTTTTTTAAGCCCTGGCTTTTTCGACTTAAACTGCGCTGCAGGTGATCCGGGTTTCGAAACCAAAGAAGATATACAAACGCTTATCGCTGCTGCACAGGCAGGTGGTTTTACGGGATTGGCGTTATTACCGCAAACCAGTCCGGTAGTACAGTCGAAATCGCAGGTAGAATACATTGTAAATAAAGCTAAAAACAACCTGGTAGATGTATTGCCTGTAGGTGCCATTAGTCAGAACCGCGAAGCCAAAGAACTGGCTGAGCTGTTTGATATGCAACAGGCAGGGGCTGTGGCTTTCTCAGATGGAGATAAAGCTTTACAGGATGATGGTTTCATGAGCCGTGCCCTGCAATATGCCAAGGGGTTCGATGCTTTGTTGATGGTATATCCCGAAAACAAATCTATTGCCGGAAAATCACAGATCAACGAAAGTAAAAACTCAGTGCTGTTGGGTATGAAAGGCTTGCCTGCACTAGCTGAAGAAATGCACATTGCCCGCGATCTTTTTTTAGCAGGTTATAACGAAACTAAAATCCACATCAGCAATATTTCTACCGCTGGTTCGGTAGCATTGATTCGCAAAGCAAAAAAAGATGGTATTCGTGTTTCTTGCGATGTAACGGCACACCACCTGGTTTTTACCGAAGAATTACTGGGCGATTTTGATAGCAATTATAAAGTTAAACCTCCATTACGCAGCAAAGCTGATGTTAAAGCGCTAATTGCTGGCTTAAAAGACGGAACAATTGATGCCATTACTTCGCAGCACCGCCCCGAAGAAATCGAATTTAAAAATGTAGAGTTCGAAATTGCGCACTATGGCATTATAGCCCTGCAAACAGTTGTGCCGTTATTGCTAAAGGCGGGGTTGGATATTGGTCTTATTACAGAGAAGTTAGCCATTAATCCACGTAAATTGTTAAATTTATCTGTTCCGGTAATTGAAGAAGGGGCGGAAGCAAACTTTACAGTGCTTAATACTGGCGAAAAATGGCTGTACAATTCTGAAAGCAATTATTCAAGGTCGGCAAACAGTCCGTTATTGGGCACCGAACTTACAGGAAAAGTAAAACTGGTTTATAATAACAATCAATACTGGGAAAGTTAAAATTTAGCTGAAGTACCAAAAGCGTTAAATGTAATAAGGATAGAGGAAGAGCAATAGAATATTATATCTGAAAAATCCTGAAAATGACATAAAAGAACTAAGTATGGACAATAGAGTGAAAAAGGCGCTAAGCGCTTCAATTAATAAATACGCTGAAGTTTCGGCAACCAATGTAGCGGGTTTTGAAATAGAATTATTGGCAGCTTTCGGGCTGGATGTAAATTTCCTGGATAAGGTAACTGCTTTTGATGCTGTTTTTGATTCACATCCGAAATTTGAAGAATTACGCGAAGTATTTTTCGATTTATTGATGGTGAATTTCTTTAGCAACGATGTTCAAAAACTCGAAGATGATTATTTGGAGAGCGATGAGTGGGCTAATATCGAAGAAGAAACCATTGAGCGTGGGACAGAGTTGCTAAATCTCTTACTGTATATCAAAGAATGTAAAGACGAAGACTTAGATCCAGAATTAGGCGATTTCCTGAAAGAATTTTTATTGGTTGAAGATGATGAGTTTCAGGATGAGTTTGAAATTTATGAAGAACTGATTAGCAATCAGCAGTTGGCAGAAAGCAGTGTGGAAGATATTTGCAAAGCAGCAGGTAAGTTAAACATCAGCGAAGAGATGCAGGAACTGTTTGTGCCGTTTATGGTTTTCTTCCTTGATGTAGAAGGCAGTAAAGAAACTGAAAAAGAATTAATTCAGTTTAGCAGTAACAAAGCTTTCGATGCAGCATCTTATACATTGATCACAACAATCAATAACTAACTAAAATTTAAAAAAATGGACAAGAGTGCTCTTATTTCCAAATTAGCTTTAAAAAATGGATTAATGCTGGCTGCGGTTTCGGTAATTTTATCGTTAACCCTGCATTTTATTGATCCCGTATTAATTTACACCAGTTTTGCAGCTCAGATAGGCATATTTGTTTTATTCATTGCTTTATTGGTCGTAGTAGGTATTAACATCCGTAAAGAAATTGGTGGTTTTTGGACATTTGGAGAAGCTTTTAAAGCTTTTTTAATTGTTTCACTAATTCTGGCATTAACCGCAACACTATATAATGCGGTGCTGATGAAAATTATCGATCCAGATCTTCCTGCCAAAGCTGCTGCTGCAATTGAAACTGCACAGAGAGCTATGATGGAGAAATTTGGAATGGCCAGCGAACAAATTGATGAAGCTATGGCTAAAGCAGGTAATATGCAGGAAAAACTTGAGCCAACTTTTAAAAATATCTTTACCAGTTTTGGTGTTTCGTTAGCCTTGTATGGTGTATTGTCATTAATTTTATCGGCTATATTAAAGAAAAAAGAGCCGGTTATCTTTAATTCGTTTCCTAACGAGGGCTAATTTCTTTTATAAAATTTTGAACGTGCAGGTTTTATCATTTAATTTGATGAAATTTGCACGTTTTAATTTAAACAAACCTTGCTGATTTTTAAAACCTGCAAGGTTTACGCTTAAAAAATGGATATATCAGTTGTAGTACCCTTATTTAATGAAGACGAATCGCTGCCCGAATTAACGGCATGGATTGATAAAGTGATGATCGAAAATAATTTCAGCTATGAAATTGTACTCGTTGATGATGGTAGTACCGATAAATCCTGGTCGGTAATTGAAGATTTAAGATTGCAAAACCAGGCCATAAAAGGTATTAAATTTAGGCGTAACTATGGCAAATCGGCAGCTTTAAATGTAGGCTTCGAAGCTACTCAGGGCGATGTGGTAATTACCATGGATGCCGATTTACAGGATAGCCCCGACGAAATTCCGGAGTTGTACCGCCGCATTAAAGAAGAGAAACTCGATCTCATTTCTGGCTGGAAAAAGAAACGTTACGATCCGATTACGAAAACCATCCCAACAAAACTATTCAATGCTGCTACCCGTAAAATGAGCGGCATCGAGCTAAACGATTTTAACTGTGGTTTAAAAGCTTATCGCAACGATGTAATTAAAACCATCGAAGTATACGGCGAAATGCACCGTTACATTCCGGTTATTGCGAAATGGGCAGGTTTTAATAAAATTTCGGAGCAGGTTGTAGAGCACCGTGCACGTAAATATGGCACTACGAAATTCGGTTTCAGCAGGTTTATAAACGGCTTTTTAGATTTACTGTCCATATTTTTTGTGGGTAAATTTGGCAAACGCCCCATGCACTTTTTTGGTTCGCTGGGCGTATTGAGCTTTTTTATCGGTATTGTCATGGCCCTGTATATCCTGTTTGAAAAGAAATATTTAATCTGGCAGGGATTGGCTTACCGCGATGTAACCGACCAACCTTTGTTTTATTTATCGTTGGTTGCCATTGTTGTAGGTTCTCAAATGTTTTTGGCAGGCTTCATTGCCGAACTTTTATCGCGTAACGCACCAGAAAGAAACCAGTATTTGATAGAAAAGGAATTAAGGTAGAAAGCGTGAAGGCGGAAGGTTTGTCCGCCTAACACCCTCAACCTTTAAACCTTTCACCTTCAACCTTCACAAAATGTTTTTCTCCATCATCATCCCACTTTACAATCGTCCGCAAGAGATAGACGAACTGTTGAATACCCTTACCCAACAAACTTATTTACAGTTTGAGGTTTTGGTAATCGAAGATGGTTCGAAAAACGACGCAAAGGCCATTGTCGATTCTTATGCAGATAAGCTCGATATCAAATATTATTTCAAAGAAAATGCCGGACAGGGCTTTGCACGCAATTTTGGTTTCGAAAGGGCTAAAGGCGATTACTTTGTTATTTTTGATTCCGATATCTTGGTTCCGGCTAATTACCTCGAGATTGTTAAAAACTACCTATACGAGCACCATTTAGATGCTTATGGTGGTCCGGATGCAGCCCATGATAGCTTTACTCCAGTGCAGAAAGCCATTAGTTACGCCATGACCTCGCCTTTTACTACTGGTGGTATTCGCGGTAACAAAAAGCACGTGGGGCAGTTTCACCCACGCAGTTTTAATATGGGTGTTTCGCGCCAGGCCTGGGAAAAGGTTGGTGGATTTATTTTAACCCGTTTGGGCGAAGATATTGAATACAGCATCCGTATTCACGAAAATGGCTTTAAAATTGGGTTGATTCCTGATGCCAAAGTTTACCATAAACGCCGCACCAGTTTTAGCCAGTTTTATAAACAACTGCATTTTTTCGGCAGGGCCCGGATAAATATCTATAAACATTTTCCTAATGAATTAAAACTGGTACACTTTTTTCCGGCGTTATTTACATTGGGTTTTGGTTTCACTATTTTGTGTAACTTTATATATCCTCCATTAGCATATGTTTGTAACTTCTTGTTATTGATTTACTTTATGTTGATATTTTTTCATTCATGGTCTGTAAATAAATCGTTAAAAGTTGCATTTTTGAGCATTATATCTTCCTTTATCCAATTAACTGCTTATGGTTTAGGATTTATACAGGATTTATTTAAACGTGTGGTACTTAAACAACAATGATAAACTATTTAAAAGAAAGCACATTTGCCGTTAATGATGTAATCCAAAAAGCCTGGAGCATAACCAAGAAACATTATTTCTCGATTGCAACGCTGTGCTTTTTGATGTTCATTACTGCCAGTGCATCGAGCTTAATGGCCTTTTTTATAAAGGATGTAAGTAAGGCGCTGAGCATCATCATGGTTATCATTTTTGTGCTGCTGTACTTTACCATCAACCTTTCGCTGTTCAAATATATTTTCCATTTAATGGATGATGAAGAAAGCGATGTTAAAATTGTAGATACATTACCAACTCGTCAGCAGATTATTCGATTTTTGGTGGCTACCCTTTATTTTGTAGGCTGTATTTTTGGCGTTTACCTGGTGGTTATCCTGGTTGCCTTTCCTTTTATTTATACCGGTATTAATGTAACTATTGTTAAAAATGTGGCTATTTCTGTAGGTATTATTGCCATTTTTATCACCTGGTTGAGGATTTCTTTCTTCCCGTTTTTCATTATCGATAAAGGAGCAACTCCGTTCGATTCTATTAAACTGAGTCTGGCAACTACCAAAGGGAATTTTACTAAAATTTTATTGTTACTCGTGGTTTTGGGCGGTGGCTATTTAATTTATCTGTTGTTAAACTATCTGCAATGGCCTTTAGTGGCGTTTATTGTAAATATATTAAGTTCGTTTATTATTGTTCCGCTATCGAGTGTGGCCTTAACGGTTGCCTACCGCAAAATTTCTAGCGAATATAAAGGCGATGAACACCCGGATATTTTGCATAATATCGTTTAGGTAAATATTCGCCCTTCAATCATTTAATCATTCCGTAATTCAATCATTAAAAATGGGATTAAAAGCAGCATTAAGTAAACCCTTTGCAGCGTTTGCAGTTTGGCAAATTAACAAATGGAAGTATAATGCCGTAAATACCCAAAATAACATCCTTAAAAAGCTTGTTGAAGAGGCTAAATATACCGCATTTGGTAAGGACCATCACTTTGCGGAGATCAAAAGCTACGCAGATTTTAAAAGGCATGTTCCTGTTCAGGATTATGAAGGACTAAAGCCTTATGTTGACCGTGTTGTGGCCGGCGAAACTGATGTGCTTTGGAAAGGTAAACCACTTTATTTTGCTAAAACATCGGGTACCACTTCGGGGGTAAAGTACATTCCACTTTCAAAAGAGTCGATGCCAGAGCACATTAAAGCTGCCCGTAATGCCATTTTAACTTATATTAACGAAACAGGAAAGACTGACTTTGTAAACGGTAAAATGATCTTTTTACAGGGGAGTCCGGTGTTGAGCGTGAAACATGGTATAAATGTGGGGCGTTTATCGGGTATTGTGGCGCATCATGTGCCGGCTTATTTGCAAAAAAACAGGTTGCCATCCTACCAAACCAATATTATTGAAGATTGGGAACAAAAGGTTGATGCTATTGTGGAGGAAACCATCAACCAAGACATGACCTTGATTTCGGGTATTCCGCCGTGGGTACAGATGTATTTCGATAAACTTTCGGAGAAAACGGGTGGCAAAAAAATTGCAGAGATTTTCAAAAACTTTAGCCTTTTTATTTATGGTGGCGTAAATTTCGAACCTTACAGGGCTAAAATTGAGCAGAGTATCGGCAAAAAAATAGATGCCATTGAAACTTATCCGGCTTCAGAAGGATTTATTGCCTACCAGGATTCGCAAAAAGATAAAGGCTTGTTATTATTGGCTGATGCAGGGATTTTTTACGAGTTTATCCCGGCTGATGAATACCATAACGATCAGCCTACACGCTTATCGCTTGCAGAAGTTGAACTGGATACCAATTATGCACTGATTTTAAATACCAACGCGGGTTTATGGGGCTATAGCATTGGTGATACCATTAAGTTTGTGTCTAAAAATCCTTATAAAATTGTAGTTACTGGTCGTATTAAACATTTTATTTCGGCTTTTGGCGAGCATGTAATTGGAGAAGAAGTAGAGTACGCCTTGTTAAGTGTTGCCAACGAAGAAAAGGTAGAAATAACCGAATTTACGGTTGCACCACAGGTTAACCCAAAAGCTGGAGAACTGCCTTACCATGAGTGGTTTGTAGAGTTTTCGACAGCACCAAAAGATATGGCTGCTTTTAGTAAAAAGGTAGATGAGGCTTTGCAAAAGAAAAATATTTATTACTTTGACCTGATTGAAGGCAATATTTTGCAACCTTTAATTATCCGATCTTTGCAGAAAGATGCTTTTGTAAGTTATATGAAAAGCGAAGGGAAACTGGGTGGGCAGAATAAAGTACCAAGGTTGAGTAACGACAGGAGACTGGCGGAGGGGTTGGAGAAGTATATAGTTTAATAGATAGATCCGTCATTTCAAGCGTAGTCGAGAGATCTATACAGATCTCTCCATTTGCTGCGCTTCAGTAGAGATGACGATCGTTCTTCTGAATGCCGTTTGGAAGAACAGCTATAAAAAATTGATAAAAGCTTAATTAAATTTAGGCGCTACGAGATTAAAAGATTTGAAAAGAATAACCATACTAGGTTCTACAGGAAGCATAGGTACACAAGCATTAGAAGTTGTAAGAGATCATCCTGCAGCTTTTAAAGTTACTGTGTTATCGGCACTAAAGAATGCTACATTACTTATTCAGCAAGCGCTTGAATTTAAGCCTGCTGTTGTGGTAATTTGCGATGAAAGCAAGTACAACGAAGTTAAAAATGCCTTATCTGCTACACATATAAAAGTTTTGGCAGGTGAAGCAGCTCTGGCCGAAGTTGCTGCTTACGGCGATAGCGATATTGTACTTACTGCGTTAATGGGATCGGTCGGCTTGAAACCTACCATTGCTGCTATAAAAGCTGGGAAAAACATTGCACTTGCCAATAAAGAAACTTTAGTGGTAGCGGGCGAATTAATTACCCAACTGGCTACTGAGCATCAGATTAAAATTTTACCTGTAGATTCTGAGCACTCTGCCATATTTCAATGTCTGGTAGGTGAGGAGCATAATGAAATCGAAAAAATTTACCTTACCGCATCTGGAGGTCCGTTTTTAGGCAAAATAAGAGATTTCTTATCGACAGTAAAAAAAGAACAGGCACTTAAACACCCCAACTGGGTTATGGGGGCTAAAATTACGATCGATTCTGCTTCGCTAATGAACAAGGGCCTTGAAGTAATCGAAGCCAAATGGTTATTTAACCTCGAGGCTGATCAGGTTGATGTAATTGTACACCCGCAATCTATTATCCACTCACTGGTGCAATTTACCGATGGATCGATGAAAGCCCAAATGGGACTGCCCGATATGAAATTGCCCATTCAGTACGCTATAAATTATCCCGACAGGCTAAAAAACAATTTTAAACGTTTTAATTTTCTGGATTATCCAAACTTTAGCTTTCAGCAGCCAGATATAGAAACCTTCAGGAATTTAGGTTTGGCCTATCAATCGTTAAGAAAGGGCGGTAACATGCCATGTATTTTAAATGCAGCTAACGAAATTGTGGTAGCGGCATTTTTGGAAGATAAAATTGGTTTTCTGGAGATGAGTGATGTAATTGAGCAGTGCATGGAGGAGATTGGTTTCATTGAAAAACCGCAATTGAGTGATTATTTAGAAACTGATAAACATAGCCGTATCTTAGCCGGAGAATTAGTAACAAAAAGTATAGTTTAACATCTAACCTAAAAATTTTAAAAGAAAATATGAATGGATTGATTATGGCGGGGCAGTTGTTGCTCGGATTGTCTTTATTGGTTATTTTACACGAATTAGGACATTTTCTGGCAGCCAGGGCATTTGGTATTAAGGTAGAGAAATTTTATTTGTTTTTTGATGCCTGGGGTTTTAAGCTTTTCAGCTTCAAAAAAGGAGATGTTGAATATGGAGTGGGATGGTTGCCATTGGGCGGTTATGTGAAAATTGCCGGCATGATTGATGAAAGCATGGATACCGAGCAAATGGCCCAACCGGCACAACCCTGGGAATTTCGTTCTAAACCAGCCTGGCAACGTTTAATTGTAATGCTGGGTGGTATTATTGTAAATGTAATTGTTGGGGTAATCATTTTCTGGATGCTTACCTTTAAATACGGACAAAGCTATACTGTTAATGGTAAGCTGAATGATGGTATTTCGGTTGGTACGCTAGGCAAAGAAATTGGCCTTAAAAATGGCGACCGCATTTTGGCCATCAACGGAAATAAGTTAATCCGTTTTGAAGATGCCATTTCGAGCAAAGTGTTGTTTGATGGTGCGCAGTTAACCGTGTTAAGGGGAAATCAAACTTTATATGTATCTGTTCCAGATACGATTTTGAACAAACTTTCTAAAAACGATAAAGAGAATTTTATTACCCCACGTTACCGCATGGGCAGTGTGGCTACGGTTTTGGCACCCGATGAAAAAGCAGATCAGCCTTCTTTTTTTGATAAGCTTTTCAAAAGGAAATTCGAAAAACCGGTATATCCGGCCTATGCAGCAGGAATAAAACCTGGTGATAGCATCTTATCAGTGAACGGCAAAGCGGTTACTTTCTTCGATCAGTTTAAAGAAGAAGTTTCCGGCAATAAAAACAAACAGATTTCAATTCAGGCTTTGCGTAATGGAAAAGCAATTGAATTTAATTTGAAAGTAGCTAAAGACGGAACAATTGGGGTTGGACCTAATTTTAAAATGCCTGAAACCGCGCATGTCGATTTTGGTTTTATTGAATCGTTGCCTGTAGGTGCCAATATGGCCTGGAGTACTTTTGTAGATAATGCAAAAGGTATTGGCAAAATGATTACCGGTAAGCTAAGCGCGCGTAACATCAGCAGCCCTATTGGTATTGCCAAAGTTTATGGCAGTACGTTTGACTGGGTTAAATTCTGGACTTTAACCGGATTGATTTCAATGGCACTGGCTTTTATGAATTTATTGCCTATTCCGGGCTTAGATGGAGGCCATGTAGTGTTCTTATTGATTGAAATGGTACAACGTAAGCCTGTGAGCGAAAAAGTGCTTGAACGGGCCCAGATTGTAGGCTTTGTAATCCTGATTTGTTTAATGGTGTTTGCTTTTGGTAATGATATTCTAAAATCATTCGGTAAGTAAAACCAAATTTATAATATTGCCACAGATGTGCAGCTCCTTACGGAAGCATATCTGTGGCTTTTTAATTGAATACCCAGCATGAGCGAACAACAGCAACAGCCCGATTATTTTGAATTTTATGGGCTACCTATACAGTTTAATCCCGATCAGCAAGAAGTGAAAGCAAAATTTTATGCTTTCAGCAAGCAGTATCACCCCGATTTTTATGCCAATGAGAGCGAAGAAAAGCAGGAGGAAGTTTTAGCCCTATCTACACTCAATAATAAAGCTTACCAAACTTTAAGCAATGCAAAAAAACGTTTGAAATATGTTTTGGAGCTGAAGGGGGTAGTAGAAACGGATGAGGGCTATCAGTTGCCTCAATCTTTTTTAATGGAAATGATGGATATCAACGAGGCCTTAATGGATTTGCAGTTTGAACCAGATGCCGAAAAGCTGGCTGAGGTGAACAGTAATATTACCTCTGTTGAAAAAGAACTTAAAACGGAGCTGCAGGATCTGATGAACCACTTCGACAGCAATCCAGCTACCGCATCGGAAGTTTTATTTGCTTCCATAAAGGATAATTTTTACCGCCAGAAATATATTGACAGGATTAGGGAACGACTGGTGATGTAGGATGGAAAATGGATGATGGAGTGAGGTTCAAAAGTCGGAGGTTGGAAGTTCGAAGATTTAGTAACCTCTGTGGCTAAAATTAGTTGATCGCTATTGGAAAGATTCTGAATCAAGTTCAGAATGACGGTCGCCTGTACCCTAAGCCCTCTGCCTTCCCCTTTAAAACACCAGATTGTAAAATCATTTTTTAGTTTTTGATAGGCAAATGCTTTGTTTTACTTTCGGAGCAAACAATCAGATATATGAACAGTTCACTTTCTATTTTTCGTAAGGTAGCCGTTGCCGAAGGGATTTCGTACCTGCTTTTATTGTTCGCGGCGATGCCATTAAAATATTTCGCAAATATGCCGTTATATGTAAAATATACCGGATGGGCACATGGTTTGTTATTTGTGCTTTATGCAGCTACACTTGTGCTGGCCTGGCAAGAACAAAAGTGGAAATTTGGTAAAGCAACCCTTATTTTTGTCGCTTCTCTATTGCCTTTTGCCCCCTTTATTGTGGATAAGAAGCTGAAAGATGAACGACCTGAAAATGCAAACCGCATACTGTAAGCCAGTTGCAGGTTATTTTAAAATATTTTTTGCATTTTAAGTTTCATTATCTACATTTGCAACCCCGTCCAAGACGAATGCCCAGCTGGCGGAATTGGTAGACGCGCTGGTCTCAAACACCTGTGGGAAACCGTGCCGGTTCGACTCCGGCGCTGGGTACGCCCCTCTTAACACACTAAGAGGGTAAAAATTAAAAACGGCCTTAGCAATGCGCTAAGGCCGTTTTTCACTCATTAAAATATTGGTATTTATTGGTTTTTGTTTCAACATTGTTTAAACATTAAAAAAACGCTTTTATACCAATATTATGGTCAGTTATTCTGTAAAACTTATTTGTAATAAACTGCGCATCCAGAAGGATGGTCAGGCATCGTTGTACCTTCGTGTTACTATCAACAGAGAAACATACTATGTACCGTTAAATCTAAAATGGCCGGCTGACCTGGTTAATAATAAAGAGGGAATGTTATATCCCAGGACCAAAAGAGATCCGGATTACAGCGACTACCAATTAATAATAGATACAGAGCTTAGTAAGGTAAATGAGATTTTTAAAATCTATAGGATTCAAGATCGAAACCTTACAATGGAGTTATTCAAAGATGATCTTCAGAATATTGACCGAAGGCGTGACTTTATACCTTACATGGAACATAAAATTAGTGAACGGTATAAATACAAGGAAATATCCTTTAAAACGAAAACGGCACATACTGGTACGCTAAGGCGATTGAAAAAATTAAAATCAGTTATTCCTTTGTATTCAACAGATAGACAATTATTGCAACGGTTTAAAGCAAAATTGATAAAGGATTATGATAACGATGCCGGCACAATCTGGGGCAGAATAAAAGATGTAAAAACATATCTTCACTTAGCCATTGAAGATGGTCTTACAGTTAACCCTGATTTTGAAAATTTTGTGAATACACCCCCTTTACCATCGATAACGTATTTAGAAGAAAATGAAATTAATAAACTGCTATCCCTTTACAATTCAAATCGGCTTGACGATGTTAGACAAAATGTACTCAGGGCATTTCTATTTTCGTGTTTTTCATCCCTAAGGATCTCGGATATCCAGTTGGCCGAATGGGGCTGGGTTACTTTGAATAATGAATTACAATTTATTCCATACAAAAACCGAAGGTTTAAAAGGGAGGTAATAATTCCCTTGTCAACAATTGCAAAGAAATTTATTGCCCGAAAAGTGGGTAAATTCTTTGTTTTACCCACTGATCAGGAAATGAACAGGTGTTTAAAAGACATTGCCAACGATGACAGTGTGAAAATAAATAAAAATCTTACTTTTCACGTTGCCAGGCATACGTTTGGTACCCACTATTACCGCCAGACTAAAGATGTAGTGACACTACAGAAAATAATGGGCCATTCAAAAATAACCACTACAATGATCTACGTCCATGTAAATGAGAATGACAAAAAAACAGGAATGGATTTAATGAATGATTCGTTCTTAAAAAACACAGGTTTTTTAAGATTAGTCCGATAATGTTGTGCGCTATTTCTTGATAGCCATTCCAGTAGCTTCATATCCCCAATCAGTTACACCTTTATCACGTGTAATTGATATAAATTTTATTTGAAGGTTAATAATTCCATTCGCACCTGATGCTATAGCTTTCTTGTAAAGTTCCTCTAAGACAATTTCCCTTTTTGCCTGGATGTATTCATTTGTAGTTCCAGGAGATTGTTGTACCGAAGTTCCATAAATATCATCAGTAAAGGATTTCCCAGGTTTATCAGACACTTTATACCCAGCCATGTTTACTGCTGATACGGATGCTATTGGATCGTAGGCAAAACTGACACTGTTTGATTCCGTAAGAAAAAAACCTTTGTTGTGGTAAATACTATAATCAAGTGTGTTTGAAGTTAACGTGGCTGGCCTTCTTAATAGGGAACAGCTGGATAGGCACATTGTAAAAGCGATAGCGTAATAGATATTTTTCATGTCTTTGTAGTTTTTTTAAAAGTATAAAAAATTACCCACTTTGCACGTTTCTAGTAGCAATCACGTCCTCCTGATACTTTTCAAAGTCGGCATAAACAAAATTCACTTTTTTATCTTGGGCAGCTTTTTGAGCCTCAATTAATGAATCCATTTTTTCTAATAATGCAGCTGTATCGCTTTTACCCGTTGAGCTGGTAGCATACCCAGATGTTCCTGTACTGGTAGATGTATAGCTTTGTAACCCATTTGAGCGGTAATTTCTCTCAGCTTTGTTAGCAGAAGCTGTATCGATGCTATAGTTTACTTGCTGGTACATTTTTTCACCTAGTGATTGGCCTTTCATCATGCTTGCAGTCTGTTCAGCTGTATAAACATCTGTTCCAGCTGGGAGATCGGCTAAAGTGGCCTTATCTGCCAGCCACAATTTGCCATTCTCGTTAATTAATTCTGGCCCTTTTTCACCAACGATAGCTTTACCACCTTCAAAATTACTTACTCCAACTCCAAATTCTGGCGGTTTTTGGGCTGCAATTACTGCAATTTGAGCGGCAGCAGCAATCCCAGCTGCGACAGATGCAAAAACGTTTGGAAGTGCTTTAACAACTGCCAAAGCACCATTTATAATTGCCTGGCTTAAGGCTGCGTTTCGGTCAGCCTGCCACGCTTTAAGTTTTTCTGCTCTAACTTTTGCATCATATTTTGCATTTATGACTTCTTTTTGCTTCTCAGTAAGGTTTTTATTCGCCAGCTCACCCTGTCTTTGCCGATCCAGTTCCCGCAATGCCATGTCAGTTTCACGTTGGCGATTATTTGCAGCAATGGAGAAATATGCATCTGAAACACTTTGAGCGCCCTGAATTAAAGCATCCTTTTTCTTTTTATCCTCATCATCATCGGTATCAGTATCAACAGATGCGTTCGCTTCTGATCGTTTTTTTTCAATAGCGTCTATTGTGTCCTTAAAAGCTTGTGTTTCTTGAATTTCCTTCCCGAATTTTTCTTTCAGAGCAATGATTTCATCATCATATTGCTTTTTAATCTTTGCCAGTTTTTGCTCTCTGGCAGTACCATCTTGTATTCCAAATTCAGTTTCAATCTTGCGCTTTTCCTCTTCCAGACGTTTTTTTTCACGCAATTCGGCACTGCTTAATTCCTTTGTACGCTCTAGTTTGAGGTTATCTAAGGCAGACTGATTTCCAATGTTGTCTTTTTCTAATCCATCATAAAACTTATTTATAAGATCCTTTTCCTTTTGCAGCTCATTTTCATGTGCATTAGTTAATTTAGTTCTTAATTCGATAATTTTTCCGTTTGTTTCGGTTTCCTGCCTTACCCTAAGGTTTGACAAAGCAGTGTCCTTTTCCGCAGTTAATTGGGAAATTTGAGCCTCAATTGTATTTCTCTGATCAGCCGTTATCTTCTTAAGATTTAAGAAGTTCCGTTGCCGTTCGATCAGATCATCATACTTACGGCTTTCCTGATCTACTTCTTTTTGATTTTTACTTAGTTGATCTTCGAGCCGCTGTATTCCTAAATTCTTGTAATCTTCATCAAGCTTTTTATAGATAGCAAGGTTTTTCTTTGCTTCAGCTTCAAGTTCCTTGCTATTAGCCCCAGAACTGCTAATTATAGGAACTGATACAGTTGGTGCATTATTTTGGGCCATTTTCGTTGTTTCCCCGTTGCCATTTAATTTGTATTTATTGGCAAAGCCGGTTTGTGCATTTAAGAGCTTGGCCCTTTCCTCTCCAGCATCACTATAACCCCGTTGTAACTGCATTAAGTTTTGTTGTGCAACTTTGATATCATTAACATCCATCTTGATGTTAATACCAGTACCGTCCCGTTTTGCTTCATTCAATTTTCTTACTAGGAAGTCGGCCTGTGCTAAATCAGAAAGGTTTTTTGGAAGGATGATATTTAAACCTTTGTCTTTGGCCCGATCCATTATGGTGGCCATTGTCTGTGATAGCTGTGTACTGGCTTTATCTAACCTCAAAAATGCGTCAGCTTCATCCTGTATCGCATGATTTAAATCTTCACTTTTCTTCTGAAAAGCTATTCTCATAACCAATGCATTATTTATCTCATTTAATATCGGTAGCAAATTGCTGTTAGACACTTTTTCCGCATTAATCTGCCCCAGATAGGCGGGATATTGTTCTTTCAGACTTTTGATGATGCCAACACGTGTTTCATGTGATGTGTTACTAGCCTGAAGCTGGATCATGTTTGCGGCCAGGGAAATCCTGTCTTTATCCAGCGTTTCAGAAAGCCGGGTTTCTGTGGCACGTTCCAGCCATCCAACTAGTGGGGCAAAAACCTGGGACATGCTGGCTTTTGATTGTACAATTAAGCCACCCAGAGATTCCTGAATATTCCCTAACCTGGTTTGCAGCTTTTGCATTGATCCGGTATCGGTTTCAGCCAGAGATTTTCCAACACCGCCAAATTCTTTTGCTAACTCCGCTAAAATGATCTTTTGGGCACCAGCTGCATCATTTGTCGCAACCATGCTTTTTACCGTTTTAACCTGATCTTCTGTAAATGATACACCTACTTTCCTTAAAGCAGTCATACCCTTAATCGGGTCATTTAGAGCCTTTCCGACCTGCATAGTCGTGGCCTGTATTGTTTCCATTGAAACATTACCATTGTTCAGGGCAGCAGTCATATCAACAATGGCCGGTAAAGTCTGATCAAAGATTTCCCCTCTGATATTGGTGAAGGTTAACAGCAGGCTTTCAGATTTAGTAATCACATCATCATCTACACCGGTTAAATTCATGATCGATTGTGCCATTTCATCCAAATGGGTTTTGGTTTGACCAGCAACGCCACCAGTGGATTTTATAACAGCCTGCAGTTGTGCCTGTCCCTGTTCAGATTCAGAAAATGCGGCCTGAGATCCGGCTATAAAAGTCTGGATTGCACTCATTGAACTTTCCAAAAATCCAGACAGCAAATTACCAGCGGCAACGCCTGCGGTAATCTCAAGCCAATGTTCCTTAAGCGTTTCCGATTCATCATTTACACCCTGCATTAAAGCACGCTGCTGCCTTACCGCCTGGTTTATGGCCTGAAGTTCCCGTAAGCGTTTTGGATATTGCGGATCAAGTTCATTCATGTGCCTGAACTCTGAAGTTAATGAGCGCTGTGCTACCATTAACTGACCTAATGAAGTCATGGCCTGTTTGCCATTGATGACCAAATTAATTACCGCCTCGGTATCTGTTCTCCTGTTTGCCATTATAATTTGATGTTTTGAATACCCATTTGATTAAATGCATCGGTTACAAATGCCGAGGCATCCCGGCCCATGTCTGAACCTAAAATTTCCTGAAGCCTGTATACCTGGCTCATTTTGGTTTTGTTATACCATTTTTTCGGCCTTCTGTTTGTATAGGAAACATTTGCCCCTACAGCGGCCCCGGCACGGTCTGCCCGGTTCAAACTACGTGCATGAGCAATTAATCCACGACCCACGCCCATATCTCTCAGACGGCCATAAAACTTAAATTTTAATACTACTCCTAAAAGTTCGTCATGCTCCTGTTGAACCTGTGAAACAAAGGAATTGTACAACTCATCCGTTACCCCGATTTTTTGTCTTCGGAGTTCCTTTTGAAACTTAGCGATGGTAATTTGTGCCCATTGATCGAGTTTCCCACGGATGTCTAATAATTCATGTATGTCCTTCATCTTAAAATACAATCCATATTGGTTTCGTATTATCTGGGACACCAGCACCAATTGGTAAAGGTGCAAACGTATAATAACCTGAGTGTGCCACAAAGGATCCTTTTACACCTACAGCCACATAATATTTAGGTGGCGTATTGCAATATAACCTGGTTTCATTAGGAGAATCCCTCGGGCCTTGTATACGATATGCAGTACCAACATCGCCACCAGCACCGCCATCATCAGTAGGCAGGGTAATCGGTGTAAATCCATATGTTGCTGTTGATCCGGATAATGGGATACGTTCAATTCTCAGTTCATTAAAGCCATGAACCTTCGGGTCCCAATATGCTTTATACCTGGATATCGAACGGGACACAATTTCTTCTGGATCAATTGTGTCAATGAAAACAGTTGTATCATTTCCAACATCCATTGTATGAGCCTCTATTTTAACCCTCATCAGATCCGTTTTTTTGTTTTGAAAGGCATAAGATATTTTCTTAGGGAGTACCAGGAAGAAATGTCCCTGTTCAGATTTACATCCTAGTTTAATTCTTGGTTTCATTCTTTCCACGATGGAAGGGGGAATATTGGCTGTTATGATTAATGGCTTACTTGCATTCAAAAAACGCCACCACAATGCATCATCAACATTTAAATCCAAAGGCTTAGCCTGTGGGAAAACTTTTCCCCCAGCAACATTTTTCATTCCACTGTAATGCAATAGTGAGATTGGCCACGTATTTATGTCTTCAGTCTGATAAATACTGAAGGTTTGCTGATTTTGGGGATAATTAGCTGTTTCATCTTCCTTTAGTCGAAGAGTCCCGATTTCCATTTCAATTTCATTTTCACCCTGACCGACCTTTAAAATGTATGGAGCCTTATAAACTGGCGCATCTCCAATGCCTGTGTTCCATGCCGGATCGCTTTCGTCCAATTTTAGCTTTACGCTGTAACCTTTTTGTTCAGGAGCCGCAATAGACTGAATACTTTCTATATACTGTGAAATATCAATGTATTCCTTATTGATTAAAACCGATTTAGGGGTCTCGACTGAAATTGTATTTGTGGGCGCATCAAAATCAATACTTATTCTCCTTCTTTGAGCCGCCTGTTTTAAACATTCGCTCATTTTAATGTCAGGCAAATATCCTAAACTTGGAAGAATCCCATATCCTAGCATTGCCCGCCTTGTAAATACATATATGTTCAGCTCATCAGGATCAGTGAAATATCCGCCTTCAACTTTAAAATTTAAGTATTCCAGCATCTTTTTGATTAAATAAGAAAGTCTAAAAAAAGGTGCTTCAATGGTGTTGGGCCTGCCTTTATCAACTTTAAACTGTTGGGCTTCATGATCCCAATAATTAATCATCTTATATGCTATATCAAGCCCACTGTCATCCCATTTGTCATTGAATACAGGAAAAAACACGCAATTATAATTTAGTGGGTTAACACAGGTATTCTTCATGTGGGCCTGAAAGTTTGCCTGAGTTGGATGGCTATAATCTGGATCAAACGTATAAATTTCTCTTACTCCAGCATGTTTTAACTTTTTAGCAACAGCTCCATAATTTACCTTTAAAATGAATTCTATTTCATTACTTACTATTTTATAAGAGAAAATCCCTACAAAGAAGGTCACACCCGAATAAAGAACCCGTACCGGTAATTCATAAACTTTTCGGTCTGCTTCTACCAGGTGACCGTATTGTATGAATATCTTGTTGTTTGGGGTAAGTTTAGCCTTTCCGGAATAAGTAATATCCTGTACAAATTTGTCAGGATCGTTAAATAATGAATTGTTTCGTTCTACCGGAATAGTAGTATCGTAATTTAATTCAAGGGCTTTACCGGAATCGTTTAGGATTTTAAGCATAACCTTTATACTATACTTTTAGCGAACGCCTTTAATTGATCTCCCATTTGATTATATCCAGGGGTAACAGGATGTACCGCATTGATGTACCGTACTATTTGATCCGTGTTTCTTGAATTCGCATCTACTAGCTGCTTAGGGAAATTATTTTCAGTATCAATTATTGCATTCCAGGGTATTAAGAAATTTTTATCAGTCTCAGCATCGATATTGTCAAATTCTAAAATCAACCTTTTCTGGTAGGATTGTATATTTCTAACGTACCTGGCCCTGTTTTGATAAGTTCCTCCATTTTCACCAAAGGCATCCTGGCTAATTGATGGCATTATAGGTGACATAATCGCACAATTAATACCAGGTACTGCAGTGTGAACCTTGGTTAAAATAGATTTCAAAAGTGTGATCATTGCATCAATGTTATACTGCATTGATTCATCATCAAGAGAGCCATAAAGATCATTGATGCCTAAATGAATACCGAAAATATCGCCTGATATCATTGTCAGGCCCCTATTTGTTAAATAGTAGCTGTAGTCAATAGCAGATGTCCCTGGATTCCAGAGGGGATTGCCGGAAACAACAGACATACCGGTATAAGGAATATTAGCATCGCCAGTACCGGAATCTTTAATCAGGGTTCCGTCTGTTAGTGGATCATTTGGCCCCGAAATCTTTTCAATAGAAATATAGCCGGTTCCAGAGGAAACATTTATCTCTCTTACCCCAAATGTAGAGCTGTTGTTTGTATAGATAGCACCAGGCGCAGGCGTTGTTGTTAGACCCGTAACTGGTATTTTATAGAATGTTCTTCCTGCTCCGGCATAATCGCCTATAGTCCAACCCCCACGACCTTCAAATAAGTTAGGTGCAGTGCCTAGTGATCCCTGGAAGATAATATCTAACGGATCAGTGACCTGCTCATCTATTATAATTTGCTGAGGCTGACCAGCTGCATTTGTGCTATCTCCAAAAAGATTTATATGGAGTGCTTCACCCGTACCATTTGCTGTATCTGAGATATTAATTTTCCCATTGTAAGCTGCCAATAAAACATTTTGGTACCTCACTTTAATTGATACGTCAAAGTTTCCAGAGGCTACAGGATCAAATCTCAAAAATTTCTCATATTGAGTACCAACGAGGCACACAACATCAATATCTAAAAGGTCAAATGCAATATTGGTATCCAGAATGTTTTTAAAATATATATTGGTTTGCTTTCCAACTAGTGCGTAAATTTTAGAATTAAGGATAATATTAACGTAAGGGACAAACATCCCACTTGGTGGGGGAAAATCGATTTCACTCTGTATTCGTTCCATAAAGCCTTCCGTAGGCTTAGCCTTGGTTACAAACGCCCCAATTTGAACCCATAAGTTTCTCTGTCCGGACGATATTGGATTGAAGCTGGCCTCTAAATTACCATTAACAACATAATGGGCGATTGTAAATGGGGGATTAGGAAATATCGATTCCTCATTTGTATCTACTCCAAATGCATCAATAAACTGATTTGCTTTATAGCCAAAAAGCAACTCATCATTACCTGCATTAACAATTTGTGTGAACCCAATCGGAATATCTTTTGAAGTGGCGGGAGGAACACTCACAACTTTTGTTCCCGAAGCCAATATTGAAAAATCACTGGCTTTGCATATTTGCCAATAGATGGCGGTAACTTCCGTTCCCCTTGCTCTAACATTAAAGTTAATTCCGCTAAAGTTTTGAGGGCTGCCAATTGGAGCTAACCAGCCAGAGAATGTTGAGCTGGTATCCTGGTAACTTGAAACAGCTTTTAATAATGGTTCTTCCGCAGATTCAAAAACGTCTATGAGCTCTGACGTTTTATTAAGTAAATCAGTAGTTTCTTGCAGTGAAGGTAATGCTGGATGTGCTGTTACAATTTCATTATTTACTTCTGTTAATAATTTCGTATTGGGTGTGTATACCATCTCATCGTTAAAGAACTCAACCAAAACACCGGTTCCAAGATCAGGGCCGGTAGATGTATCTTGTTCTAACGGGAACACCATAGAACCATTCATATTATAAGAAGAAATGGCAAAGTCAGATTGAGGAAATGGGTTATGATCACTTTGGCCAACCCCGAAGGTATCGGTTCTCTGATCAGCTGCATATTCGAAGTATAACTGATATCCAGCTGTATTATCTATTACTGTATCAAAAACCACCGTAATCAGGTGTTCAGTATTTGCTGCCAGACTTAATCCATTAAGTTGCTTAAATCCTAATACATCACCGAATCTATTATTTTTGGTAATTCGAACATGGACTTTGGTGATAATTGTACTCTGTGCTTTAATCGTGAACTTTACAATATTGAATTTTATCGCTGGATTACCTAATGGAGATCCAGCCCCCGAAAAAACGTCTCCATTGAAATAAAATGATGGGGGGAAAAGGGTTGTATTAAATGATTTTCCTTTTGAAACGATTTCCTGAGTTCCGTTAAAATTATCATCAATCGCTTTTCTGTCAGCATAGCCTTCTAATGAAATCTCAATTGGAGAATACATTGCGCTCCAATGTTCTCCGTCAAAAGTTAAAACAGCGGTTAACACAAAATCATCACCAACTTTTGCAGGAATTACTAAAGATAAATTGTCTGCATCTTTAAAATGGGTATATACACCTGGTTTGGCTGAATAAAACTGAGCCAATACCGGACTGCCGGGATTGGTTTCAATTACTGCCTGACCCTTATAGTCTCCCTTAATATCGGAGATCTTGAAAAGTTTGGTGGTACCATCATTATTAATCCCTAAAATTTTGGCATTCATCAATGAACTAGCATTTGGGATTTCATCAATTGGGGATAATTCTCCTGGGGGCGGGGTAGGTAATAATTCGTCACTCATTTTAAATGGTTATTAAATCGTGGTTAATGGATGTAGCCAGGAATTTATATTCCTTGTCAGTTAGATAAATATTGGCAAAGCCGGTGTTTTCATCGATGTAAATAATGCCGGGTTCCTGTACATCACCCTCGGTAAATGCATGATCATCATACAGGTATTGATATTCGAATTTTTGAGCTAAAAGGTTGTTACCATCTTCTATTTCAGTAATCGTTTTCGTGGTGACTTTAAGCGGAAGTAGTTGGTTTCCGGCAATTCGATACTTTAATGGAGACAAAAAGAAATCCCTCATAAATATCAGAATAGATCTGTTCTTTATGAAACCAGTTGTTACAGAAAGCTTGCTGCTGATTTTAACATCAAAAACCAAAGAAGTTCCTTTTCGCAGATCGGAAGGTGCTGTTTCAGGTTTAGTAGCTTCAGATTGCACAACATCAAATTCTGTACTGCCTTTACCATAGAACATCCGGCTATCAAAAGAACCCCAGCTGCTCCAATTTAAAAAGTATCTGATATATTGCAATGGCCGGTAATCCATCAGGTATGTTTGGGTTTCTGTGATACGTTCACCTTGATCGGTTGACAGCCATATCTCATAACCTAACAGTATTTTATTTCCGTGATCCAACGGCGTATAAACTTCAGCGTAGGTAACATTGAATGCATACTTACGTTTTTCCAACAGTGAGAAAGAATGAAGATCTACCTGAGCCTTACTGCCATCAGTAAACCTCAAACGACATTTTAATTTAGCAGCAAATGTTATCCCCGGATTGTAATAATATAGGTATTGAGGCTGATTAGACCGTGTAAAAGAAATGTTTTCTCCTTGTTTTATAAACCGATGTCTGGCAGATGGCGGAAATAATACATTGGATATTGTTTTCGTGCCCTGACCAATATAGGACATACCACCATGAATTACCGTAAATATGCCGGAGGTATTGCGTTTTCTGATCTGCAATGGTTCACCATAACATTCAGCATATTCAAAATAATAACGTCTACAGCTTTTTTTACAAAGCAAGGGGCTATCTTCTGGAACATCCGGTAAATTATTAAAGATTTCAGCTGTAATATTATCGTGTAGCTTATCATCAATTATAGCTTCAGCGATTATTGAAGTACCTATAACAGCTGTTAAAGTTGCTTCATAAACTAAATCGAAACCCGTGTTATCTGCATTTTCCAGGTAAAGATTAAACAGTATTCCATAGTTCGATTTAATAATTTCAGTTACACCAGGCGTGGTATTATATCCGGTAATATTAAAACCTAGGCCTGTTTTTTTTGCGGTCAAAAGAATTGGAGACAAACCACCAGGTGATAAGCTTATATCGAAATCTCTGCTTAATATATAATTCGCTTTGAAGCATTCTATTTGTGCCCATATTGGGATAATTAGCCCTCCGGTTGAGCCATGAAACTGGTAACCGCTATCATCAGGAGTTATTGCAGCAGTCATGGTAACCGTTTGAGATCCGTATTGTAATACGATCTGCACGCCAGGGGCAACATCAGGTACAGCTACAGAATTAATTGCTTTTACACCTACCTGATCATAAATGCCGGTACAGGTGAATTTTGCAGTAATCTTATCTGCGCTAAGGGCTAAAACCGGTGGTGGAGTTGTTAAGACTACAGACATATATCATTAGGTAATTGTACGCCAAGATGAGGAAGAAACGGTAAAAGCTAAAGGACACGTAAACGTGTACCAAACCGTATATCCGTACCATTGTGTATTCATTGGCCCTACTTTTTGGTATGGAACTTTATCAATTGTAAACGTTACATTTTTACCCGGTAGAATTGCTTTTCTACCGGCATCCTTTTTCATTTTAGCAAGAAACTGTATGATGATCGGAAGGCACAACTTCCGGGCTTGCTTACGGCTCAATAAATCACCGGTTCTGGCCAGTACATAAAATTGGCCGCTGATCTCCTGTGTGTGATTGTTACTCTGGGCATCTGCAAATTCACCCTGATCAGCAGTAAGCAGGAAAACCGGTGAAGTAGCGGAATCTCTTAAAGCGTTATCAAATTCTTCAGTATCGTCAGGCTCATCGATGTAAAAGAAAGATTTACCCGATTCAGTATGGTTGATATCCTTACTGTCAATAGCAAGGTTTTCAAAATAGCTTACATAAAGTTCCTCATCAAACATTATTTCTGGTTCCTTTCATATTCTTCAATTTTATCTTTAAGATCATCCAAAAAGAGATAGATGCCAGTTGTTTCGGTTTCATTGAAGTTCCCAAATTTTGCCCCGGCAACAGTTTTAATTAAATCTTCCATGTCTGGAATTGCATCCGATTTTTTAGCCCCTGGCTTGAATATCATGGGGTACTTTTTAAAAATGAAGTTCCTGCACCCCTCATAATTAAAAAGGATTGCACTGCGCAGGGGATTACTCAAATTTCGCATGCTTGAAGCTTTGGATCTGATACGTATCTCACTAAATGGTTCCCTGAGATCATTGCCCTGCAAAACTTTGGCTTTAGGTCGGTAAAGTGTAGCAATCAGTAAATCCAGAAATTTGGGGTTTTTGTTTCTATTGTAGGCATTGTAATACATTTCTGTATGCCTGAATTCTTTAATGGTAGAATTTGATAGCCTGTTTTCCGGCCCCGTATATTTTCTAAACCTGATCTGAAAGAATGGCACTAACCAGGTTACCAGTTTATTTTCTCCGTATAGAAAAGTAAGGGTTTCTTTTAGCTCAAACTTTTGTACAGGGTTCAGGCTGAAAAACAGTTTTTTCGGAATCCCATAAAATACTACCACTGCCACTGAAAACGCTTCATCCAGGGTTATATCCTTAGATATGATCTTAACCCACATCAACAGTTGTTTGTAAGTCAATTCCTCCCATGATGAAGGCGCTTTAAAGGATTGTCCAGCGATGCTTATAGTATTCATTTAAATCTTTTATATATCAAAAAACCAATAATCAGTACAGGAATAATTATCAGAAACCACCAGCCATTAAGGTTCGCTTTTATCGTACTATCTTTCTTTACATCACGCTGAACATCCTTAGAGGTAGATTTTTGCCGGTTATTGGTCGAACTGTTTAAATTGGATTCTTCCTTTTTACCACTGTAAGTGGATTCCGACTTATGGTTATTTATAGATTCCTCCTTTTGACTTTCTTTGTGCTGTTCCTCTTCAACCCTCATCCTTATGCTTTTGGCCCGCTTTAAAGCGGCATTGATCAATTTATCCATAGGACTATTGCCGGTGGTATCGACATCCTGATTAATATTGCTATCCAGTTCAATGGTTACTTCAGTCACCTTTTTCGATGATGATTTTTCCTTTGTTTTTATGGTAGATTTTGAAGTGTCAATCTTTAAAACAGCAATGCTATCGGCCGATTTTGTAGTGCTTTTAATATCCTGAATAATAGCACTGTCATTCGTGACCTTGCTTTTTGTTGTTAATTTATGGATGAGATTACAACCAGAAATGAAGGAAAAGAACAGCAATCCAATCAGGAACGCAGTCCAGATGTTAATACGTTTTTTCATTTTATGTATTTTACTACGGCATAGATTTGCCCTTTCATTCGATACTTTTTGTAAACACCATCACCTTCTCGGCTTCCTGCAGCATTGGTATTCCCTTCCACAGTGGTTACCCAGGTGTTAGACCAGTTATCAATAAATCCCGTATGAGCAACCCTTCCCTTATTTTCAAACCAGATATAGAATACATCTGCCATTTGTGGGATTTCCTTTACTTTCCCCTTCAGATAAATAGTTTCGCCCTGCTCCATGAGTTGAACACATCCACCTGATCTGGGTTTACTAAATCCGTTTTGACCAAAACACCAGGAAACATTTGCGGCACACCACGGATCACCTTTTTTAAGCCAGACATACTTTAAATAAGCCTCAACCTGAATCCCGTCATTCCGGCCTGTCAGTTCTCTAACACCTATCTGACTATAATATGTTGCACGAATCTTCTCTCTTATTGAGGGGGCATTAATCCCTTGCTGAGCAAAACAAGCAAAGCCAAAATGGAGAAGAATACAAATAAGGAAACTTTTATTTTTTGCCATGGTTCTAAGTTTAAGAAGTCATTATTAAATCCTGATTTCATATATCGGCCTATTGCAGGCCATATACCTTTAGTGATGCTCCAGGTTATAGCCTGATAAACTGCATAAGTAAAAATTGTAATAGCTTGTAGCTGTAGCACCCCCGGATCATACGCCCCAGCTGTTGGGTAAAAGATCCTGATGATGTAAGGAGATGCCAGGAACAACATCAATGCTGCAAACAATGCTGCATATTCCTTGAAAAATTTAATAGTGGTCGCTTTCATTGTTTATCTTTTTTTAAATCCAATTGTCTTTTGTATTCCTTCAGGTCAATTTCCTGCTTCTGAGCGTTTAATTTTATGTTTTCCAGTTGCAGATCGTAAAGCTGGTTCTTTCCGTCCTGAAAGGTTTTGTTGGTATTGATCTCAGTTGTGACATCTTTGAATTTTATGATCACTCCGAAGTAAACCCCAGCTACTGACACACTACCAATTGCCAAGCTGACTACCACTGTCCATGCCATTCTCAGGCTAATGGTTATTGCCCTATTTTCAATGCTTTCATTTGTATCTCTCATAAAAAATAAATGTTGCTGTTAGGATCATCATTTAAATCAACTGCATCTGGAACGGTATATTCAGGGAACTGATCCTTATGCTTTGCGATCCATTTGCGTAACGTTTCCAGTTGGCCTTCACCTTTTTGCTGAAGTCGATACATAGCGATCTGAACCCGGTTAATCTCAGCAGCTGTACGGTTCTCCACATTACCAGATATTCCACCAACCGTTTCACTTAACTGGTAAATACCCGTAGCATCAATGGATAGTGCCAGATAAGGAATAGCTTCCAGCATCGTAAAGCTTGCCACTGGCCGTTGCACTTCCTTGATTAACTCTTTTTGGATCTCACTAGCCCCACCGTTTAAGATTAAGCCCCGTAATAGTGTATTTAAATCTGCTCCAATTAAGTTATTCAGATAGGTTCTTTCTGCATCTTCCTGGTAAGTTCTGAGTACCTGGTACAGCTGGGCATTGTTTCCTATGTTTACACCTGATTCCTGAAATTCAGCAGATGAATTAATGTACATGGAGCGGTTTTTCTTACGCTCTTCTGAATTTTTATAGGTTAGGAAACTGTCTTTATTTGCTTCTAAATAATTAACAGCAAACTCCAAGGCATTATATCCCTTTTCAAATCCATCTTTCCTTAATGCCATCAGCTTCTTATCCGATGCCGGGGCACTGTTTGCACCCTTTACTACATATATACCACCGCTGTTTATCTGAACGGCACCTGATACGGAGAAATATGCTAGCAGGAAGCCAACACATGATTTCTGCACGAAGTCAAATGCTGGTTTTTGTACATCTGTTAAAGTGGATTTGGCCGCTACCAGTTCATTGAATACTGTTCTTCCAATTGCCGGAATGATATGGTTATCAATTCCGTCATCAATAAATGATTGTACGCCTGATAGCTCCATTTGAATGGAAATTGCACTGTTGTGCTTTTTGATGTCCTGAACGTTATCGATCAATGCCATTATGCCTCTGGGTTCTTAGGTGTAACCGGATCTGTTATTTTTGATGTAGCACCCTGATCAAGTGTTTGCAATTCCACTTCAACAACCGGGAATCTTAGAGTGGGGTACCTTTCAAACCATCCATTGTATAGTGCTGCAAACACCAAAGGTTCAAGAATTACATTCCTGTAAGGCTGAAGAAGAGCTGTTTGAATATTCATCGCAATTCTTTTATCTGATCCGGAACCGGAATCCTTACCTCTCCCTGGGCCATTGCCCACCAGTGTAGGATCAACATTAAGGGCACGCATTAAATGCTGTGAGGCTTCCTGACTATCTTCCAAATGCTGTCCATCGGTAAAGCCTGAAGCAATAGGGGTGAAGGTAAAACCATTAACCGGGTTGCCGCTGGGATCTGTTCCGACCTCGGAAAGCAGAGTGGCACCAACGCCTTCGATACCAGTAAGCTTTTTATTCATGTCCGCCACTTTGGCTTTCTTAATTTTTTCCTGCTCATCCTTTTCGAGGCTGTCCCAATCCTTATTTGCCAAACGCCAATAACCCGCAGGAATGGTAACTACATAACTTGCTGAAAGTATGCGCTTCATGAACTTTAGTTTCCATTCAGGTATAAGCTTTTTAATGTTGTACCAATCAGAATTTACAAAGGAAACCCACGGAGCAAGTGAATAATATGCTTTACCAGGTGAAGGATAATTAACAGGGTATACAAAGCGCTTAAGGGCTTTTTTCTTTTTTAAATCGTCTATGACGGTAGACCTGTAAGGATCAACTACGGTGTAAGTTTTGGTATATTCATCTTCTGGCTTCGCATCAGGCCAGTTTGCCGATACATATAGATTGACAATGGTTCCTGTATTGTCCATTTTCTTGAACCTTGACCATGCGGCCTGATGAACGCTTAGCGTTGCTATCTTATCCCCACCTTTGGACTTAACCATATCGGGGAAAATGTTTTGAAACCAAGTGAAATCCACGCAAGCTTCTCTCCAATACCGGTTAAATGGTATACTCGCTAAGAAGCCATTGATTTCATCATCATCTATTCTTTCAGTTTCAAACTTTTTAGTCGTTTCATTGAACTTTAAAACAACGGCAATAACTTCTTTTCCTTGCAATAAGCGCCCTTTCCAGTCAAGCAATGCTCCAAGTTCAGTATCTGCCTCAACCTTTTGAATGATTTGTTGCGGAAAGTCATTAGCCTCACCCCAGAAAGATATTGGATTGCTACCTGTTTCCTTTGGACGTGGGGAATCCAGCTCTATCTCCGGTTCAGGAGTAGCATAGTTTACTATGACTTCCCCATTACCGATTAAGGCCAGGCTATCCCCAATAAATTCAGCTTCAGATGGTTTGTTCATAAAATTACTTTATCACCGTTAAACCGGGTAATCAGTAGCACATGGATTTTCATTATACGATCTCCATCGAATGCCCTGATATTCCGGGTGTAGTTTTCAAAATGGTTGGGATTTTTTTTACTTGAATTGCTTTTTCCAGATCCTTCCAGTACCGCATTTGCAAGTGTGATCTTTTCGCCTCCGGTGTTATCCTTCAGGTTGCATTTAACCCATGTAATTGAGCCGAACGGAATAAAATTTCCATTTCCGTCCCTCTGGTTCATTACGTTGAGCATGTCTACAATTCTAATCATTCCCATTTCCCAAAAATCCATACATATGCGTGCGTGCGAAAGGACAGGGAAAGACACCTAAAAAAATGGCTGAAATTCATTGCAGTGAAAAAAAATGCAAATCATTGAAAATGAGTTAGAAATGCCGAATTTTCAAAAAAAACAGTTACAGCGGGACAGAGTTCACCACGCCACGCACTATCCGACAGGGAAAGTTTGCCCGATTGAGTTGCTGATATATGATTTGCCCTTTTTTGAATGGAAAACACAAAAAAGCCCTTTCATTGGCTTGAAAGGGCATATAACAGGGATAGTATTGTTTAATCAGAGATGATGAGGCTACTAGACACGTCATTGTACCCGTATTCCTCCTTAAACTTACCGATGTAGAGGGTTTCAAAGGCATCACCTAAGTGCGGTGCATCTTCCGGTGCGACCTTACCGGATCGCTCTGGTGTCTTGTCTTTCTCGAATAGTTTATCTCCAATGGAACGGCTACCGGTCTGCTCCATTGAACAAAGCAACTGATCTGCATTGTCCAGGTTGAATCTAACCGGCTTGAACTTGTTTGATGTTTCTTTAAGAACAATCTCCCATAACCTGAACCGCACGTGCTGCTTTGGCTGTCCACCGATGTGACGCATATTAACCTTCCATTTCTTTTCCCTCAGCTGTTCAGTGATCAGTTGCGAATAGGACTTAAGGTTGGCCGCATTACCACCTGTTGCAGTGTTGTCATAGAAGTAGTTTACTTCTTTGCATGGATGATACTTATAATACTCAACGAACTCATCAACCAGGTCACTAAGCACCTTCTTGTCTTTACGTAATACAAACATAGACTTCAGTACACGGTAGAACCTGCTGCTATCCTGACCAATTACAAGGGACTTAATGGAATCATTATAATCAAATGCAATGTCCAGAGGCTTATTCCTTGTAATGTCATTGTCCTTCCTGCAATCTTTAACAACCCCATCAGGTAGGTAAAGTCCCAGGCTATCGATAAAGTTATAGTCGTATGAGTTGTACCCGTGTAGCTGCCTGTCCAACAGGTGAAAGAAACCGTTCTCTACAGAAAGGTTCTTTTCATTAAAGATAGAGGTATCAAGTACACTTTGCTTCATTTCCCTTATCCATTGGTGGAACTTACGTTCACCCAGGATCTTTATGTTTTCAAGGGCTGAAGCTTCGGAGTACCATACCAGACTATTACGACCACCATCAGTAGACAGTTCCCCCATCTTCAGCTCACTGATCGCTTTGTAATAATCGCATAGTTTTTTATAGAGAATCTTTCTGCGAGTTTCGGTACACTTTTCGTCCTCATATTCAGCCATCATTTCATTGAACCTGATCTGGAGGGATAGCACCTGGCCAATTACATCAAAGTTAACCTGCTGGCCCTTATCCAATATCCACCTGCCTTTTTTATGCGTGGGCATATCGGTGTACATGGTGACCATGTGATGCTCCCAAAGGTGGCCGAATATTTCGTCATTTCCCCGGTTTGCCGGTACAACCTCATCCAGGTACTGATCATAATTTAGAAATTTGACCTCATCAGCAACAACAGCGTCAAAAGATTTTGCGTTTGATAACCCTTGCTTATCCTGACTAACCAGGTACATCACATGCCCATTGTACCAAAATATATAGTGCGATGGATCTAAAACTTTATAGATCGGATCAGGGATGTTTAATTTCGCTGGTGGGCGTTGCCTTACCCAATAATGAACACCATGAATGTAACCCATCTTTTCCCATGCTTTAAACAAGGGTGGAAGTGTCCGATCGAGCAATTGCATGTAAGTGTTTCCAATTACACCAGTAGTGCCTCTTGGCATTTGGTTGGCCCCATGAGATGACCGATTTGCAATAGGCTCATCTGTCTTTCCAGTAGCACGTGCCCAAACCCCGTATTCTTCCGGGGCCATGATCAATCTGGAAAGCGTTTGCGGTTTATTCAGCCAGATGTCCTTAACTTCCATTTTGTTCAGTAAAATCTATTGATTCGCTATCAGATAGAATGATATCAATTTTGTCCTTTTTGCGTTTTGCGAGGATCCTGGCAACAGCTGCATCAGGATCTTCAAGTTTAGGGAAGCCCAACGCTGAAGGATCTGCAACTAGGTTAAAGTAGGGAATATTGATATTAGCGTAATCAGGTAGATCAGGATCATCCTTCATGAGCCCTTTTATATCACATAGCACTTTGAAAAATGCAGCTGCACTTTTTGAATCTCCATTGCTCTGGGCTTCCCACATCATCTTTTCGCCCCATTCAATCATAATTCCCCTAGCAAAATCTTTATCATCCCGTGAATAGGTAGAAAGAAAGAAACGTTTTGCACTGGCTATATCATCATAGGCAGTCCGGTAGGATATTTTATATTCAGCAACCAGGTAATCGGCTAACCGGCTAAAATTATAAGGCTGGACAATATCCTTTTTCCCTTTTTTAATAATTTCACCATTGCGCATCAGTGCATCGGCTTTTCTCCACCTATCTAGCATACCTTTCTGATCAGCGGGCAGCTGATCCATTGTGCCAGATAAAAAAGCTTTTAAAATGGCATCATAAGGCGTTTCTACCTTTATGTTTCGTGGCTTAAGTAAATTTGCTAAAATTGGAATTCCGCTCATGATTTTATCTTACCTCCCAAAGCAATAATTCGGTTTTGACTTTCAGTAATAAGTTTTTTTGTTTGTTCGATATCCCTGCAACCAGGGGACTGTAGTCTTATTTTTGCTTTATAAATGGAAACCCGCAAAAGTTGTATTTCTTCTGCAGGGGTTCTTTGTATTTTGGCTTTCAGGTCTGGGAATTCTCCGTTTAGATCGAAGTAATCAATCAGCTTGTATCTGTCCCTGATTTTACCATGTAAGGAAAGAATGTTTTTTGCAGTAAGCAGTAAAAAAGGTTCGTTTTTACTCATGTCCAGTTCGGTCATGTTACGTTCTAACTGCCGGTACAATGTTTTTTGATCTTCCTTTATTTGCAGGTATCTTTTTAAATCTTCAGTATTGGATTTGCACTGATCAGGAGTTTTAACCGGCTCCACCTGTTCTGACGGAGCCGGGGCATGTTGCTTTATCTCTAGTTTGGGTTTATCAGCTATTACATTTAATTCCGGGGCCATCTTGCGAAGTTCAGCTTCCAGCTTTTCAGTTGTATATGGCGTGGGATCAGCTTCCAACAACCGCTTTAAAAAAGTGTTGTTGCCATATTTAATATACAAAGCAGCTCCTGTTTTGTAATCAAGTCCATTTTGTAGCCACGCATTTATTTCCTGCATGCTGCAAATTGCTCATAACAGGCGTTTAAGGAAAGGACAGGGAAAGTATTAGCTTATGGGATAATTTGCGGTTAAAACTTCAACTTTCCTCTTTATGTACCCGCTTTTGTTGTTGATCGTTACGCCCTGCTCGATACTCCACATATGCCACCCAAACTTTTTAGCATATTTCTGCAGTAACGGAGATGGGTAGGAACTCAACAAGAATTTACCCTTAATTTCTGAAATTAATATTAGTAAGTTCTCAAAATCCTGCTCAGAATAGCCATCATAATGGCCGCAATCAGAATTAAAGTAGGGCGGATCAAGATAAAAGAACGAAGCTTCACGATCTCTACTTTTAATAATATATAATGCATCCGCTGATTCTATTTGTACGTTTTGAAGTCTAACTGCCATTTCTTCTGTAAAACGCTCACGATTATTCATGATTTTTTTTGTTGTTGTATTCTTACTGATATCATAGCCCCATGAACTATTAAGTTGAGCACTGAAACTTTGAGAACTAAGCACCCACACTGCCCATGCTCTTTTAACCTCATTGAACATATGCGGGTAATTATAAATCACTGCAGCGTCTTTATGCATGTCCCTACTATGCAATGATATCCTGATCATCATTTCCAAGCTTATGAAGTTGTTCTGAACAACCCTATAAAAATTTATCAGCTCCTTATTTGTATCGTTCAGTACTTCGACTTCTGATTTTTCTTTTGCAAAGAATACTGCCCCGCCACCTATGAAAGGTTCACAGTATAGTGTGTGTTCTGGAATTACGGAAGTAATTTTATCCGCTAACTTCTGTTTCCCACCATAGTAGGAAATTGGTGTTTTTAATTTTGGTTTCATTTTATATTCGTAGTTTTGAGTTCTCACAAAAACAGAATGCATTGATACAACCTGCCTGGCTTACGCCTCGGTATTTGCATTAGTGCATTCTTTTTGTTTTTGTGAGAAATTACGAAGGGAACCGAGGCGTTATTTATTCATCTGGCAAAGCTGCATTTACTTTTCACAATGATAAAGGACATAAAAAAAGCTTCCCATTTCTGAGAAGCTTTCAATCAATCTAAACCTATAATTATGAACTATGCAGTCGCTTTCTTTACTCTTATCAGGTAAGAGGTTTCAGTTTTCAGAAGTGCCTCAGCCTGCTCAACGGTCATTGTTCTGAAGTCAATGAAACCGATAGGACTGTAAAGCGTTGGAAGGTGCGTATTGACTACTTTGTATTTACCTTCGCACTCCGGTAGCAATTTGATTTCTGGATCTTTCATAGTATTTAAACTGCTGGTGCTGGAACTGCGCCTTTGTAAACATAAACAGGGGCCGCACCATGACTTTGGAAAGTAACTTTAGAGCCAACTTCACCAGTAGGACCCACACCAGTACCGCCTTGTATTTTGGTAACTTTCGCAGCTATCATTTGCGATCCCAGTTGCCAAAAATGATTAGATCCATCATTCTTTCCAATCAAAAGAATCCCACGATAGTTTTTAATTGCCTGACCAGTACCAAGGCTTTTAGATGAATTATCTGGGATAAAGGCTTCAGCTCCTGTTTGAAAAATTTGGCTCAACTCTTCACCAACGCTTTCCCAATTTATCCCTGATTTAGAAAATAGAGGTGTAATTGGAATTGGTGCTTTACCTGCTTTTAACACGTGATCCCCTGTAATTTCGACCAAGCTTGCCGCTGTAGTTCCCGCAGTGGGTGCTTTTAAGCCGGTGCCATCAACAAAAAAAGAAAGTGGGATGAAAAATCCATGTTCGGCAACGCCACTTGGATTTTCGTTGCCATCACCGAAGCTAAGGCCAAGATCTGTTATAGTTCCGTAGTCCATATTGTTAATCCTCCAAAATTGTTACAGCGCCAGAACCTATTTCAACTAACTCTGCAACTAAATCAGGTTTTTCAACCAATTCTTGTGCAGTGTAGTTCTGGCCATTGTAGTTAACACCAAAATTTACTTTTACATTTTTCCCTTCGACCTTTAATTTCAAGCCTTTTGGAATTAAAGCTGAAGCGCCATTAAACTTTAATAAAGCATCCTGTGCAATAGTTTCAGCATCGACCACCTGTTGCTTAAGGACAACTATTTCATTGTCCTGTTTCATGATGATCTCTTTAAAATTTTCGGTGATTGATTCCACCATTAGATTAGCAGGCATTTCGCTGATCTGCTTTAATGCCGCAATAGCTTTATCAACTATTGCACCCATTTTATCTTTATTGGTGGCACCTTCCTTTTCGGCCAATAAAGATTCAATTAGTTTCTGGATATCCATATTTGAATGTTAAAGTCCCGGCCAAACCGGGACTAATGATAAAATTTGTTAATTACGCCTGATCGTTAACCCTTACAGCTTGAATGTCTCTAAACTGAGCGCCTAAATTGAATAACCATCTGTATTTAATAATTTCCAATTCAACATCAGTGTGAATCTTATCTGTGTCACCGATGCCATCAAGTCCTACCAGCATATTTTCATAAGGTGTAACGATAAGTCTGGAAGAAGTTCCCATCCAGGTACATGGTTTAATGACAACCTTTCCTGCGGTATCTTCGAGAATGGTACGACCCATATCATCCTTTTCGGTGTATTTGCTGTATCTCTCTCTAAAATCTTTATTGAACTTTCTTGCCGAATCAACAGAACATTTCACCTCAAGCCCATTTTGAATGAACTCTGTAGGAGTGTTTGTAAGCATCAGTTCGAATTTTGAAACTGCATTAGTGTCCGTCAATGCACCGGTTACAACTGGTACAATACCTGTACCGGCAACAGCTACTTCATCAGCAATTGCTTTAGTGATTAATGTGCCTGGCCCGTCAAAACATTTCGCCAAAGTGCTTTCATCACCTTTAACAGCAAGATAAAAACCTTTCTGTATTTCTGCGCCAATAGTTATCGCCATTTGTTCGTTAACAAATTTTGAAAACGGAATGTCATCAATATTAATACCTGGCTTCATAACTTCTGACATCCAAGTCGTACGATATTTCAATGGGTTTATCTTGAAATCCCTTTTCAATAACGAAACAGCCAGATCTCTACCGCTATAAGACAGGTCATCATCCGCAGAATCAAAATCTTCTCTATACCCTCTAGTACCATCTTTTACAGTAAGTTTCGTTAACCTAATAGCGCTGGTTACACCAGGAATCATTTTAAGATCATTGAATATGGTTAGTTTTGCCCTAATTGCTGAAAACAACGCACGTTCATATTTACCAGCATATGCTGCCAGTGCCGAAGTATCTGGAGTTGCCATAAATAAAGCCCCCACTTCTTTTGGGTGTGATCCGAGCAAAACTAATCCAATGGCAATTCCAGAGCCTACCCAAAAGGATGAGGCTAATACACCAGTAAAATAGCCTATCAAGGCACATATGATCAGGGCGGAATGAAGTCTAATTTTTTGATTTTTCATTTTATGTGTTTGTAGAGTTTATAATCTATTATTTACCTAAACGAGCTTTTAACTCCCTATCGAATGAAGTTTCAAAAGCGTTCACAACAGGCTTTTCACCAGTTGAATCTTTTTTATCGGTTACCACACCTTCAATCTCTTCAGCAGGATCATCAAGAAGTGCTTTTTGATCTTTTACGGTTTTTTCAAGGTCTTTGATCTTCTGATCTTTAATCTTAGCATCAGCTTCCAATTGATCTGCCTTTTCAGCTTTATCTGAAACAGTTTGCAGTTCCGAATCCAGAACAAGGGTTACGCCTGGAATCTTCTCTGATTCCAATTCGTCATTTACGGCTGCTACAAGCTCAGGGGTAACATCATTTACAGCTAGCTTAGCCAGGGCTGACAATGATTTAAATTTGTCTTTTCCAAACATGGTTTCGTTATTTATTTGTGGATTTTTGTTGTGATTTTTTGGTGAAGAATAGAAAGCTGCAATCTGATCCAATGGCTGATTTACGGCATCATCAGGTATTTCTGAGATATCGTAGTCCTCAATGGTAAATAATCCCTCAGCTTCGCCTTCTTTAGCGGTTAACCAGTAATCCTTACCATCAAACCATTTAGATTTTACCTGATCCAGTGTCAGACCCGTTGCATCAGATAAGATTTCTGCTAATACGTCATCGTGCTTATCCAGCATATCCGCTGTGTCCCGCATATCCTGTGCATTACCCCAGGCAATGGTTGAAGCACTATGCAACATGGTTAATGATGCTTTTGCAGCATGTCTGCGACCTTCAGGAACTGATTCCAGAATAACCGCCATCATACTGGCACAAATACCATCATTCCAGGTATGGATCTCTTTTTTTGATGCCTTAATGATGTTGCACATCAAAAGACCTTCATGGACATCGCCACCTGGGCCATTTAAATGAAGGTGGATGACAGGAACATCACTCAATAAAGATAATTGACGTTGTAAGTTTCTGGCAGTGACAGGGCTGTCAGTGTACCAATATTCCCCAACAATCCCGTAAAGAAAAATCTGGGCTGATGCTTTGGCTTCATTTCTTACAACTCGGAGTACTGGCTTGCTCATGCAATACGGATTAGTTTATGTTTTGCTATTACGCTTTGTGAACACAAACATCCGTATTGCTAAATGCAGGCGAAAGGACAGGTTAAACCAGCATCAATTCAGGAAATGACTGATCAATTTCAAAAATAAACTCTGTACCATTTTCGTTTGTATACTTTTTACCGGTGTCATGGTTTTTTTTCAAGGTAACCGGCATACCAGGTGCGCCAATAATTGATACCAAGCCATTCATATCTGTAACCCTAAGCATCAACATCTGCCCCAGAAAAGGATTTAACTCTGTTTCTACTTCCTTCCTAATGTTGGAAATAAAGAAAGATCCGGAATAATTATAAACCGTTCCGTTTTCAGTATCATCAGTTTTTAACCTTTTCTGTCCAGTTTCTTCCTTAAATGGTATATTTTTCCAAGCAGCCCCAGGCATCAGGGTTACCGGGTTTAATGATTTAACATTAAAATGCTCTATAGATTCAACTTTAGCCAGACTGCCGAAATTATCACCTTCGTAATGATTCATGATTTATTATTTAATTGAAATATTAATATGATAGTTGCAATTGTGCCACGTATTGAACCTCCGTGTGGCTTCTTTGGAATATTCTTTTTCGTTCCCTGTAGTACCACCTTTTCAAGTTGTCAAAGGGAAGTTCATCTTCAGTGATTTTATAATGGTTCTGGAACCTGATGATATTGTAATCAACATAATGATCATCTGCATTGGGATGATTGCACCACCGGTACATTTCTTCACGCAATGCATTATCTATGCTTTCATTAAAGCGTTTGATCTTATCTGTACTTAAGAACAGTCCCCTTAATGCTTCATCCTTATCACCAACATAAATAGGATATCCAATAAAAGAAACATTATCAATAAGTTTTTGCGATGGTTTTATTGTCGAGGGATCACCTTTTTTATGCTTTTCTAGCATATTGAATAAAAGGAAAGAAGCTGTACCACGATTGCTAACGGCCATTTGTTCACCGTAGTGAAATTCTAAATACTTTTTTACGTGGGGCCAAACAGGCAATAAAATTCTAGCGCTCATCTTACTTTATTTAAAGTTGGCGCAGTTTTAAAAGAGGAAATTCGTGTTGGCTGATGTAAAAATAACAAATAAAATTCTATTCCAACCAGAAAGCTAATTTTTCGTTGGATAATGTGGATAGTCTGGATAATAATTTGTAAAGTGTTGATTTTTAAAACATTGTACTATCCATGGTATTTGATAAGTGCCGAAATACTATCCAGCGTTATCCA
>NZ_QAJQ01000034.1:126998-138805 GCF_003852395.1 Pedobacter sp. KBW01
TGGATAACGCTGGATAGTATAGGAATGATTTTTAATGATGATTGGATAGTGTAAGTAGTTAATATATAATAAGATAGTTAAAAAAAAATAAATACTATCCACACTATCCAGTGCTATATTTCATTTTCTTAAAAAATTATTCAATTAAAATTATTTTACTGTAAATGAATGTCTTAATCGTTTTCCTTGCCCAATAAATTGAAATTACTAAAATAATTAGCAAATTTTGTATTATGGAAAGCGACTGGAAAAAAAGAATGGGCGGTGATTCAGAATATAATGCAAAGCGTGCCATAGCAAAGGATGCATATAACGCTGGTTGTATTATCTATTCCACCGGTTCAGGCAAATGGTATACGCCTGAAGAGTTCATGAATACTGAAAGTGAGAAGGTGTCAATACACCGGGGAAAGGATGATGGTAGAAAATTTACCATAATGACCATAAAGGCAGGCGTGCAGAAAAAGCTGGAAGCCCTGAAATATGCGGAAGCAGATCTGCAAAACTTCATGGGCCGTATGCTGGCCTATTCGGAGATAGTGCCAACACGGAATAAAAAATAAAATCAGTCTTTAAAAATATAGATCACCCCCAGGGCAATTTTTTCAGTTAACCAGGCTACATCAGTTTCTTCATTGATCCAGTGGAATATCCATCCGTTATCGGTAAGCTGAAAATAGTGGTAGTTAAGATTCCGTTTACCATCTAGGGTAAACGGATCTAAGGTGGTAGCCTGTTGAACTAATATTTCAATGGTTCGTATCATTTTACAATTCCTCAAATAAATTTGTTGTATTTATAATGTTTGCACTATCCCTGGATTTTCCATCCCTGATAAATAAACCATCATACATCAGCGCCTCATAATTTGCTTTTGACAAATAAAAGATACAGCTTCTGCCATCGAAAATCAGGCAGCATTCAATGATGTTGTCATTGTTCTCAGCCGTACCTTTAACGTCAATCTGTAGTTTCCTTCTCATTTTATACGTTTTAAATATTCATAATCTACTTCAGAGCTTAAACCGGTGCCGTCTGGGTGTGGATCATGAGCCAGAGTTCCGTTTTTGTAAATAACTATATGGTTAAAGTTTCCCCTTGGAGACTGCCCTGAAACCATATAGTATTCGTTGCTGGCCTCGCATTCCTCTTTAGTGGAGATCTCATAAGAAAAACCTTTGTGTTCTAACCAGGCACAAAGAACTTCAAACCAGGCATAGCAATCATACAGCTCTTCTATATTGGGCACCTGGTTAAGTGGAACCTCTACCAGTGAAGCAATACATGCAGGAAAACAATTCCCTCTTTCGATTTTCGTAATACCGTCTAGGGCATACTTTACGAACTTATCTTGAAATACAGGTTTCATTAGTTTTTCTTTTTAAATGGCCTTCCAATTTCTTTAAGCCGTTTTTTATTGGCTCTGATATTATTACCGTTTTCGATTTCAATCAGTAAATCTTCCTCTTCATTGTCAATGTCAACTTCATGATCTTCAATGTCACCACAGGATTTACAGATTACCGTGTTCGGGTACCATTTATTGGAAGCCGATCCGCTATTCAAATCAAACCAGTCCCCGCAATTATTGCAGGGACATGGCATTTCCATTTCTTCAAAATCTTCGTCGTACATATTACTTACGGTTTAGATAATTTTTCAATAATGAAGTCTGCTAATTCTTCAGTTTCTTTCTCTGTTTCCTGCGGTTGAACCATGCAGATGAACCGTTTAATGGAAAATACATTACCTGGCTTTTTTTCGCCTTCAATGATGTAAGTACCTTTTCTGTCTGTTTTTTCTTTGATAAATTGTGTTTTCATTTTGTTTTTGATTTTAGTCTGGTTTTAAAATAAATGTCTATTAAGCTGCTATTCTTCTAATCTCTCTGAGTTTAAACCCTAATGCCTCTGCCCAATATTTTACCACATGAGGCACGACACTGTTTCCGATCATTTTTTTATGATCAGTTTGGTTTCCAACCATTTTATACGTCTTAGGAAAACCTTGGATTGGGAGTAGTTCAGAAACTTTTAACATCCGCATTTTTATGTCAGCTAGTCCATACATGGCCATGAATTTTTTTATCCTGATCATTACCGCACTGTCATCTTCATAAATGGGCACGCATACATTATTATCAATTGTAAATTGTACCAGGTAGAGGGGTGCTTTATCTTGCCTTGCCACTATAACTACACAAGGAACCTCCGTACCGGTGCAGTGGCCACGATGGGAAGGATTCAGAATAAAGGGCTGGCAATTAATCAATCGATGTTTGTCGTTTGGCAATATTGATCCGGCAGGTTGTTCTATGGATTGATACTGATTTGAATTTCCGTTTCCTGAAAATGTTTTATCAAAAAATATAGGTTGAATTTTAGAGATCGTATCTACCGTTCCCAATGTCCTGGCAGGCTCTTCTATACTTGCCAACTCGCCACCACTGCTATAATACTGAGCTAAAAAAGCGGGATTAACAATATATGGATGATGTCTGCTGGCAGTTAGAGTTTGTGCGGGATCATTTATTGAACTACCAACATTTTTAAAGTTTGTATTCATGATGAACGGCTGGCATGTGACTAAAGAATGATTGCAAACGGTTGGGATTGTACCTGCCGGGCCTGTAACCGGAATAACTTTTCCTTCAGGCTTACCTGAATATGCTTTTGAAAGGAAATACTCGCATTTAATAAGCGATTGGCCGTCTTTAGTTCGCAATGTGGCCGCAGGATCTTCAATAGAATTTACCATATTACCCGCTTTCCCTGAATAGTATTTGGCTATAAAACATAAACCAGTTCTATTTTGACAAGGTATAGCCGGACTGGGATTTTCAACAGACATTACTGAATGTTTCCTATCTCCATTTTGCGCCATAGAGTTATATTTTAAGAGGAATGCTTCCTTTCCACCGGCAACAAACTTTATTAAGCCGGCTTCAATGCGCTCCAATGATGCATCCACAAGTGGCTTTTTCCTGTTGAAAATACTAATTCCTTCATCTTGAAAATCAAGAACATCCTTAACAGCTTTCCATTTATGTTGCACCCCGAAGAGACCATTGTTAACCGGTGTTTTTGCATGGGTTGATTCGGGCCAAACAATAGGTAATCCTTCCTTTGCGAAGCAGCCAAAAAGCCTGTTTCGTGATGTATATGCGCCATAGTTCGCACTATTTAATTGCCGCCACTCTTCCCTATATCCAAAGGTTTTTATATGATTACACCATCTCAAATAATCTTTACCACTGTATTTGCTTTCTGGAATCCAGAGATATTCTTCCTTTCCTGTTTTTTTATTGATTCCAGTCTTAAGCTCGGTATTAGCGTATATACCCTCAGATTTATTCTCTTTATGTTTTTTCTTGGCCGCTATCCGTAAAGGCCCCCAGCTCATAAATTCAACAACATTTTCAATTTTAAAATAATCAGGGTCTAAAGCCTCTATGTAACGATCCATGTGATCGGCTAATGCTCTACTGTCTGCATCTCTGGGCTGGCCTCCTTTTGCTTTGCTAAAATTGGTACATTCAAGTGATGCCCATAGTATGACTTTAGCATTTGGATAGAAGGCACGATATATTTCGCCTAATCTAATTAACCGAACCATTTCTGGTGATTTGAAAAGTATACCGTGTATTACTTTGCCATACATTAAAGTGATGTCCTCGTTGAAATGTTCAACTTCAGGATGATTTAGCCAGTGGGAAGTGATAGCTTTCTCATCATGATTTATAGCGGCAATTACAATGGCTTTAGCCTCGGATAATGCAAATCCGGATGAAGTGCCCCCGAATCCGGCAAACTCATCATAACATAAAAACTCAACCTCATCAGCGTTAAGCAAACCGATTTCCTTAGTAGTATCAAATAACATCAGCCATCCTCCTTATTTTTTCAGGAACACAGTTCCATCCGTTAATAGTCAACACTTCAAATTCTACCACCCACACCCAGGGATTAGCATCCCAGCTATTGATTCCATTAATCGATTCCCATAGGCTGTAAAATGAGGCAACTGGATTGTCTGTAGCAGTATCATTGTTTAGATAGTTATAGTAAACAGGGCAGGTGCCTCCTAATATCTTAGTGGGATCTATTTGCTTTATACCTTCAGCTTTTGCATCCGATTTTGATATCTGTTTAAGCCTTTCTATTCGTACATTCAAAATTTGCAACCAGATCCGGGCAGCAGTTTTAGGTAGGTGTATAGATGGCCTCCATTTCTCATAGTCAATGATTTTGTAGCATGTTTCATCTGGAACGGATTCACCAGTGGCATTGTCAATAAATTGATAGTTTAAACTTTCAGGGCCAAAAGGCTGGCAGTACCTGTAATTTTCACGCACCCAAAGCAAATCACCAGGTTTGCCATAAGGATGAGGAAATAAATCCGCGAACTTGGAATACATATCATCCAATGTATTACAGGTCTTTACATTGGCTATTCTGGGCATCGGCTTAACGATTCTCCTTGTCATAGTCTTATTGCCGGAAATGATTGCTCTAACCATTTCGGAACTAAATAAGATTGGCGAAATTTTTTGTGATTTTTTGTTCATTTTTGTCTCTGATTATTATTGATCGAATGCGATTGCCCTGGCCACGAACCGGGGCTTTTGCGTTAATTGATTTTTAAAAAGGTGAAGGGCCTGAAGGTTTACTGGTGATTCTTGTCTTTACTATTGTAGCAGGAATTGTTTGCAGGATCATTTCTGTTTGCTCAGGTTGAGGTGTTGCAACAGGGCTTTCTATATCATCATCAAAAGAAACCCCCATGATTCTGGCTTTCTGTTTAAATTCTTCAGCACTGGCCGCTTTGATCAGGTTGATGCCTATTTCCTTGTATTTAAAAACAAAGCTCCACCGCTGGCCACCGCCAAAGAATTTTTTTTCTCTGGAAATAAAGCTTCTGGGATCATTCTCTAAATAATTCTTAAGGGTAGCCTCATCCAATACGCCAACATCTTTCCTTTTGCCCATAGCTTCAGCATAGTGCTGGTATACATCCTGTACCCGGATGTATAGTTTTGAATCTTTAATTATAAAGTGTCTATCCTCTGAGATAACACCCTGTTCAAACAGCATTTCTACTATGCTCCACCATTTACCAATACTATCGCTACCACGTAATACAAAGAATTGCTCCAACAGTGTTTTTCTGCATAATTCCCTGAAATCAGCCACGTTAAACGGAAGAGTTTCAACTTCCTTCATTAAGCTGCACATAGCAACTAAACAGGCATAATTATTTATAAATCGATCATCAACCTCATGGTTATTTACCAGTTTTGATAAAGTTCTTTGCTCGGCTTTAAATTCCTCTTTATACTTTTCATTGATGTAGGTGCGGTGTTTTAGCAGATACACTGTCAATGCGCTTAAGCCACCAGCTTCCAGATCCTTTAATTCATTGAATAGCCTGGCAGCTGCATCTGATTTTATTGGCTTCTGGGTGATAACCAAAATGAAACGGCTGAATAGGGCCTCTTCAACTATGGGCATTTCTTGACCTGATACAATGATTGCGCTATCTATCCGGGTACTTTCGGTTTGAAATGTATTATCCTTTTTACCACGTTCGTAACCGATACGGTCATAAAGGTTTTTAAGCGATTCAATGAAATTGGGTTTTAAGGTGTTTTTGTATTCATCCAGCCAGTTTAAACCATTACTGTACTGGCCACTTTTACGCATAAAACCAACTACAGTACTGGCACCACCGAGCATTAACTGTTTTTGTCCATGCCCGTAAAGCTTCATCAGGCTTTCAATTAAAGTACCCTTACCGGTTCCTTTCTGTCCGTAAACATTTAGCATCGGCAAACGGTCACCCATTGCCTTAAAAACGATATCAGAGAAGAGGGCCACAATGTAAAACATCAGGGAAAGCTGGCCATTTTGTCCATAAACCTTTTCATATAAATTAGCCCAGTCCTTAAAGATTACATCAGATTTGATATAGACAAAACGTTTATCGTTTACATACAGATCCTCTTTATCCTTAAACATGGAAGCCATCGCAGGGATAAAGAAGTTAAGCGGCTGCATTTCATCATCTACCAGCCTGTAATGTTCAACGATGCCCAATTCATCAGCTGGCACAAACTTGTTTAAATGGCAATCAAATATGCCATTGGCCCAGGCAAAGAAGTTGTACCACTTATTGTAACCTAATTGTTTTACCAGTTCTGTTTTTCGCTCTTCACGTTGTAATTTATCCTGTAACCTGCATAAGTCGGAATCAGCACCTTTGAAAATAAAATTTCCTTCCCTGGCAATGATTTTTTTAAATGAACCGGCACTAACAAAATCATCCGTATTCATTTTGATTACCACGTCATAGCCGAAAATATTTTTAATCTGGATTAGCCTGTATGCTTCATCATCACTGGTTTTAACGTGGTAAACGATGCGCATTTTAAAGTTCGATACCTCAACCTTTTTACCTTTATCGTTCATTGACCAGTAAGTGCCACCATTTTCATAGATGCCGTATTTGATCAGATCATCAACCTGCTCATCACTATCCAGCAAATCCCTGTAAACAACCTCTTCCTTTGCTTCAGATATTGTTTTAGGCATTTTAACCTCTAAACCATAATCTTTTGCTATGCTGAAAAACTTTGCAGGTGTTTTGAAATTCCCCTTTTGTAGGGCATCATTAAATTTTTCCTGTGCTTTGTCGTAATCGTAATCCGAATACTGTTTGCTTACCCGGTGGAAGAGATCCCGCCCGTCTTCCCCAAACGTGGCTAGGCTGAAAGCAATAAGTTGCCAATCAGTATAGTCACCAGTTAAGTCAATATTTCTACTTTCTGCCTGTTCAACTACATATATGGCCCGTTGTAAATTCTTACTTAGCGTAATTTGCTCACTTGCAGATAGTGGCACTTTTTTTACTTCAGTCTCGTTTTCTCTGGGATCAGATTCAGAAGCAGTTGTTTTTACTGTAACATCGTTAGCACGATTTAAAAATTTTTCTAAAATTCTTTCTAAAGAGTATTCATCAGGTATTAAAACTTCTCGGGATGCAGCTCCATTGAAAGGGCCTAAAATACCAGCTGATTCCAATTGGTCTATTATCCTTCCTGCTCGGTTATAGCCAAGCTTTAATTTACGCTGAAGTAAAGAGGTAGATCCATTCTGGTGCATAACTACCAAACTTGCTGCATCTGTAAATAGAGAATCTGTTTCATAACTTTCAGATGATTTTTTTGCATCTTCAGCCTGTTTGATAATGGGTTTATATAGTTTAGAATCAGGATTGTAAAAAATATCAGGATCATAGCTTACAAAGCATGCCCGGCAAACGTCTTTACCTGATTTATCCTGTTTTAATTCAAAAATACCATCAGAAAAAAAGTGTTCAAGGGATAGGATTGATTCAGCATGAAGTTTAGGATCGATTTTAACCAATACCTTTAAGCCATCACCAGAGGGAGAAATAAACGCTGCAAGTGTGAACTCCCATGATGCAAAGTGCTTTTTAATTTCAGCGGGGTCATTAACATGATCAAAATCTAAAACTACAATGCCACTATGTTTAATCAGTTGGGCGGAATGCCTTTTTTTAAATGTCCCGGAGAAGGTAAAATAATCCAATCCGGTTTTTCTAACCGATTTGGTAACCGGGTTTGTTTCGTTTCTTAATTTTTCAACAGCTTCTTTATAGGTATCACCTTTAATCAGCTCAATTGCTTTTTCAACGGTGATATCGCTTGAAGGTGTTACTTTTTTTATACCACCTTTATAATAGGAGAATTTATTCATTTGTTATTTATCGGCTTGGTAAGGCTTAGTTTTACATTTTGGGCATGATACTTCTAACCTGGCATCATATTCTTCACCACATCCGCACGTGTACCATGCTTCGTGGTTAAGTAAATAGAGATTAAGGTGCATTGCTTCCTGTTTTTGGTTCTCCGAGTTGCAGGGTGACTTTCTTTTCCAGCATCAAATAAGTTTCCTTGTATTTCGGATCACTTTTCATTAAATCTGCATGGCTGTAAACTGAGCAGGTAACAGTTGAATGATCCCTGTTAAATACGGCAGCAGCTTCTTTTCTGGACAGCTTTCTATTGTATAAAAACATGATCTGATAGGCCATCCTTCTGGAATCTACAGCACGCCTTCTTTTAGTTGGGGATATCATCACATGAAGCCGGACGTTTAAAATCCCGCTTACTGTTTTAGCTATTACTATGGGATCTATGTTTTTGTAACACACTTTACTGAAAGCGGAATTCATGCCTTGAAAGGCTACTGGTGTGCAAAATATCATGGCTGTATGCATTTTAAGAAGAGATCGATGTTAAATACTTCCATGCCGATACCGAATGCCAGCTGATATTCAACCGTGGCACCAGTGCTGCTTTGCCAATCATCCAGTAGAATAACCGTATCGCAATCCATCAGCGCAATGATGCACCTGCGCATGCATTGGTTCCATTCATCTTCCTTCAGGTCGTAACAGATTTCATGAGGATTAACCACTATATACCCTAAATCCCTAAATGTTTTGGTAGCATTTGCGAACTTGGTGCGGTTTAGATCTGGCTTTCCAGTTATGGCCCCGCTGATGTAAAGTTTTGGCTTATTCATAATTTTATCCAACTTTGTGTTACAATAGATTATACAATTTCATTAGCCCTGGCCTCTAACCAGGGCTTTTGATTTACTTGGTGTTTAAGATTTTATTTATTGTGTCATCGAAAACGATTTCCAACTTTTTTGATATTTCCAGCACTTTCTTTGCTTCAGCGAAATCACCAGGATTCTTGGTCTTTTTAGCCTTAGTGATAGTCTGGAAATAGATTTTTTGTGCATTTCGCATTTGTTCAGCTTGAACAGCTACATTAAAGAGTGATAATTCAGCCATTACCAATTAGAATTAGTTGAGCCTGTATTATTTGGTGCTGATGACTGTGCCGGTTTATCATCAAAAACCTGGATTTCATGCAGTTTAGCATTGATAATCCAACCTTCGGTATTGTCGGTCTTACGGGTGAATTTCTGGCCATTCACATAAACAATACACTTTGCCTTTTTACCCTGATGGTCACGGGTCATGTTCAGTTTTGAAACATTATCACCCAAAATGTCCAATGGCCATTCCTCATCTTGACCTTTTTTGTCCCCGAATCCGTCAACATATCCTGGTACTTTAAAAATGATAGTTTGTTTTGCAGTGTTTTTTTCGCCTACAGTTTCGGGCTGATTAACAGTTAGGATGTAGCCCTTAAGTTCAATTTTTGCCATTTTGATTTGATTATTATGTGATTGATTAAAAATTATTTTTTAGTAGTCTGTATACTGACCAGGCAAAAGATGCTATCAAAAGCAACAGGATGCACAAGTCGAATAAATCTTCCATATTGGTCAGTTTGGTGGTTAAAAACTCCTGCACACACACATGCAGGAGCTATTGGTATTATGGTTAAAGAACTAGCTTCAATTCGATTAGGGAGTAAGCACCCTTTTTGTTTTTTTCCCGGCAACGGCCACCGGGATAGCCAAACCTCTAAAAACTGCTACCGTTGAATATCTTTAAGTAATTGCTCTGTAGTTATGCCTTCGATGTAACACTTATCCATCATGTTCCTGAGCGATTTTTGAGCTTCAATCGTTCCAATCAATTCTGCGGCTAAGTACAATTTGCCTCGACCAGAGGCGTTGCCTACAGAACAACGTAACCAGCATATTATGCTTTGATTTTCTCTGTATTCCTGCAACAGAGTAGTTATGAAGTACCCGTTAATCATGATTCTGGTTATTATTAGTGTAGTCGGTGCAGAAGTCGAGAATGGTTAAAATGTTCTTTTTGTAGTAGGAATAGCACTTACTGCTTTCATTTGGGGCAATAGATTCAAATTTATCCCTCTTCCTGTTTACAAAATCACACACATAGGATAAGCTTCTTAATTTAACTTCAGCTACCCAGGACGCATAAAGGTTGATTTGAAACTCAGCACCCGGTAGAGCATGGCTTCTTTGGTTTAACCATGATGTCAATTTCTCAACGATATAATTTCTAGAACGAAAATTAATCCTGCCTTTGGCATCATCCATTGAGTTTAAAGTGATGTAAGGTTTAGTTTCTACATTTTCACCAGGTTCAACAAACCTTAAGAATACAAAACCATTTTTGGGTACTAACTCTGCTATTATCATAACCTATATAAGTTTATACTGATATGCTAAAACTGATAGAGCTGCCTTGCGTTGTAGGCCGGATTTAAGGCATAAGCTATCTTTGTGAGACCTTAATGTATCTTGGGCGATGCCCAGAACTTCACATATTTCTTTGTCTAATAGACCTAATCCAATTTGTCTTAAAACTTCAATTTCCTTTTTGGTTAGTGTTCCGTTTTCCAATACAATAGAACTGCATAGCTTTCCTTCATAAGCGCATCGGCCTCTACGACCACAATCAACATACTCAGCGGGCTGAACCTTACCATCTAAACAGATATCAGGGTTGTTATCGAAACCACCAAACCTACATGCTATATATTGCCGCATCTGTTCCCCAGAATCTGTTATGTCCCATTCAGCAAGGGCTTTCATTGCTTTAGGATTGGATGCCATATCGTTATCTATGATTTCAATAAGCTCAGGTGGAAATTCTTCAAACTTCCACACACGTCCTTTATATAGAGCCTTTACTTCATGTTCATGGATGAAGAATTCAGCAGAATTATCCATCAAACCGGGTGGAAGAATTTGTTTGTGGTCTATTAGGTTCATAATTCAGCAGCTTTCTTTTTTTGTGAACCTACTTTTTTATTGAATTCAGCAATAACTTCGAATGCAGCGTCGATAACTTCAGGCCTGTAACGTTGCTGAATAGTGAATACCTGAGATATTTGATTTTTACTTAGATGGGGAAGTTTTTCACTAATCAGCCTATATCCATGCGATATGCTAATTGGTAGAGCCATTTTTATTTTCTCTCTTTCTTCTAAAGTAAGTGTCGCACTTATATGTGATTGTGCACGTAATTCTTTTGTCATTCCTTTGTACATGAAAATTATGTCACAATGATCTGAAATATAATTCATATAATGAAAATTTATTCATTGTGAAAGGAAAACAATTACATATCTATTTGATACTCAGATGAAAAAAATTGCCAACTTTTGTGTTGTGAAAGACGTAATAAGAAAAATTTTACAGGATGAACTGAAAAAGCCGGGGAGGCCAAGTCTGCAAGATTTTGCAGGTTCACTCAATATATCTTATAGAACCCTGTATAATGTTATGCAAGGTAAATCGACTTTAACATTTGAGCAGGTTATGAAAGCTGGTGAAATATTAGATATTGACATAGTTGCTAAGTATAATGGAAATCAAAACATTACCTATGAAAATACTACTAATAAAATAGAATCAGATTTCATGACCATAACTCTAAATATAAAGGGGCCGGAGCAAAATGTTTTAAACAATATTTCTTCTCTTTTAAAAGAAATTAAAGAGAAAGCCACTCAATTTGGCTTATTAATTAATTAGCAATTATTTACATGAATGAAATTTCATATAAATAATTCAAATAATGCAAATATTAACTTTAGAATAAAAAATAGATTAGTTAAAATGAGACAATATCCTGTAAAAATGACTGTTCGTTTGAACCAGGTTTAAACATCAATTTATAACTTATTCAAAATGAGGCTTTATCAGTGCTGAAATACCTCCGGCGCTGGGTACGGAAAAGCCTTAGAGAAATCTAAGGCTCTTTATTGTGTATAAAAACTCATAGGTTTTTTCGGATTTGGGCTTTTATTCGAAGACCTATGA
>NZ_QAJQ01000035.1:0-77318 GCF_003852395.1 Pedobacter sp. KBW01
ATAGTTATCGCTTGTGGGGGGTAATCCAGATCTGGTCTTTAGAGGGCCGTAAGGTTTCGAACACTCCTAATTACAAACCCCGACCAACGAGGGAAACAATAAGAATGTGTTTCAGGTCTACTATTTTCCCACGCCCCAGTTTTTGTTGGGCAGTGGTCCCATCTCAAAGTACAACTTCCCACCATTCACAATGTCTTTGAAATGAATTTTCGTTCTGGTTAAGGTTTTGCCATTTAAGGTAGCAGATTGGATATAAATATTTTCTTTCGAATTATTGTGTGCTTCAATAACAAACTCTTTTCCCTTGTAAAATTTCGGATCTAATTGAATTGTGATTTTGTTGAACAAAGGACTGGTAAGATCAAGTTCAGGATTTGTTTCGGTACCTCCACGCATTTCGAATAACCCCATTGAACTCATTACAAACCATCCACCCATTTGCCCTTCATCTTCATCGCCTTCCCAAGCCTGGTAAGGCGTTGCCCCGTAAAATGTTTCCATAATATTACGCGTCCATTTTTGAGTTAGCCAGGGTTTTGCTGAATAGTTGAACAAAAAAGCGGGTTGCATGTTTATCTCATTGCCTTGATTGATGTAAAACTCATTTCGTTCACCCGTTGTACGATCTAAAGCATGAGCCGCAAATTTATATTCTTGCGATTTCTCAAAACCATCGTTTAACCGTTTATTGAACAAATCTTTTCCCATCAAATTAATTAACCCATCTACATCATGAGGAACATAAAATGAATATTCCCATCCGTTTCCTTCTACAAAAGAATTGTTTGAAAACTCATCATAGTTGGGTATCCATTTAGCCTTCGAATCTTTAGGTACTACAAATTTTAAATCGGTATTGAAAACATTGCGGTAGTTTTGCGAACGTTTAATAAAATAGTCATAATCAGCTTTTTTACCTAAGGATTTTGCCATTTGTGCTACGCAATAATCGTCAAAAGCATAATCCAAAGCTTTATTCGTTTTACCAATCTCATATGGAACATAGCCAAATTTCATGTATTCTTTCAATTTTGGATTTCCTGCTTCACCTCCATAAATAGCAACTCCTTCGTTCATCATCATAAACTTTGCAGCCTCGTAAATCTTTTCAGCAATAACTTTGTCTTTTACAATTCCTTTCTGATAAGCAGCAACCATTAAAGCTATTTCGTGCGAGCCCTCCATGATACCAGAATATTCAAGTCCAGTTGGTCCTTTACCCGTCCAGCCTGTATGCTCATGCAACTCCAATTGGGTTCCCACCCAGTTTTCCATCATATCAGGAGCAATCAAACTGAGCACACCGTTCGTATTCCAAAACGTATTCCAGAAGGCATCGCCGCCGTATATATTTTTGCAATACTTTAGGGTTTGAACCTTTTCGGCCGGATCTACGTACTTTCCATTTACATCATTCCAGGTTTGCTTAGCAGCAAAAACGCGATATAAATTGGTGTAGAACTTTGCCTTATCGGTTTCTGTGCCGCCTTCAACTTTAATAGTCGACAAAAGCGTGTTCCAGGTAGCTTCGGCATTTTGTTTAACCGCTTCGATATTCCAGCCAAAGGGTTCCATTTCTGTTTTTAAATTCAAGCGGGCCTGCTCAATACTTACCAACGAAATACCTGAACGTACATGAACCTGATCTACTTTTTGGGTCTTGTAAGTAACGAAAGCGCCAACATCTCCCTTTCCGGAAATCTCTTTGCAATTTCTGGTTAGTTTTTTTCCAACCCAGGCATTAAAACTTTGAAAAGGTTTATCAAATTGAAGTACGAAACATAATTTATAATCATTAAAACCTCCCGAACCTGATTCTGCATAGCCCTCAATTTCGGTATCCGTCACCTTCGTTATTTTAGCGTCTTTTACATTAAAATCATATTCGGTAGGAAACTGCAAATCGATCAAAATACGTGATTCCTTTTTCTCTGGAAAGGTATAACGTTGAAGCCCGCAGCGGGTAGTAACTGCCATTTCTGCTTTAACATCGTGATCGTACAGATATACGGCATAATACCCCGGAGAGGCTTTCTCTGTTTCTTTCTGGATTCGGGAATGATATCCGGCACCGGCACCTTTATAAGGTGAGTCGGTTGGCTCATCCGAATAGCTTAAATCTGCAGTGGTGGGCATCAGCCGTAAACCTGCCATGGTCCAGGCATGGATGTGACTAAAACCATCAACACTATTTATGGCATATTCATAACCTGCCATCCAGTTATATCCCTGATTGGCTCCCTGATTATCGGGGCCTAGCTGAACCATTCCATAAGGCATTGTGGCATAAGGACCCAGCATCCAACGCGAATTAGATGTTCCCATAAAAACATCTACATAATCAATTGCTTTTTTTTCTTGCGCAAACACTGCTGCGCCGAGCAGATTGAAAAGGCAAAATAATATAAGCTTAAATTTCATTATTCATTTGGTTTTGATTGTTAACAATTTTTAGTGGTAAATAGGTGAATAAGAAGGTCTGCTATCCCCAAGCCATCTCTCATGATAAGGAATAACATATCTACAACACAGCCTTAGCCTTACATTTTCACAAAATGTACAAACATATATAAATCAAGATTAAGACATCATTAACTAGCATAATACAACAAAAATAGTTAACATCCGCAGCAATCTTAACTATGTATGTACAAACATATAAATTTTATAATTACTTGGGATATTATTTTTATACTATCGCAGGTTACAATACATCGTTTACGTAGCGGACTCATATCATATTAAATCTTTGGTCGGCCGATAAGGATTTGAGTGTTTCCTGGAGGAATGAAATTTGAGGTCGGGGCCTGTTTTTGTTCAGAAGAAAAGGGGTAACTCAGGCAGTAGCCCGGCAATCAAATTCGCGTACTGCTTGGCCTGAAATGGATTGACCAGTTTTATTGAAATATGCAATTAATCGCAGTAAACCGAAATGCGCAAACGCTTCAACGCACTGCTAATCTGATTTTTTACTGTTTGAGAAGACAGCGATAATCTGGTTGAAATCTCTTCAACTGTTAATTCTTCCTCTCTGCTGAGCCTATAAACCGCTTTCATTTTTTCGGGAAGGAGATTTACTTTGCGCTTAATTTGGCAAGCCAGATCCTTTGAAATAACATGTTCAATGGTTGAGTTACCCGATTCGGACAATGAAGCCCTTAACAGAACAGACTGCTTCGCCCTGTGGTTTTGTTTTCCAACTTCATCTATAATCTTATGCTTCAGGCAGGCATACAGATAAACTGAAAAAGATTTATTGATCAGCAAAGTTCCCCGTTTAGTCCAGATATAAAAAAAAACATCATGCACAATATCTTTTGCCAGATCCTTATCATTCAACCTCTTGCAAGCTACAACATACGAGATTTCCCAGTATCGTTCGTATAGTTCATTAAATGCTGCTTTATTTCCCTGATTAACCAGGTGGACCAGATCCAGGTCGCTATTTTCTTCACCAATTGATTTAAAACGCATACAATATTCGCCAAAAAGCCCATCTCTGTAAATTTTACAGGAATGAGTTTTATTAATTTAACCCAAGAGCGAATGAGGGATGATTTTTCGGCCTAAAATAGAAACTGCTGCGCCTAAATACTCCTCAAATCCTGACTATTACTGATGCTTTTTTGACGGCAGTAAACACAGTACCTGCCGATATTGGTGGATTGCAAAGAAATAATTCATCCATTGGGCTTGTGCTCTGGCATGTATTTTATTTAACCACAGGCATCTCCAAATTACTGCTCTCCCCTGCTGTGCTTTGTTTTTACAAAAAAAAGATATCCTGCTCTAGTACTTTACACCTACTTATTCGTCTTTAGTCAACCATTTTTAAAACCAGCCCGATGAAACCAGAATTTTACAAAGTATTTGAGGTGTTTAAAAATACCATCGCTTAAGTGATCAGATGAAAAGTGAGAAGAACACCAAATTAATTTCCTTTTACGATTACCATTGCTTAAAATAATGAAATCACAAAGCGACATTGTTTTAATCGAACTGCTAAAATGCGACAGTATGCCCGCATTTGATGAGCTTTACTGTAGGTATTGGGAAATGCTATATGATATTGCCTACAAAAAACTCAAAGACAAGGATGATGCGAAAGACCTGGTTCATGACCTCTTTCTGCAGTTATGGAACAGTCGCGCCTCGCTTAATGTGTACAGATCGTTTTCGGGCTTTTTATTTGTTTCACTAAAAAACAAAATAATTGACAAACAGCGGTTAACCGCAAACCGGCTAAACAAAAATACAGACATTGCCAGTGAGACGGTTACACATCAAAACACTGTTTACGATCAGGTATATTATAATGAGCTGAATAGCTTTTTAAACCATCAGATAGATCTGCTTCCGGAAAAAATGAAAGAGATCTACCGTTTAAGCCGTGAGGAAAACCTTTCTCTGGAAGAAATTGCCAATCGCTTGTCCATCTCTACACAAACTGTTAAAAACCAGCTAACTACTGCAATTAAACGCTTACGTCAAAAAATAAGCCAGTACCTCTCTGTGATTTTATTTTAATAAAAATTTAACACCACACTAGTATTCTGTTAACACCAATTCGTCTTTAGCTTATCAACTTAAAAACATATTCCTTTGAAAGAAGAATTCTACAAACTATTTAATATACCTGAACATCCCCTTACCATCACCGATGAGCAGGAACGTGAGGAGATAAAAAACGAAATCTATCAGCGGTTACGCCAAAGCATCGACAGGCAACAATCTCCCAAAAGAAAACCGATCGCCAGGATATGGAGACTTCGATATCAGGCTGCCGCTATACTAATTGGGGTGTGTACTTTATTTATCGGCTATAGCTATTACAGAAGCACACAAAACACACCTAAGTACATCACCGTAAAAGCCGGGAAAGGAGAAGTTTTAGAGATTTCCCTTCCTGACCAGAGCAAAGTAACCCTTAATTCGGCTACCAGCATCAGATACCCTGCCAAGTTTACCAGCACCCGTGATATTTATCTGGAAGAAGGTGAAGCATACTTTGATGTTACGCACGATAAATCCAAACCATTTATTGTTCATAGCGGGGGCATCAGTACGAGGGTACTGGGCACTGCCTTTAACATCAAATCATACAAATCGCTACCCAACATTACCGTAACGGTAACCAGAGGACGGGTACAGGTAGCAGAGAAATTAAATACGCTAAACATCCTTAAACCCGACGAGCAGTTAACATTTAACAAAAATGCACACAGGGCCTTCACCAAAAAAGTAAAATCAGCCAATAATATGGCCTGGACACATGGAGATTTTAATCTGGATGGAGTTTATTTCAATGAGATTATGCTGGCTATAGCCAACCGGTTCGGTGTAAAGGTAATTTACGACCCCAAAGTATTTATCAACTGTGAAAACAGCATCCGTTTTACTAAAAAGCAAAGCCTTACAGATGTTTTACAGGTTTTAAAAACCATTCAACCTGTGCATTACACACTTAAAAAGGATGCTGTATTGATCACCGGAAAACCTTGCGACTAAGCGCATCAACAATAAACCAATAAATATATGAATCAAAAATTACAAACAAGACTAACCCGGAGGATAGCCAAACTAGGAATAGTGGCCATGTTATCGGCGGCTTCGCTCGGCACCTGGGCCCTTAACAGGATCCAGGATATCCGCACGGTTAAGGTATCCATTAGCTTTAATGGCGAAACATTAGAAAAAGCATTCGGACGGCTTAGCGAGGTTTCAAAAATGCCTTTTAATTATAACCACAATGAACTCCGCAAAATTTCGACAAAACAACTGGTTTTTAAAAATGAACCGCTCCCACAGGTTTTAAATTCAATTTTATACGGAACGCAGTTTCAGTATAAAGAGGGAGAATCGGGCGTAATTATTTTTAAAACAAATGAAAAACAAGATAAACGTGTTAACAGTATCACTAACGCTATCGATCCAATTACCATAAAAGGTATCGTTTCGGATAATGCGGGTCCGGTTCCGGGCGTATCGGTAATGGTAAAAGGTACCGGCAAAGGAACCATTACAGCCGCTGACGGTTCTTTTAGCATCAAAGCTGAAAAAGGGGAAGTATTGGTATTCTCTACCCTTGGCTATAAGACCAAAGAAATAACAGTAGATAATCAAACAACCGTAAATATATCGCTGGAGGCTTCTGTAAATTCACTGGAAGATGTAGTTGTTGTAGGTTACGGCCAGCAAAAGAAGATTAATTTAACGGGCGCTGTAGGCACGATTTCATCGAAAGACCTTGATAACAGGCCGGTTACTAACGTTACCAACGCCATTCAAGGGAAGGTTGCCGGGGTAAGTATTACCACCAGTACCGGGCAGCCAGGCAGAGATGCCGGAACGATCAGGATCAGGGGTATTGGAACAGGATTGGGTTCGGGAGGTGCGAGTGCAGCCCCGATTGTTATCATTGACGGTGTGCCGGGAGCGATGGGAGATGTAAACCCTAACGATATCGAAAGTATTTCGGTACTTAAAGATGCAGCATCGTCTGCCATTTACGGAGCAAGGGCTTCTAATGGTGTAATTTTAATTACCACCAAAAAAGGTAAGGAAGGCAGCATACAGCTGAAATATGATATGTATGCCGGCCCTCAGCAAATTATGAAGCAACCAGATTTTTTACCTTCCTGGCAACAGGCGCAATTGTATAATGAAGCAAGGGCTAACGAAGGAGCTTCTCTACGATGGACTGATAACGACATCCAGCTCTTTAAAGATGGTACAGATCAATCGGGCGCGCACCCGAACACGGATTGGGTATCTTTAATATTTTCAGAAACGGGATGGCAGCAAAACCATAATGTGAATATTAGCGGCGGTGATCAGAAATCAAAATACATGGTTTCTTTAGGCTATTTTGATCAAAATGGAAATGTAAAGGAAACCAGGTACCAAAAATACAATGCTCTGTTTAATGTCAACTCACAATTAACACCCAAATTAGGTTTGAGTGCAAAATTAGGCTTTCTATACGCGCCATTTTCAGAGCCGGTAAGTACCTATGCAACCAGCTTTGGGCAAATTATCCGTGCAGCCAACCGTATTTCGAATACCGTACCTGCAAAATGGGAAAATGGGGCTTTAGGTTATGTTTCTGACGGTAGCCCACTGGCCTGGTTAGATTCTCCATCATTCAATAAATGGCAAAACTATACTGTAAATGGTAACGTGGCCGGAGATTGGTCTCCGTTAAAAGGGTTACATTTTAAACCATCTTTCGGCTACAGATTAGCCATGGGGCAACAGCAACAGTATGTATCTGATATTCAGTATTACAAAGGAGGTGCTACCGGAACTCCGCTAACACCAACTAAATTTGAAGGGCCAAATAATTTAACTAATGCTACCGATAGAACCACCTATACCCTTTTACAAGGCGTAGCAGATTATGAAAAAAACATTGGTAAACATAATTTCAAGGTTTTAGTTGGAGCCTCTCAGGAGTACTCTATTTACAACTATTTCAGTGCACAACGCCAAAATTTCTTAAATAATGAATTAACACAAATTAATGCTGCACCTGCCCTGGGCCAATCTACCACTGGTTATGCCAACGATTGGGGATTGAAATCAGTTTTTGGCAGGTTAAACTATAATTTTAACGAGAAGTACCTATTAGAAGCCAATTTCCGTTTTGATGGATCTTCCCGTTTTGCACAAGGACACAGATGGGGTAAATTCCCGGCCGTTTCTGCAGGATGGATCATATCCAAAGAAGACTTCTTTGCTGGTGCACTTAATGCAGTTAATTCATTAAAACTGCGCGCTTCGTGGGGTAAATTAGGCAACCAGCAAATTGCCAATAACTATGCTTATTTTGAATCTATTACAGGTGGTCAAACCTATTCATTTAACCAAACACTGGTAACAGGTCTAACTCCGGGCGACGGCGCAAACCCATTATTGCAATGGGAAAAAACGCAATCAGTAGGTGCTGGCATCGATGCCACGTTTATGAACAATAAGTTAGATGTTTCGTTAGATTATTTTGAAAGAAAAACTTCAAACCCATTGCTCCGTACTCAGGCAGGGGCTGTTTTAGGTACCAGTGGCACAACTTCTTTTGTTCCGCCATATGTAAATGTTGATGGTGAGATGGTGAATAAAGGTATTGAAGTAAGCGCCGGCTATAAAGACAAAGTTGGAGAGTTTAATTATAACATTAATGGTAATTTCTCTTTCATTGACAATAAAGTTACCAAGTTAACCGGAGGTAAAGTAATTAATGATAATACCTTTTATGATGTAGGTACTCCGTTCCAATCGTTATATGGTTACGAGGCATTGGGAATTTACAAAACCCAGGCAGATGTTACCGGAACAGCTGTATTGAATAACAAAGTAGCTGCCGGCGATATCCAATATAAAGATCAAAATAACGATGGTAAAATAGATGCTCAGGACAAAGTTTACCTGGGTAATTATTATCCAAAAATCAGTTATGGCCTTTCTTTCTCCTCTAGCTGGAAAAACTTCGAACTATCCTTATTCTTCCAGGGTGCTGCAGCTGTAAAAGCCATGGGTGGTAACCTGATTGGGCGGGTTGGTCCGGATGTGGAGAAACCTACGAGCGTATTTTTAGACAGATGGACACCAACGAATACCGATGCCAGTTTCCCAAGGTTATGGTACAGTTATAAACAAAATGATCCAACCAGCACACCTTCTTCTTTCTGGGTTAAAGATGCTTCCTATTTACGCCTAAAAAACCTGACGTTCGCCTACAGCCTTCCAAAAAATATTGTAAATAAATTGGGATTGAACAATGTTAAGGTTTATTACAGCGGCCAAAACCTGTTGACTTTTACCAGTTTCTACAAATGGATTGACCCTGAACTTGGATCAGCCGGAAGCATTAACAATTACCCTCAAGTATTGGTAAATACACTTGGGCTTAATGTAACATTTTAAAAAAAGACAGATGAAAAAGAAATTAATTTATATACTTCTTGCCACAGCCGTACTCAGCAGCTGCAAAAAAGATATACTCGACACCAAACCACTAGATAAATACAGTAACCTAACCTTATGGTCATCAAAAGCGGATGCCAATGCCGCACTAACCGGATGTTACAGTGGTTGGGAAATAGGAGATAATGTGATATACGATGATTGCATGTCAGACAATGGCATTGACCAGTTTCCATGGGAAGGTTATGAAACCTTTGCTTCAGGACTGGCAACCCCTTCGGATCCGGGAGTGAACAAATATTCTTATACCACAATACAAAGATGTAACTGGTTTTTAGATAACGTGGATAAAGTGCCTGCTTCCTCGCTTGATAATACACTTAAAACAAGAATGAAAAGTGAAGCCAGGTTTTTACGGGCCTATAAATACGCTGTTTTAAGCCAGGTATACGGAGATGTGCCTCTTACTCTGCATAACCTTACCGCAGATGAGGCCAATGCCATCACCCGTAGCCCGAAAACGCAGATTGTGGATTTTGTACTTCAGGAACTAAGCAGCATTGCGCCATCATTGCCTGTTAGCTATTCAGGAAGCGATATAGGCCGTATTACCCGCGGAGCGGCACTTGCTTTAAAAGCGAGGGTAGAATTATTTAACGCCAAATACACAGACTGTATCGCTACAAGCCAGCAGCTCATGACGGGGCCATTTAACTATAGCTTGTTTCCTGATTATGAGGGAATATTTCGTCCACAAAACTCCAATAACCAGGAGGTGATTTTAGATGTACAGTATTTGCAGAACGATAATGCGGAATGGGTTCTGGGTGCTGCGCTTCCAAATTCTTATGGAGGATGGAGTTCAATGGCGCCAACACAATCATTGGTAGACGCCTATGAAACCAAAAACGGACAAACCATTCAGCAGGATGGCAGCTATAATGTCCTCCAACCCTACACCAATAGGGATCCGCGTTTAGATGCAACAGTTATCCACCCTGGCCTCTCTTACATGGGCGCTTACTTTGATCCGCTAAGTGCCAATTCAAGTGATTTAGTTGGAAATAACAATGCCTCACCAACCGGGTATAATTTTAAGAAATACCTGGCCAATATAGACGATTATAATAATACCGCCTATGGCACCGATGTTTGGAATACCGGAGGAAGTATTATTGTGATCAGATATGCAGAGGTTTTGCTTGGCTATGCCGAGGCAAAAATAGAAGCGGGCCAAATAGACGCTTCGGTGTACAACGCAATTAACCAGGTTAGGCAACGCCCTACGGTAAATATGCCAGCGGTAACTGCTACCTTATATCCGGATCAGGCTTCGCTGCGCACACTTATTCGCCGCGAGAGAAGAGCAGAGCTGGCCGGCGAAGGTCTTCGCTGGTACGACATACAGCGCTGGAAAATTGGCACACAGGCATTAAGCGGGGATGTAAAAGGCAGCTTAAAAGGAGCAGTTAATGCCGCTAACGGCGCTTTAACCCTTACTCCTAACTCTAATTTTGTTGCCGGAAACCGGACATTCGACAGTAAAAATTACTTATGGCCTATACCGCAAAAAGAAATTGACATTAACCATGCTTTGAAACAGAACCCAGGATACTAGCTGGGTTAATTTCAATGATATTTTAATGTTTAAACAAATGATAGAGGGGTAAATTATTACCCCTTTATTTTGATACCTAAATTACCACGAGTTACTTTTATAAGTACCATTATTTTCCGTCCTTAAATTAACTATCATGAAGAAAATATCTTTTATTTTACCGCTCCTTATTTTCTGCACTTACCTGCAGTTATCAGCTCAATCTGCCACCAATCAGGTATGGACAGCTGATAATGGTAATGGCACCTTTAAAAATCCTATCCTGTGGGGTGACTGGCCTGATCCGGATATCACAAGAGTAGGCGATGAATTTTATTTCGTATCTACCAGCATGCATTATGTGCCGGGATGTCCGGTATTGAAATCAAAAGACCTGGTAAACTGGGAAATGGCCAGCTATGTTATAGACCGGTATAACGAGGATCCCCGCTATGATTTAAAAGGTGGCGAAATGTACCTGAGAGGTTCGTGGGCAGCCACGATCAAACATCACAATGGTTTGTTTTATGTCGGTTTCTGTACTCCGAAATGGGAAAAGGAAAAAGGAAACTTTTCGATCAACATTGCCAAAGATATTAGAGGTCCATGGAAGCGTACCATTTTCCCCGAATATTTGTATGATCCGGGTTTATTTTTTGACGATGATGGGAAAGTATATGTTATACATGGCCAGGGTAAGTTATATGTAACCGAACTTGCTTCTGACGTGCGCTCAGTAAAAGGAGAAAACAAACTCATTTGGGATAAAAGTATCCCTACCCCAAAAGGCTCTTCGGCCCCAGGTAAGGCTTATAATATGGAGGGCTCACATATGTACAAAATCAATGGCTATTACTACCTCACCTGCCCTGCTGGTGGCACAGAAGGATGGCAGGTATGTTTGCGCAGTAAAAATATTTATGGCCCCTATGAAACAAAAACAATTGTACAGGATGAATCTTCTTATCCCAACAACGGATTGCACCAGGGCGGAATGGTTCAGCTTAAAGACGGCAGTTGGTGGTTTATCATTATGCAGGATCGGGGTGCAATTGGCAGGGTACCCAATCTTCTACCTGTAGCATGGAAAGACGGCTGGCCAATGCTAGGCAAAAACGGAAACGCAAAAGGTGTAGTGGTTTACCAGAAACCGAATGTAGCTAAAACCTTTCCTGTAAAAGTACCCGCAACTTCAGACGAATTTTCTGCCACAAAACTTAGCCTGCAATGGCAATGGAACCACAACCCTGATGATGCCAGATGGTCGCTAAAAGAAAGAAAAGGTAACATGCGCCTGCGTGCAGGCTATGCAAAAGACCTGACTATGGCCCGCAACACACTCACTCAGCGCGTACAGGGACCTGCCTCTGAAGGCACAGTAGAGATCGATTTGAAAGGACTCAAAACCGGCAACATAGCAGGATTTGGGATTTTCCAATCACCCTATGCCTATATAGCGGTACGCAAAACCGCTAGCAGCAAGGATCTTATTATGGTAAACAATGGTAAAGTAATTGATAGTATTGTGCACTTTACTCCAAACAAAATATGGATAAAGGCCAATGCCACACATACTGGTTTTAAGGCCACTTTTTCTTATAGTAACGATGGAAAGAAATTTATGCCTCTGGGCAATACTTTACAAATGGACTTAGGCCTGGCCTGGACTGCCAATCGTTTTGCGCTATTCAATTTCAGCGAAGGCAAGGAAGGTATTGGAGGTTATGCCGATTTTAACTGGTTCCATTTTAAGGGAGCGAATCCCGCATATCCACACAATGACAATAAAAACTAGTGTTGCAGCTAAATTTTAGGTGTAGCTGCTTACAATACCAGAGAACTAAATTAATCCATACTAACTGAGCTTTAATGAGTGTATCCCAAATGAACAAAAACTTATATCACCTAAAACCAATGTTACTGTTGGTAGCAACATTATGTGCTCAAACATTGTTTTCACAAACTAAAGTCCCCGGTAAAAAATGGACTGCCTGGTCTGCAAAACCTGCGCTGGCCTGGCAGGATGCTTTTGTAACCGGTAACGGCAAACATGGCACCATGCTTACCGGGAATCCTGGGGAAGAAAGGATAATTTGTGTACATGAAGAACTTTTCATCAGGGCCTGGGACCGCCACAAGGTTGCAGTTGCCAACATATCAGGCTTATTGCCGCGGGTAAGAACACTTGCTGACTTGGGTAAGTTTGACCTCGCTGCAAGCTTAAGTACTGACGAGGCAAGACGACAGTTAACAGCTATGGGTGCGCCACAAGCCTGGTCGATATCTCCGCATCCTGCCTTCGACCTTAATGTAAAGACTGAAAGCACAGGGCCTATTGCAGCTTACCGACGTGAACTAAACATGGAAACCGGTGAAGCAAAAAGCCACTGGGAAGACAAAAATGGCGCCGTTGAACAAAGTGTTTTCTCTTCACGGGCAAACGATGTAAACGTGATCCGTATTATCGGTTTGAAGGGAAAAAAGCTCAATATCTCTCTTGGGCTTAATGAAACTCCAGGACGTAAAGGTGAAGTAGCTGGACTGGATCTGAATAACGTATTTAGCAGCGTTAGCAGCAGCGCCGAACCAGGATGGTTAAAATACCATGCCAGTTATAGTCAGGACACGGGCGGTTATGATGGACTTGCCCGCGTAACTATCACCGGCGGTGAAATGAGTGTTGTGGATAATCACCTGCAAATCAAAAATGCCAGCCAGATTTTAATTGTGATGCGTATTACTCCTCTGGAGTATGGCTCAACTTCTCAGGAAATTCCGGTGCGCAATGAGCTTTCTGCATTGTCTCCGAATTACCAGGAGCTATTAATGCCGCACGCCAAACTGCATGGCGAAATGTTTAGACGGGTAGTACTTGATTTAGGTGCGGGTGCACAATGGTTAAGTACCTCCACAGAAAAAATGCTGGCTGATGCACACACGAAAGGCATTACCCCACTCTTTCTGGAACAAATGCATGCGATGGGCAGGTACCTACTGATTTCTTCATCAGGAAAATATCCCCCGCCCTTACAAGGAATATGGGGAGGTAGCTGGAATCCGGCATGGATTGGGGGCTTCGTTATGGATTCCAATGTTAATTTAGCCATATCGGCAATTTCTACAGGTGATCTGGAAGAGTGCGCAGAATCTTATTTTGGCTATGTAGAACGCCTGCTACCTGCCTGGAGGCTTAATGCCCGTAACTACCTGGGCTGCCGTGGATTTTTAGTTCCACATTACAGTGACCCTGAAAAAGGTTATCTGAATCATTTTGGCGACGGTTTTCCATGGATGTACTGGCCAGGTGGTGCCGGCTGGAATCTGATGCCGTTTTACGAACATGGCATGCTATATGGGAACCGTAACTTTTTACAGAAACGTGTACTGCCACTTTATTTGGAAATGGCTGCGTTTTATGAAGATTATCTAACAAAAGAAAAAGATGGATTTTATCATATTTCGCCAGGCATTTCCCCTGAAAATGCTACCCCTGGCAGCAATACTACTCTTTGTAAGGATGCTACTTTTGATGCAGCAATTGCCCGGGAGGTTTTTGATCACCTGTTAAAAATGGGCAGTATGTTCAACCTTGACAAGACTGATATGGACAAATGGAAACATTACCGAGACAACATTGTGCCTTACAGGATCAATGCAGATGGCGCATTAGCGGAGTGGATTCCGGCTCAATATGCAGATGAATATGCCCACCGTCATAATTCGCATATGTATCCTATTTTTCCCGGCACAGAATTTCTGCAGGCCGATGCCGATAAGTACTTATTGCAAGGAGCAAAAGTAGCACTGGCTAAACGCTTTAAATCAGATACAGAATCCGCTCACGGGCTTATTCATCTGGCGCTCATGGCTGCAAGGCTCCACGATGAAGAAAAGGTAGCGGCCAATCTCAACCGCTTTGCTCAACGCAACTATGTATACACAGGACTTTCAACCTCTCATAACCCCAACCATGCCATATACAACCTGGATTCTTCGCTGAGCCTGCAACGGCTTTTAGCAGACATGCTGGTATTTTCCCAACCTGGGCGCATTGAACTACTGCCAGCTTATTCAAGTAACCTTCCTGATGGAAAATTATCGGGAGTGAGAATACATGGCGGACACAAGCTAGATTTACAATGGATTGCTGGAAAGCTACAATCGGCCATCATCTACGCAGGAGCAAATGAGACCTGTACATTTTTATATAAAGGAAAAGAAAAAAAAATACAACTAATGGCGGGCAAGATATATATTTTCAATAGCATGTTTCAATTAACAAGTAAATAGATGCGAGCGAAAGTGCTCAATAAAAACACAGCCGAAAAGCCCGGCAATGACCACAGTAAACAAAATATTTATTTCCCAAAGTCTAGCTCTTTCACAATATTAAAAGATCATCAAGTAAACCACGATTCCAGCATGAGAATAAACTTCAGATTATTTGCCCTCCTGTTAACATTGTTTAATATATCTTACAGTTACGGGCAAGATGCTAACCCTTCGCCAAGGCTTATCCTTAATTTAAATACCAGATGGGCATTTTTTAGAGGCGAAGCCTCTGGTGCTGAAGCTGTAAGTTACAACGACAACAACTGGACTGGCGTAAGTGTTCCCCATACCATGCGGCTTGAACCAAAACACAATGGGGGAAATCAGAATTATACCGGTATTGGTTGGTACCGTCGTTATTTTAAAATCGACAAGGCCAATTCGGGAAAACGCATTACATTGAATTTCGATGGTGTACAGAAAAATTGCGAAATATATTTAAATGGAGAAAAGCTTAAAGTGCATTACGGCGGTTACCTGGGTTTTATTGTAGATATCAGCGATAAGGTAAAATTTAACGACAATAACCTACTTGCGGTTAGGGTATCGAATGTGGATGATCCATTTACGCCGCCAGGAAAAATGCAGGATAAAATGGATTTTCTTTACTATGGCGGGATTTACAGGGATGTAAGCCTACAGATAAGCAATAAAATACATATATCAGATCCCCTGGAAGCACAGCAAATAGCCGGGGGTGGCTTATTTATCACCTTCCCAGAGGTAAATAAGCAAAAGGCTACCATTAGTATCAAAACGCATGTTTTAAATCAAAGTAAAACAGCGGCTAAACTTGCTGTTGTAACAACCTTAGAGGATAAAAACGGACAAAAAATAGCTTTTGCAAGCTCTTCAACTTTACTTTCAGCATATACTGATCAGGAATACCTGCAAAAGATGGTGGTGTTAAAACCTAAATTATGGCATCCCGATCATCCTTACCTATATCAACTTGTTTCTAAAGTGTATTGCGGTAAAACATTAGTAGATCTGCTGGTTAGCCCCATTGGAATCAGAACCATTTCTTTTAGCTCGCCTGCCGGAAAAGCAAACGGTTTTTATCTGAATGGTGAAAAGTTGTACCTGCGCGGGGCCAACCGTCACCAGAGCTATCAAAATATCGGCGATGCAGCTTCTGCTTCTATGCAATGGCGGGATGCCCTGCAAATTAAAAAAGGTGGTTTTAATTCGGTCCGGGCATCTCACTATCCACAATCGCCCCGGTTTCTGGATGCCTGTGATAAGCTGGGCTTATTGGTAATTGAATGTGAGCCAGGCTGGCAATTCTTTAATAAGGATACAGTGTTTATCCAAAGAAGCTATCAGCAGGTGCGTGAAATGATCCGTCGCGACCGAAACCGCCCCTCAGTATTTTTATGGGAAACCTCACTTAACGAATCGCCAACACCTGATTTCTGGGCGAAAGAGGTGGTTCGCATTGCTCATGAAGAAATACCCGGCAAACAAATGTTTACTGCGGATGATTTCTTCGCCAAAGGGAGAAAATATTACGATGTTAGCTATAAAGTGATTAACGAAGATGCGACAGATCCAATGCCTTCTATGCCCTCACTTACCCGTGAGTGGGGTGATACCTGGATTGCTGACCCCAAAAAGGAAAACGGACTAAGAGCATCACGTATATACACTGCAAAAGGATTGATTGCTCAGTGCAAATTGAGGCAAAACGCATTGAACGGAACAATGCTCGAAGAAGAAGGTGGTTATTGGGACCATGCCAGGTTAGATGCCAATGCACGCATTGGCGGATATTTTTTGTGGAGCTTTAATGATTACACCAGGGGATCGGATCCCGTTACTGCTTTTAGTGGTGTAGTGGACATTGACCGCTATGAAAAGTTTGGCTACTATCAGCTAATGGCTATGCAAAATGCCCGAAACCCAGCTTATGGGCCAATGGTATTCATTGCCAGTTATAACAACCAGCCTGAAATTGATTCAAATCTTATTGTTTTTTCTAATTGCGACAAAGTAAGGTTGTTGCGCAACAATGTATTGTTAAAAGAAATATCAAGGGAACAAAACGCCAAAACCGCACCATTTATTTCAGGCAAAGGTGGTAGCCCCTATTTTGAGTTTAAAACAGGTTCCTACCAGGCAGGTACATTAAGGGCCGAAGGGATATTAAATGGCAAAGTAGTTTGTTCACATCTAGTCAGGACTCCTGAAAAGCCCGATCACCTGGAAATTGAAATTGCCGAAAGCGGAATTAAACCTGTAGCGGATGGCTCAGATATGGTTCCGGTATATATCAAAATATGCGACAAAAACGGGACAGTTATCACCAATACTAGCCAGCTGCAATCTTATCAGCTTAACTTAAAGGTTTCAGGGAAGGGAACTTTGATTGGTGCCAATTCGGCAAGGTTAAACATTTCCAGCCAACAAAGTGAAGGCGGAATAGGATATGGCATTATCCGTACGCTTGAAACTGCCGGCGACATCCTGATTACCGCTTCCTCTCCGGGAATTAAATCGGCAAACACAAAGATTACAACCATTCCATTTAAAGGAATTTATGCGCGGGATGGCGAGCATCCAAAATGGAAAAATGAAGCTGAGATAACCGATACGATTGGTAGAATTGCTAAACCGGATGAACTCCCTCCAATGATAAAACTAACACCAGACATGCTTAGTTCTTCGGAAAGCACAGTTACTTCCAGACTGGAAAAATTGATTGATGGTGATCCAAGAAGCATTTTAACAGTTTCAAGAGAATCGCTTCCCATTACCTTAAAAATAGATTTGGGAAAACCTGTGAATTTAAGAGGCAGCCGCCTAATTTGGGGAAAAGACAGCGACTGGTATACTTATTCACTGGCAGGATCTGCTGATGGTATACATTGGATTGATCTGATAAAGGAGAGAAAGGTTTCGGGACAGGATTATAAACCTGTATTTTACGAAGGTAAAGATAGCAGGTACTTAAAAATTAAGTTATTGGATGTTCAGCCTGAAAAAAGCAAACTGGCGATTGGTGAACTTGAGCTGTACGGTTTTTAGCTAATACTGGCAATATACCAGCAACTGGCTATCTTTTGCTAAATGCCTTTAACAATGGAAGAAAAGATTTTGGATAGCGTTTATGCGCGCCACATTGAATTGGGACAAACGCTGTAACACATTCCAGAGGGAGAAAACAACAATTGTGTTAACAGTTTGAAACAGTCCAATCTAAAACAACATTTATTGGGCTATTTGTTAGATAATTTGCAAACTGGAAATATTAAAAATCGTCCAAAAAGAAATGTTGTATTTTTTTGCAACCCGAAAAATCAAAACGACCACGTGGAAGTTTTTGATGGCTTAAAAAGCCTTTGTGTACCCTATCCCAGTTACGAATTAGCGGAAATCGGTGATGCTTTTGCATTCGGTAAAACAGTTTTCGAAAATGATAAAGTCCAATTGGTGGAGAAGGCTATGCCCGGAATCAGACTTGACATGCACTCGTATATTAACATTACCTGGCTTGTTAATGAAACTGTTCAATTTGTTGCAAAATTGATCCTCCGGTATTCTCTTCTCCTATTTTAACCTATCCTTAATCTGTTTGTACAAGTCTTGTGCGCTACTTGGTCTTAGTGCATTCGCTTCAACGAGGTTGCCATCTTTATCAAACAGCATATACCGGGGAATGCCCTGAAACATTTTTTCGGCATTGGCTTTAACCTGTTGATTGGCCAGATAATGATAGCCATCCAGTTTATAATTCGATAATAGCTTTTTCCAGTTTTCTCTGAAACCAGTGTTGTCTAAAGAAATGTATAGCATCTTGATATTATTTGCAGCTAAAAATTCATGCAACTGGGGTTCATACCTGAATTCGGCTAAACAAGGGGAACACCAGGATGCCCAAAAATCTACAAACACAGGTGTTCCTTTAAAACAATTTTTGATAATGGACTGGAACCGAGTAATCGTATCTAAACCATTTGCCGGGTTTACTGTCAACTTATTTTCAGCGGTCTTAAAGCTTAACAGTTCATTATTTTGCAGGATTGCCTGCGACACCTGATTTTTAGCCATGTAGGCACTGATAAAACTTTCAGAGAGGAGTGCTATGTAGGCACTACCAGGAAAGCGGCGAATGTACTTTTGTAAAATGCTGGCATAAGTAATCTCGTCCATCGGCTTAAATACTGAAGCAATAAGCAGCGCATTGCCAATGAAATTTGATTGTACTTCGTCTGGTGCAAAATTGATAACCGATAGTTCGTTGATGATTTGCTCAAAATCTTTATCGTAAGCTCCCCAGGCATTTTCATGCGGCATATGCCCCTTAACAATACCTAATCTTATCAGCTCACTCTTGGAATGCGCATTGTCAAAGGCAGTAGTGGTATTAAAATAACGATGGTTAAAGGGGTCATATTTTTTGTAAAGGATATTGATCAACTCCTGGCAATCGCTTTCAGATAACTTTATCTCTTTAATTATATTTTCATTTCTGTGAAAATAGCCAAGGAGAATCCCTTCAATCCAGGCCATTGCTTTTTGCTCTGTTTCAGCAACCAGTGCAGCTAAACATACTGCCGATATCGTTTTATTCTGATAGCAGCGTTGTATAAGAGTAGTATGTTCCTTTATAATTTCATCAATTCCATTAACCACTTCATTCAGTTTGCTGCTTTTCGAAAGCGTTGCCTGGAATAACGCTTCATCCGTTTTACTGTTATTCAATAACTGCTTACTGGCTATTAAGTTATTCCCTCCAGCATTTTTCCCGTAAAATTGCAGTTCCAGAACTCCATCTTTGTTTTTTTGATAATTGATCTGTATGTTTTCACCGGGCTCAGCAAAGAAATAGAGTTTTGGCAGGCTTTTACTCTGTAACCGGATAAACCCACTCTGGGAAAGATTGATCTCCAGTTTAAATTTTCCGTTCCGGATCGTCCGCTCTGCTGCTGTATCCGTAAAGAATACATTAAACCTTCCATCCACCGGCTTGTAAACCAGTACTGGTTCTGAATTAACAGCTTTATCCAGCGCACCTTCAATAGTAACCGTTTTTTGTGCACAGGTGCTGATACTCCTTAAAAGTAACGCCACAGCAAATAATCGTATTCTCATTTTAAAATAACCAGGGTAAATAATGTTTAATTATGGCTTTTATTGATCTTTATTCCATGGCGTCTTTCATTGCCGGATACTTTTTTGCGTACCAGGCTTTGATCAACCCGGTAACAAGTGGTGCCAGGGGCAGAATGAAATAAGAGATTTTAATGTTAACAAGAGAAAAGAGTAGCGCGCAGATGAAAACGATTGGAATTGTTAGCGACCTGGTGATATTATAGCTCAACTTTTCTTTGGGTAAATGCTCACTTAAATGATTTACCGGGTTACCTATAATTTTCCATAGCCGAAAACTGAAATATCCCGACAGGGAAATCGTAGCGGTATAAACCGCCAACGGAATCCGGAGATTACTGTTAAAATAATATTCGCTAAGAAAAGAGGTACTGAAAGGCATTATTACAATCGGAAGCAGGAACAGGAGGTTATTCCACAATAGCCGATGATTAGTGCGGATAACATAGCCGAACATACGGTGATGGGAAAACCAATACAAGCCTATTACAAAGAAGCTGATCAGAAAACCAATGAGCTTGGTGGTAACAGGCAACAGTTGCTGTAAAAGTTCACTATCCGTTAGCCGATCTGAATGGAGCTCAGGTATCCTTATTTCGATAATCAAAAGGGTAATGGCAATGGCAAATACGGCATCACTAAACAATGCTATTCTTTCTAACTGAAATTTATTATCCTCTTGTGCGGCAGGCTGATTTGTTTTACTCATAATTTAGAATGGCAAAGCGTGCTATATTTTAAAAACGTCATCCATTACCTTTGTAATTGTTTAACCCTTATTGAAGCCTGCCTTGTTTTAGCTACCAAGGCAATAAGTATTAAGAGTAAGCTTATGGAGATATACCTTTTGGATGAAAAACCAGAAAAAGCGGTATATACCAGCATAGCGGAAATTGCCAACATCAGATACATGGTTGCCAGTGGCAAATCATAAAACAATTCGAGATCGACAATACCTGAAGGGCTATTGTCGGCAATGTCTACTTTTATAGCCTGAACACGCCAAAAGCGTTTTACATATATTTCAGCGACTGGACTATTTGTTTTTAACGTAATGGTTTCTCCTGCTTCTAAAGATGCAGACTGCCCCTCCTTAGTGGAAACGGTCAGTTTATTTATAAAGCCTATCGGCTGCTTTCTCCTTGTTATGTTGATCGTTGTCATGTTTAATTTATTTTTATTTTACCACTCCGAACCGTTTGTTTTTGAAATCAATAATGATTACATGATTAAAGAAATAAGCGTTTCCTGTTGTTCCGGTAATTCCTTCTCCTTTATTAAAATCAAGTAGCCTTTTGTTTTCATTATACCAGGCTTTTTGCTTTGGAAGTTTATATTTCCCCAGATAAATATCAGATTTGATGACAGCGCCATAATAGGGTACCTTCTCTCCCCAGGAATTTACCTTTAATGTATCTGGTTGTGCCTCTGCATCGACAATCGTTTCCCAAAATGTTTTATCTGTACTCAGCGGAAATACACTTGCTCCGGTATCGAACATCATCCAGTGTTGCTGTCCGTTAATCGTAAATGGCAATTGTATCCGGCCATTCTTCAACCTGCAATCAACAAACGAAGCTTTAGACGCCCAATACCTGGTTATACTATCCAGTAAGCACATTCTCTTATTGGGAAAATCCATCACCAGTACTTTGTTTTTTGTAAAACTGGCACCAATTGTCCCAATATGCTTTGGAGAAGGCGTGTACAAAGAATCCTTTGGAATTCCATCTCCGTATTTATCAAAAACAAAAAAATCTTTTGTCTGGTAAGAGCCAATATGCAGGGTTATTTTTTTTGAAGGATAACTAACAAGACCGCCATCAGAGATTGCCTTATGGCTCGTATCTAACAGGCTGTACAGGTATTGCTGGCTTGGGAAATAATTTTTCAGATCATTACCGTACAAAACGGTCTCATTTGCCCCGAGGTCAAACTGGGCAACAAAATTTGCCTTGATTGTATCGATTTTAACTGGCAACAATACAGCCAGCTTATCAAAGTACTTTCCACTTACGGAATCGCTGTACCACTTAAAAGAAAACCAATGATAAGCTTCTCTATCTGGCTTAAGTCTTTTTTGGGCAGTGGCATGGAAAGCCATAAGCGTAAGCAGGATTAAGGAAATTAACTGTCTGGTGATTTTCATGATTTATTAAGGATTGTTTTTAATTTCTATTTGGCCTACGTTCCCTGTTTACAATTTCTTTCAGTGCCGGTTCAACCGCCAGCGCATGGCCATGACCAAAGGTGATTAACACCCTGTCGTATTGATTCAATGCGGCATCTATTTTGGATAGTAACACACTGTCTCTGGTCATTTTAGACACCCTGCCAACCGCGCAGTATTTACAATGGTCATTGATATAATCAAAAGCCTCTAAATCAAAATTTGTCACATCAAATACTTTTCCGGTCTTTCTTTTATACAGTTTTTTAAAATAGCTTAGTTCCACTTCTGCTGGCAATAATGGAAATCCATTCTTAATAAAATATTTTGCTATGATGCGGTTAAATACGCTGTCGAAATTTTCGTGCGGATAAGCGCCGTAATGATATGGAATAGCTATCCGCTCTATCACATAATAGAGATACAGATCTTCTTTGGGTTGTTTTTTTAGGGTTAATTCAAATTCAGTCCTTGCGTCCATATCTCCGTTTAGCATTTTAATAGCGCTTTTGTCGGCATAGTATTTTAGCAGTCCGGTTTCGCCATCTTTCTGTATGGCTTCATTAATGGTTGTGTAATGGGTGTTGTCAGGGATCTGTCCGCCCTCATTAAAAACCAGTTCTGGTTTCAGCTCCGCAAAATACTTTCCTATGATACTGAACTGGGGGTGAGTGCTGACAGCATCATGCACACAACCGATAAAAACGATACGCTTGCCATTTTTGCTTCTTACATCAATAACGTAAGGTGTTTTAACCGTGTCCATTATTTTGCCAACTTTCACATAATCCCGTACAGTATAGTGGTTCAAGCTAATGGAGTTTCCTTTCCTGAGGATATTGCAGGATAACAGGCACATTCCAGAAAGCCAAAGCATCACCGTTTTCATCATATAAGTACTTAGTAATTGCTACAAATAAAGTTTTTTGAAGCCATGTAGTAACCTGCTGATTGATGAACGGGGTATTTTTTTTGATAAAACCGGGCATTAATTTGACAAGAAAAATTTTGCTTTAGCCATAGTAGATAATCAATCGATTACCTCTACCTTAGTCATTGCTGATGAACAAACAAGTAGCCGTTGCAGGATATCAGAAGCCAGATTCATAGCCGAAATGATGTGATTTACAGATGAAGATTTTTGTCCCTTTTAATTCGATCCGAACTGCAGTAATACTCCTGCTAACAGTTATCCTTTTGGGGGGCAATGCCTTAGCACAGCAAATAAAGTACAGCCAGCCGCTTTACCGGAATTTCACCAATATCAATTCCAGCCTGCCATCCAATATCGTTTACAAAATGGTAACAGATGGATATGGTTATCTCTGGATGACAACAGAAAGTGGACTGGTGCGTTATGATGGAAATACATTTAAAAAGTATACCGCAGCGCAAACAGACAATGAATTTATTCAGTTTTATAAAGGAGGTGATAGTTTGCTGTGGCTATTTGGCTACTCGGGTAACAGCAGGCTGTTCAATTTTAAAACGCACCACTTCGCCACTGTTCTTAACGAGCCTGTAAACCTTTCTATCAAAAGCCCGGTGATACTGGCCTGGCAAAAAAAAGACACCCTATCCCTATACCGGATAAACAGCACCTTTTCGCAAACCAATATTGCTAATCCAAAGCGGCAATGGTTAAAAGACAAATCGTCATTTATCTCGAGTCTTTTAGCCCAATGGAAAATTTCTAATGCAATTAACGGTGTTTCTACAGATAGCTTGTCTGCCTTATTTAAAAAGAAACCCTATGCTATACAAATCACGGGCGATGATTTAATACTGGGCAATAAAATATTCCGGAAAAACGAAAATGCGCCAGCTACATTGTTATTTGATGGCGACCAGGCAAAAATTACCGGTAACATGAGTTCTTATGTGAGGATCGGTAATGACTTATATTTAGGTTTTGTAGAGCAGCAGGAGTTATTGCTTGTACAAAACTTCTTCGCTAAGGCTAATAAACAGCGCCTGTCATACTCAAAAATACTGACGCGGGCACCAGTTACAAGCCTTGTTAGTGACTATCAGGGTAATCTTTGGGTGGGTACACTTGGCAAAGGCATTTACTTGTTTACCCCTGCCGATCTCGCTACAAGACATCTTCAACCAACTGGTGATCGTTTGGCTGAGGGCTACATTTCTGGAATTAGTAAACTTAATGGTGGACTTACCGCGCTTGGCCATAAGCGGGACAGCGTAAGCATTTTATCAAAGGAAAAAGTAATAGCGCTCAAACTCTCCAGTCAGCAATCCTTGAATGAAATCAGGGATATTTACAAAACTGCCAGCCATTGGTTCTTTTTTGGCAGCCAAAACTGTTATACAGGCGAAGGGGTAACGATACCTGGCAAAATTATGCCACTGGCGATTAGTAGTCATACTCCTTTTAAAGATGGTACAGTATTTAACAACAAATACTATTTTACCACCAAAACCGCCTGCTTCATTATCAATAGCAATGGGAAGATCAGCACCGATAACCGCTACAAGGGAATAAATACACTCTCCATTTCACCATTTAATGATGCGGTATGCTTTTATGGGACAAACGATGGCATATATCGCAATAATGTAAAGGAGCATCTTTTCTCATCAATTCGCATTAACAAACTGAGGATAATTAATAATGCCCTGATTGTATGCACCCAGGAAGGCGCTTTTGTTGTTCAGCTTAGCGCTAAGGGAGAACTGGGAAGCTACAAACAAATACTCGGGCAGAGCTGTTACGACATAAAAGCAGATAAGCAGTATTGCTACCTAAAGGCAGGCTCGGGGCTGGTTATACTTAACATCAAAGACTGGAAAGCAGTTAATGAGATTGATGCAAGAAAATACGCTTTTTCAATCAATGATTTTTTGCCCGAAACGGATACACTTGCTTTAGCGACCAATAATGGTGTTTATTATATACCAAAGCGGTTGGTTACTGACTTGAAAAGTACCGTCAGGCCAAAAATTTACCTAACATGCTCCCTCACTGGCTTCGATCCTTCAAAAACAAGCTCAGAAACCCACTATTCAAAACATCTCTCCATCACCCTGTCGGCAGAGGTTCTTGACTATTCGAGTGAAACCAAGCATATCAGTTACCAAATCAATGTTAAAGGAGATGCCATTGGTAATTGGCAAACGGTAACAGGCAGGGTTATTACACTAAACAACCTCGAGCCGGGCAAATACGTAGTAACGATAAAAGCAAGAGGAAACTATTCACCACTAGAAACCAATGTATCGCATACGGTTATCATTCACCCTTTATGGTACCAACTGGTTTGGGTTAATTTACTCTTCTGGCTACTGATGGTGGTTTTAATCGGCTTTTTTGCATTCAGATGGTATAAAGTGCAGTTACAGAAGGCCAGAAAAAAAATGAATGATCAGTTAAGGATGAACGAACTGGAAAACAAGAATTTGTTTGCCCAGTTAAAACCACACTTTATTTTTAATGTACTTACTCCTTTACAATCCTATTTCATTAATGGTGATGATATTGGCGGGCTCAAATATCTTGATAACTATGCTAAACTAATGCGTGGTTTTTTACAGCAGAGCAGGGAAAGTTATATTACTATAGAAAGAGAAATTAATTTCCTAAAGCATTACCTTTTTATCCAGCAGCAACGATTTGACAATGGTTTTACCTATTCATTTGAGCTTGATGATCGCCTGGTAATCTCACAGCTATACATCCCTACTTTAATATTGCAACCAATTGTTGAAAATGCAGTAGAACATGGAGTAAAAAATGAAAACGGATTAAATGGCCACATACGTATTGTTGCAGTACCCCAGGGAGATAAAATACGGGTTTCTGTTATAGACAACGGAAGCGGATTCAAAAAAGGTGAACCTTTCTTTCTGGCGAACCATGCACTCGAAATTATTAAAGAACGTCTTGAACTAATCTGTTTAAAACATCAGGCAGGTAGTTTACACATCCTGTCGAACAGCGATACCGCAGGTGCTACTGTAACTATTGAATTGCCACTATTAACCACTCAACCATGATATTATGATGCTAAAAGCCTTTATTGTTGACGATGAACTGATGCCCAGGATTACCCTTGCAGGCTTGCTCAGAAAATTCTGTCCCGATGTAGAAATTGCAGGCATGGCCGAAAGTTATTCAAAGGCTGTTGCGGCCTTACAGCACCAACAGGTAGATCTTATTTTTATGGATATAAACCTGGGTAATCATACCGGTTTCGATATTTTAGACGAGCTGCTGTCCTACCGCGCTGCTGTTGTATTTGTGACAGCTTATGAGGAATTTGCACTTAAAGCATTTAAGTATGCAGCCGTAAACTACCTTTTGAAACCGGTAAACCACCTCGCGCTGATCGAAACCATTTCAAGGGTACAACAAACTAAAACTGCTGGTAATAAGGTAAGTATTCATGGTGATAATGCCTATGAAAGAAAACAAATTGCCATCCCCAATAAAAACAAAATTGAACTGGTATCTATCCGTGATATCGTTTACCTGTCTGCTGAAGGAAGTTACACTGTTTTGCATCTGCAGCACAAGGAAAGCATCATGTTCTCTAAGCATCTGAAAACAATTGAAGATATCCTCAGTCCTTACATTGAGTTCGTTAGGGTTCACAGGTCTTACCTTGTAAACAAGCGCTTCATTGTTGCATATAACAGAACCGACAATGGCTATCTGGAAATGCAACAGGGAGCTTTAATACCGATTGGAAACCTTTATAAACAGGAGGTATTTAACCTGTTTGAACATTAGCTATTCAGCTATCAGCTAGTGCGAAAAAAGACCACATCAGGCTTCGCTTTTCAGGAATGAGGATACTGCTTACCCAGGCTCTCCACTTGAAAGGGCATGCTATCAAAAGCTTAACTTCCACCAACATCTCTCTCAAAATAGCTACTCACTAAAGCACAATGTTTTACCGGCAAAAGTTGGCTCATTCAGGGTAACCAAATTACAAAAGTAAAAAGTTATAATTCGGTATTTTTGCAACCTGAGCTATTTTAAACCAACAATATTTAGTAAAAATAATGAACGTCCCCTCCATTCAATCAACATCCCTTGAATAAGTAAAATAACGATTGTCCTTAAATGGTCAATCATGTTCCCTGGTAATGACGCTCTCGTCTGGAAATCTTCCATTTAGGTTTCCCTTATTGGAACAACTTATAACAAGCATGAAAATACAAAGATCAAGTACCCTTGCTGAGCTGCAATCGCTCCGGGTAGGCGACCATATTACCTTTTGCCAAAATTCAGGCCGGATCAAAAATATTGAAGTCCACCGTTTCAGAAATGAACACCATTTTTACATCAAGCTCCAATATATCAAACAGACGATACTGATCATAAAATAACAATAGAAAAACTATTTTAATGATAGCGGCACATAAATTCCCTTTTGAGCACATCGCGAAAACCAGAGCGAGATTTATTTTTAATGTTTTTATTTTTAAATTGGTTTAATGGAATTGCTATTTTTCAAACCACAATCTACCTTATTGCAGAACCACATCGAATACTTTTATCTCCTCAATAAGGGAGATCGTTCCAAAAATGTTCGTTACTATACTTTTCCACAAGTTAATTCAATAGTCTCGATCAACCGCAACCCAAGATTTATTTTCGAAAAAGGTAAGCTCTCTGTTTTTAGGAACCGTAGAATTTCTGTGCTTTCCACCTTGATCTGCAGTTATAATAGTCCCATTGAAATTAATATCCCAGGTTACATCAACGAGATTACCATCAGTTTCAAACCATTAGGGTTAAATGCTTTTTTAAGCAAAGACCTTAATACCTATACCGCTAATCAATTTGCCTATTTTAACCCTTACAACGATTTCAATGAGAAAATGACGGCAATTACTGCTATAAAATGTCCTGAGGAAAAGATCCTCCGATTAGAGGAGTATTTGCTGGAAAAATATGTTGGTTTTAACCATCCTTTTCTTCAGGAAGTAATTGAAGATATGTTAAACGCAGACCAGCATTATTCTATCAGAGATATTGCTACAAAATATAACATAAGCAGGAAAACGCTTTATAAACATTTCGAAATCCATATTGGGAAAAACCCAACTGAAATGCGGAAAATGATCCGTTTCAGGCAGGCCATCCGCGAACATTTTGGTTTAGATCCAAAACACAGCTTTAATGAACTTTCGAATAAAATGGACTTTTTTGATTCTTCACACCTCAATAAAGAATTCCGTGCAATTACCGGATGTACGCCCAGGGTGTTCTTCAATCAAATCTATTCTATGAACGCAGGCGCCATCAATTGGTTATTCATTTAATTTAACTTTTCAATTATCATTTCAGCGAATTAAGCTAAATTAATTATTGAGTAGTATGCTAACCGATAAAATCCAGGGCAAAGCAATTGTTTTGGTTTCAGGATATCCTATATTTACGCATTGATGCATAACGAAAGGTCGACGAGTAAGCCTTCCACTAAAAACACTGCCTCCTCCTTATAAAAAACAGTATTCAACAAATGGCTAGAATATTTCAGACTCCAACCATGGGAGAAGCCCAGATCAGGGTAGCGCTGGTAACAGACCGTTCGCAGGCAGATTTATGCGTGCACCGGGTTTCATCATGGGGAATGGCCCGTGGCGATGCTAACTGGTTTCTTACCCGTGACAAACAAGACGCTACCTGCCTTATTTATTTTACTTCTATTGGTATGGCGCAGGTTAAAGTATATTTTACAGATAACTACGGCGAAGCCGGATGGCAAAAAGAAAGTGTCCATAAAGGAAGGTTCGGCTAAGGAAACCAGCACCACAAGGTGCCTGACAAAAGCAGCACCAATTTGCCCTACATAAGTGCCTATACCGATATGGACTAACTTTTCGTTTACAGCCCCTTGCACAAATGAACCTGAAAGCTTTGGTGTCGGATCCCACCCACGATCCTCCTTTACGCTAAACGCAAAAAGGGAAAGTGATATACCGTCCCATTAATAAGATTATTGTCTTTTCGCAAGCTGGGTCTGCACTTCCTTAAGTACTGCACCATTATAGTATCCTGACCATTTGGATACAATTTTTCCTTTTGGATCAATAAGTAGAAATGTTGGATAACCAGTAATGCCGTACTTGATGATCGTTTCTCCATAAAACCCTTTCCCATCCCAAAGGCTCAACCATTGCGGCTGGTCTCTATTTATGCCCTTTAACCAGCTTTCTTTACCGGCATCACCTGAAAATGAAACGATAGAAAGCTCTTTGCTGTATGCTTTCGAGATTTTCTTCAATTCCGGTACTGACTCGATGCAAGGACCACAATAAGCCGTTGAAAAATCCAGTAATATATATTTCCCTTTATGCTCAGATAGGAGATGCTTCTTACCATCTTTGTCAAAAGCGCTAAAGTCCCAAAAAGAATCACCTGTTTCTAAAATATTCCCAACCGCCAAAAAAGTTTTAATGCGTTTTGCATAACCAGTATTTTTGAAAGCCGGGTTCAGCGCATCATAAAACTTACCAATGGTATCTTTTGGAAAGTCGTTTTTAAGGTAAAACAGCGCATCAAGTCCTTCGTAACTGTTTAGGTTATGCCTTACGAAATTCATTCTTTGAAATTTGTCTACGCTATCTATTTTTGCAATCCTCTTCCATATCGCTTTACCTTTCGATTTCGCACTGTCACCGGAAAGCAACTGATACGCTGCAACCAATTTATTGCGTTCCTTGTAACCTTCTTTGGTTAGTCCGATCATTTTATTGTGCACATCCTGGGTTTTCGAGCCAGTAATTTTCAGGTCAAACGGAAAATCACCAATATCCCCTTTCACATCGATTTTTTCATTCCCTATCAATAAAGTGAAGTAATAATAATTTTGTCCGACAACGGTTGTTACCCATAAAGACTGTGGCTCAGCGCCTAGTTTTCCCTTAAAACTTAAATGATCATTTTTAATTTCGGCACTGTCAATATTGATATCAAGGTTTACATCATTCAAATAAAATTTGGTACCGTTTTTGAATCCAGTGATCTGGGCGTTGATAGCATATTGTTGTGCGGAGACGGCCGTATGGATGCACATCCCCAGAAATAGGGTTAGCAGAGCGTTTTTCATATCACACTAAAATAAGATTTGTCCTGATAAAATCCAATATTAATCCTTTTCATTTAGTCATCCTATAAATAAGACCTGATCAACCAAGCTTTCTGTCCGAAATATACGGCACAATGGGATAGATGTAATCGTCTGTATTTACGCCTAATTGTTCGGGTGATGAACCAACAAAAACAGTCTTTTTACCCTTGATTACAATCCTGCCTTTTTGATCAATTTCAATCATCGCCCATATCGGATCTTTGTAGGGCACAGTATATTTAATATTTGGATGTGCTTTATCTACCTCCTCTGTATAACGGCTCTCCTTATACTTATCTCCCAGCCATTGATAGGATGCACTGTTAATCTGTACATAATGAATGTTATTGATGTAGTTGTAATAATCCTGATGGTGATGGCCACTGATCACCAGGATTACCTTTTGCCTGCCTGCTTTTTTATTGGCTTCCTCAAGGGTATACCTCAGCTGTGTGCCGTTTTCCAATCCACCTGCATCATTATCCAATCCCTGATGACAGCATATAACCGTAGGCAAATCAGTTCCATCGAGGTCTTTTCTAAGCCATTCTAGTTGTACAGGTGAAATATACCGTGCGTAACCCTTTGGCCGCTCAGCGCTAAGATTATGTTCATTTCCATCCAGTACGATAAAATGAAAACCGTTCATATCAAAAGCGTAGTATTTTGCTTTGGCATTCCAAAATTCAACTACCTGCTCCCGGGTATAGCCCCCATCGGTATCGTGGTTGCCGATCACATGGTACTTAGGGCCTTTAAACTGGTTCCAAATATCCATTAATGGCATGTTCTCTTTTTTTGGAAAGCAAAAATCGCCTCCCTGTATAATAAAATCGGGCTGCTCTTTATCCATTTCCTTAATAAAAGCCGATAAACGGTCCAGGCCATCATGCATGATATCATGATGCAGGTCAGTAATCATTCCAAACCTGATTTTCGGCTTAAAGGTTTCGCGCTCGCCCCTTTCTGAAACCGGAGTGGCACCTAACCGATAAACAGGGCCAATTGCCAAAGCAGCCAATGTTAGTTTCTGAATAAAGTTTCTTCTATTTTGATTCTTCATATTCCAAATTAATACAGATTGTTAACTTACCGCGAGCCTTGCCCTGACCGGATAATGGTTGGATAAGGTAGCGGTAAGCTTGTCTTTTATGATTTAATCCTTTTATGAGATATTTTAAGTTTTTTCGATATCAGGATACCATCAATCCTTATTTGTTCACTGGCCCAAACCGTTGGTAATAGCTTTGAAGGATAGCTCTGTTTCTCATCCAGGTTTTGCAAAACCTTGTACTTTTCGTTTGTCATGTTAAGTGTAATCATCTCCTTTATTTTAACCGGAAGAGCGTCACCACAGCGGCATGATCTGATGGAAACATGACCGGATGATAATCAATTACCCGCGATTCAATTGCATTAAGGTCTTTTCCTTTATAATAGATAAAATCAATCCGATCTCTGACCCCATACTTGTCTGTTGTTGTAGCCGCCCTTACACCCCAGGTTAAACCGGGATCAAGTAACGGGTTTTTATGTAATTCCCTATAGCTATCTAAAAACCCTGCTTTGATCATTTCCCGGCTTTCGGGCCATTCTACAATACGGTCAAAGTGGATTGCTTTTGTTGCCTCCGTCCAATCCAAATGCGAGCCCATATTAAAATCGCCACCCATAATTACCGGCAAATGGTCTGTATTTTTAAGATAAGGGTCAATCTTGCTCAGGATCTCTTTAATTTCGGCATGCCTGGTAGCACCTTCATCCTGTATTAATTGCTGTGGATTTTTATGCTGCTCTCTGATACTGGCATCAACATCAGGCAGATAATTTAACCAGGTATTAAAATAGACGAGCTCTTTGTTAGCGCTTAATTTTAGCTTTACCCCACCAAAATTTGACGGATGAAACGCTTTGATTGTTTCGCTGATCGGATAACGGCTCATGATGGAAAGGTTGGAACTGATCAAATAAAAATAATAACCTAGCGAATCGGCAATAACAGCTCCTGAGCCATAAGTTTCAATCAGGCCTATAACATCTGCATGCGTAGACTTTATCGTTTCGATTAACCGCTGCAGGCCTACTGCTTCCCCATACCGATGCCCTCCATGCCATACGTTCCAGGATAATACTTTCAAATGTACCGGGTTATAAGGTTCTGCTTTAACCACCTCATTTGAAAAGAATTCACTGAATAACCCCTGTGCCTGATCTGCACTTAAAGCAACATTCCAAACCTTTACCTCATCTATATACCCGTTAAAAGCAAACCATTGTCCGTTGGATCCATACTCCCATTTTTCATCGGTACCACCGATAACGGTTGCATTACTGGTTTCAAAACCTTTAATACCAGGCGTATAGTATATCGCAACATTTTTTCCATCTAAATAAATCCATACCTCCTGTTTCTCGCGGTTAACGCTAAAAAGAATTTGGTGCCATCGGCCATCATTTATGCGTTGCCTTTCTGTGGTGGGTTTGTAATCATAGCTTGATTTACCATCATTTAAAATTAGTCCCCATGCACCATTTTCCTGCGTGTAAACCTGCCAGCCCGCAGTTGCAAAATCTCCTGCATTTTTATTCCCGATTACCGGAGTACCCATTTTTGCATTTGGCAAGGTTTTTACCCACACCTGTACCGAGAATGAAGTTCGCACATTAAATTCGGGCAGGGTTCCTTTGATTAATCTCACAGGCCTTCTTAAAACCGCATTTGCTGATAAATCCAGGGCCATGCCACTTAGCCCCCTTTCATACTTGGACTGCTGCAGATCGACCCCATAATAGGCACTATCCTTAGGTATAATGATTTCCTTTACGTTGTGATCATCAAAATTCAGGTAAAATACCGGCTTTTGGGCATTTGCCAAATTCTGCCAGCTAATAATCATGGCCAGCAATAAAACTGTTCTTATTACCATATTATTTTACAACAGATTCAATCACTTCTCCTATCGGGTTAACAGATGTGAAGTTGAAACCCAATAATCCAGCAATCGTTTTTGCGTATTGATTCTGGTAAATTTGTCCGTTATTCTTCATCTCACCCATTGGTTTTATTTTAGGCCCCAAAGCCATCAGCCAGGTATCGTTGGAATGCGGGGTACCTGAACCATGACTGGTCCATTGCTTCCCTTCACCACGGCCATGATCTGGCATAACGATCAGCGTGGTATTACCTTTATAGAATGGATCGTTCTGCAGGTAAGTCCATAAACGTCCAATCATCGCATCAATATTATGGGCAGCGTCCAGATAAAAGTCATATTTACCCTCGTGGGCATGATCATCTGTATCGGCCAGATCGAGATAAACGACTTTAGGATGCTTAGCCATGATGTAGGATTTTGCCAAAGCATAAGTACTTGCATCCCAACGCTCACCACTGCCCCACAACTGTGGCTCGTAGTGCTGGATTTCGTTCGCGAGTTTTTGAGCTTCGGTAAGCTTATTTCCTGTCACATCTTCGAAAGGGTTATTTACCATCAACCCGTTTCTGTTGCGGTTAATGATTCTGGCCACCGCATCCCATGAGGCAAATGCAACAACTTTACCTTTATAACCTTTTTGCTGATCAATAAACTCCAGTACATTTTTATTTGGATTATCGGGATAGTCGTTCGAATTTACCTTAGGATCGGCGTAACCTGTTAAATTCTCGCTTCGGCCCGGATAAGAAAACCAATAAGTATTTTTAACATTAACCAAACTTCCGGCCTCGCGGTTACCATAGAGCTGACCTTGTTTCGCTATTGTATTCCACACAAAGGGCATCAATTTAGCTCTCCTATCGGGCTGATTATTAGACCAGTATTTCCGGGCAAGCTCACTGGAATCCTGCGAATTATATTTTCTATTTGTGATGAGTTGCTGTTCTGCACCCTGAAATACTTCATGCCATCGCAATCCATCGATGGATATAATGATCATATTTGCCGGCTGATTAGCCTTTTGTGCAAATAAAGTTCCTACCGCTAAAAGTATGGATAGGGATAAAACAATTGTCTTTTTCATTTTGGTAAGCGTAAATGGTATTATTTTATATTCGGTTTTTTTATTGCATCAAACATGGGTATATATGAACCTGTAAGGTTGTAATACCACCTAAAATTTACTTGTTATATGCCCGCCATTTCTTTTATAGCACTTCAGCACCAACAAATTGTCATGCTGTTTTTTTGAATAAACGTTTTTAAGATAATTCATCAGATGGGTTAAGTTTTGCAATCTGGTATTCATATACTTCAAAGGTAAAACCGGCAGCTATCCGGCTATTCAAATATATGAATAATGTAAACAAAAGTAAACAAATACTAAACACATATTGCAATAGCTATTTAGCCTGTCAACCTTGTCATAATAACCGAGTTTAAGGCCGAATATCCAATTGGGCCTTCCCGAGCCTGAAATCAATTGTTAGATGCCCCATAATTGTATTTTAAAGGTCCCGGTTAAAGGCGGGATCAAACCAGCCCTAAAAAAGGTCATACCATCATATGAAATCATGATATGACCTTCAGTAGCTATCTATGCTAAGCCCGAACTCAATTAGCCCCCTTCAGGTTTTGCAGCAGACAAAAACTTATTCAAAGTTTTTACAAGCGCCTCTCCCCTTAAGTTTTTGGCAACGATTACCCCATTGGGATCTATCAAAAAGTTTTGTGGAATAGCCGTTATCGCATAAAATCCTGCTGCCTGGTTTTTCCATCCCTGCAAGTCGCTAACCTGTGTCCATGGCATACCATCATCTTTAACCGCCTTTAGCCAATTCTCCTTTTTATCATCGAGTGACACCGCCAGGATATCGAAATTCTTATCCTTAAACTGGTTATAGGCTTTTAAAACGTTTGGATTCTCAGCCCTGCAGGGGCCGCACCAGCTCGCCCAGAAATCGAGCAGTACAAATTTTCCCTTGAAGGAACTTAATGAAACCATTTTCCCATCCAAGCCTGGCTGACTAAAATCTTTTGCAGTGATACCGATAGCAGTTTTTTTCACAACATCCAGTTTTGCAGCCAGCATTTTACCCTCCCCAGAGTTTTTGAGGGTGGCGCTTAAGCTGTTAAACAGCGGTTCAAATGTGCCGGGCTCAATAATCCCACCCCTATCTTTCACAAGGCTAAAACTTACATAAGAATCCGGATGCTGGCGGATAAAGGCTTCTTCTTTTTCATTGCTTTTAGTCGATAAGGGCTGCATTAACTTCTGTAGCTCTTTTAAACGCCTGATCGTGTCCATCCCCTTGCCCTGTGTTTTTACCAGAATTGGGATCATTTCCTCACGGAGTGGCTCAGATTTTTCCATTTCGGGTTTTAACGAAGTGCGCAGCAGTAAGTATTCGCCCTGGGTTTTGCCCCCACTAATCAGTGCTTTGTTTGCAGAAGAAGTTCCTGAAACATTAAAAACACCCTTTTCCAGAAAAAAGTCTTGTTCATCTCTCCTGAGTATTTTTTCTATATAGCTTATTGCAGGGTCTGCTTTTATGGCTTTAAGCGAAATGGTAGCTTTAACAGGAACCGCCTCTGCTGATCCTTTAAAACTAAACATGCCTTTTTCTGTTACCGCAGAGTCTACAATCCTTTTATTACCGATTCTATAATCGAGAAAAACTTTTTTTTCTTCTTTAAGTGCTGAAAATTTTCCGTTGATCGAAAAGCTATTCTGTGCATTAACCTTGATCCCCATCAGACAAAGTCCTGCGATCAGCATTGATATTTTTTTCATGATTTTTTTAATAAGTTTTATATTTTAATTACTGCTTAAGGGTTATTTTGCATACCTGGATTTGCGGTCATTACCTTTTCAGGGAACCTGAAAACAAACCGCTCAGGCCGCAGCACATAGGTATTGATTTCACCGCTTGATTTAACATAGTTGTGACTATAGGTTGTGCCCGAGAAGATAGGGTCTGTGGATAGCCTGCGCATATCAAACCAACGATAGCCCTGCAAGGCAAATTCACGTGTACGCTCCTGGATAATAAACCTGATCATTTCAGTAGGATCGCTTATCTCTACTGCCGCTGCACTAGCCGGCATCCTGTTCTTACGTAATAACTCCAAATCGGCTTTAGCGCCTGGAACATCATTGGTTCTGGCTTTACACTCCGCCCTTAAAAGGTATATATCGGGCATGGTTAAACCAATCTGCGCTGCCACGGGCCCGTTTTTCCTGAGCACGCCTGCAACCGAAAACTCTGTAGCCGATCCCAGTACCCTGCGTGTAAAAAATCTCAACCTAAGGTCTGTAGGCCCATAAAGTGAGGCCGATTGTTGATTTAACAGGAAAACGGGAGAGATAAAAGAATAACTGTTGGTGATCTGCCTTGCCAGTAAATTCTCTTCATGATCAGGAAGATTTGGTGTACCACTAACAAACGACAATGGACTGGTTGCGGAATTGTAGCCCCAGGAACCATTATTGGCCATTGTGATGTTATAATCATATAAACGCACGCTATAATTTGCCGGCAAATGATCCAGGGCATTATTAAACTGCACAAGTCCCTGCGCATATTTCCCCATAAAGACATAAACTTTGCCAAGCATACCTTCTGCCGCTGCCTTGGCTCCTCTGGTCCTACCCAAGGGACTCACAGGCAGTCCTGCAATCGCCGCCTGAAGATCGCCAATAATAAAATCGTATACCTCCTGCACGGTTGCCCTATTAAAACTGGTGGCTGTTACATCAGCTGCTGTAATTATAGGAAAACTAAGGTCGGAAGATGCTGTAGAGGCATTATATGGCTTGCCGTAATAGTTGTTGAGCATAAAGTATATCCATGCCCTGTTTAATTGGGCTTCTGCCTTTAAAGCTGTTCTCTGCTGCAAGCTACCGCCTTTGGAATCCATTACTTCGGCAGCAATCTTGTTGTAAGTATAGAGCTGCTTCATCAGCGCAGACATTTCAACTGCATCCTCGCTGGCTTCATAAACGACATCTTCGTAGTGGAACAGCCTGAGCTCCCTTAAACTTGCCAATGCGTAATGCGGGTCAATTATGGTCACTTCATCACCAAGTGCAATCTGACCATCGGTACTCGGCCCGGGAACAACCAAAGTATTGTTGTTGAACATCAGGTCATAATCATCTGTTTTCTGAGCGATCAGCTTACCTTTTGGTTCCACATCCAGAAAATCCTGCTTACAGGAATTTAGCGCAACAAGTGCCAAACAGCTGAGCAGGATATATTTTGTAATTAAATTCTTCATTTTCTTTACGTTTAAAAGATTAAAGCGTTAAATGGGCCCCCAGGGTCATGGTATGCTGGTTAAATGGCATAGTCCTGGCCCCACCTGCAACCTGCCCACCCAATGCATTTTGAAATTCGGGATCTATACCCGACTTATTGGCCGTCCACAAAACAATATTCGAAACCTGTGCCCTGAAAGTAAGCTCAGCCACCTTTAATCTGAACAATAAAGATTTCGGAAGGCTAAAGGCAAGTGTTACATCCCTTAATTTAATATATGAGGCATCCAGCACATTAATATCCGACACGGTATAGTAACTAACATTTCTGCGTCCTGTGCTGGTTGCCCCTGCATTCACATAGGATGGAATATTGGTTAGCAGTTCATCTCCCGGATTCTTCCACCTGTCTGCAAACTCGCTGTTGATGTTTCCTGAGGTTAAGGACCCCACACCAGGCACCAGGCGTGTATTGGTATAAACAGTGTTTACATCGCGGCGCATCACATTACCCAGGTTGTAGATTGTATTCAAGCTTAATGAAACTGATTTATACTGGAATACATTGCTGAACCCTCCGCTCCAAACAGGTTGGTAGGTACCCATATATTTTAGGTCCTCAATTTTTGCTGACCCGGGGGTTTTGGTAACTGTACCATCTTTTAATCTGATCTGGGGATCTCCCAGCTTATCAAGACCAGCAAACTGATAAGCAAAAATAGAGAATGCCGAATAGCCTTCCAGATATGGCTGACTAATAAAATCATCTGCAAGTGATAAGGGAGATGAAATTCCATTTAAGGTTTTAAGTGTATTGAGTTTGGTGATCTTGTTCTTGTTATATGCAAAATTGAATAAGGTGGTCCAGCTAAAATCTTCCTGCTGTATATTCAGGGTTGTCAGGCTCAATTCCACTCCCTTGTTGTTCATACTGCCTAAATTCCCGGTGATATTTGCATAACCGGTAAAGGGGTTAACAGGCGTAAATCCGATCAGGTTTTCTGTATTTTTATTGTACAGGTCTATTGAACCGTTAATGCGGTTTTTCAGTACAGCAAAATCGATCCCCAAATTGGTTGTTTTGGTTGTTTCCCAGCTTAACTTTTTATTACCTGGTGTACTAATGGCCACCCCATTTGTATTCTGAAAAAACAGACTGCTAATTTTACTCAGCACATCAAACGAAGCTGCAGACCCGGGATCGGGTGAGTTACCCGCAAGGCCATAGGTAGTACGGAGCACCAATTTATCCAACCAGCCAATGTTCTCCATAAATGATTCCTTTCCAACAGCCCAGCTTACCCCTGCACTCCACACCGGTTTGCTCTGGGCAGATTTATCTTTGCCAAATAAATTCGACTTATCCAAACGCCAGCTTCCATTTACCGTATACTTTTTGTTATAGGTATACCCCCCGTTTGCATAGTATGAGGTAAAACGGGTAGTGAGCTCGCTTTCACTATACTGATCTGGTGGTAAAATACTGTAACTACTGCTATTGGGAAAAACCGGAACACCATAATATACCACCCCGCTACCAGCCGCAGGAGCTCCGTTATTTAAAGTTGTTAATTTTGAAAGCAGGTTGTAATCAATTGCGCCATAACTTAACAGCTGCGAGTTATATCCACGGACAACGGAAGCATTTGTGTTGCTAAAAAGCTCCTGTGCTTCCTGTCCCGCCAATAAAGTTAACTGGTGCTTACCATTAAGCCATTCACGATCATACACCAATTGATTCCTTAGCGTCCAGTTCTGCTGCTGATTATTGTTCACCGTATGCTTGCCACCGCTTGAAGGCAGGTAATACGAGGGTAATGCGCCTGCAGTTTTTGGGGCAACAGTAAAGGCAACCAGTTCATTCCTTACCGCAAAGCTTTTTTCATCTAATAATGTGGAAGTTTTATCCAGGGTTTTAGAAATACCAAATACACCTTCGTAGCGAAGTCCGCTAAGCAATTTCATCGTTAAACCAGAGGTAAGCCTGCCGTACAGCAGATTACCTTTATTATTTCCATAATCTAAATCATCAAGCGGATTATAATTCAGGCTAACCAGACTTTGATTTTCATAGGTATTCCTGAGTTCATCCGTACGGTACAGCCAGGGCATGGAAGCATTTGTACCATCTGTATTCGTGAAAGGGACATAAGGCAGGAAACGTGCATCCGGGCGTGCGCTATTTGGTTGTTTTGAGCTGGTGATGTTATTTCTTAAATCTGTAATCAGGTAAAGCTGTAAACGGTCACTAAATTTATAGTCCTGCCGCAAATTAAGTCCATAATTTTCATTCCTGTTATAAGGTGTATTGTTCCTGGTATCTGTATAGGCTGCAGAGCCATAAAAACTATATTTATTGCCACCACCCGACAGTGAAAATGTATGGTTCATCAGGCTTGCATTACGGTACCAGAGGTTTTTGATTTCCCGCAGGTTATTGTAATCTGCCAAAGCACCAAGCTGCATGTCGGCCTGTTCTTTTGTAATAATCCCTCTTGACTGGTTGTACATAATCAGCTCATGGGGCGCTATTACCGCATTACCGGAATTGGCCCTGGAAACCGTCGCCCAGGTATTGATTACCGGATCGAAAATTTCTCTGGCTGCCTGAATAAACTGGCCGCTGGTTAAAACAGGCAGGTAATTTAAATCCGGTTTGCCCTGAAAATTGATGAAAGCATCATAGTCGAGCTTTATTTTTTCACTGTTCTTACCTTTTTTAGTTAGGATAACAATTACGCCGTTTGCTGCTCTTGCTCCCCAGATTGATGCAGCAGTAGCATCTTTAAGAACAGTTATATCTTCAACATCATTTGGATTTACCGAGCTAATGTCGTCTACGGGAATACCATTCACCACATATAATGGATTCTTTGAGCCGTTAATGGAGGTGAGCCCCCTTACAAGAATGCTACTTCCGGTAGAATTCGGCGCGTTATTTATTGTTAGGCCGGGAACAAGTCCATCCAGCCGCTGTATAATATTCATTGAACCGGAGCGGTTTTTCAGCACCTGCATATCAGGCTTGGCTATCGAGCCTGCACTTCTTTCACGGGCAATAGAAAGATATCCTGTATTTACCATCACATTTACTTCCTGTAGGCTACCTGCCTCCATAACCATCTTTATGTTCCCCAGATTTTTGGCAGCCTTAACCTGATAAAGCTTATATCCGGTATAGGAAATGATGATGACTGAATTTTCATCTACATTTTTCAATAAAAAAGATCCGTTACTATCTGTAAGCGCTGCTGCATTTCTTCCCTTATAAATCAGCGAAAAATCTGTTACGGTTTTGCCATCAAGCGGTGGCGGAGTTCCCTCCACCTTCAATACACTTACTGTAGCCCCTACAAGCGGGTGCCCGCTTTCATCCAGGACACGTCCGCTTACTTCGATAGCCCTGATTCTTGTTATGAGCTGATCAAGGAAAGATTTCTCTTTTTCCCTGATAACGATTGTTTGATCTGCAATGGTATAGGTGAGCCCCTGGCCCTGGAGACATTTCTCCATGACATCAGTTAAGGGAGCATTTTTAAAGTCAACATCCAATTTCCTGCTTTTTATAGCATCCGAAGACCAGAATACGCTATAGCCGGTCTGTTGTCTGATTTCTTTAAAAAAAACTTCCAATGAAACATTATTTTGCTTGTAGGTAATGGTTTGAGCAAGAGTTGATGCACTGGTCTGCATGATCGTAGCGATCAATAGGACGGTTATTAATTTCATAATCTGGAATAATTTGGGCGTGTGCTGTCTACGCCAACATAAAATCCTGGGATAAATTTTATACATTTGGTGATCTGTTAAATACCTTAAATTGTTGTTCTTTACTCGGTTTGTGGTTTCATCAGATATTTTCAGGGGCGTCGGAAGCGCTCCTGAATTCCTCGATGATTCCAAGTTTTAAGTTTTCTAACTGCTGTCTGTTATTTCTTTCATTGGTTTGGTTTAGTTATAGTTGATGGTTCAATCCTGGTACTATTTATGTTTTACCCTAATTTTTCTTCCTGTGATTTCAAAGCTCACTTTATCTGTAAGTTCGAGCTTTTTTAGCAGATCAGACACTTTTGCAAAGCGGGAAACTTCACCGCTAAAAGCTACCGCTTTTATATCCTCATCTTCAAATGAAACATCTACATCATACCATCGGCTTACCTGCAACATAATACTTGCAAGATTTTCGCGGTTAAACACAAAATATCCTGTTTTCCAGGAAACCGCCTCCTCGGGATCAACTGTTGCAGTGTTTATCGCATTTGAATTAACTATGGCCTGTTCATTTACTTTTAAAATTGCATGCCGGGTTCCGCTGGAAACCTGAACAGATCCTTCGAGCAATGTAGTTTTTGTAGCTGCCTCATCAGGATAAGCATGAACATTAAAGTGGGTACCCAATACTTTGATTTGCTGACCTGCCGATTGAACTATGAAAGGCCGTGTTTTATCTTTGGTGACCTCAAAATATGCTTCGCCTTTTAATTCTACTTTTCTACTGGCCAGCCTTGAAAAGGTTGAAGGAAATTTAAGTGTAGTCGCTGCGTTTAACCAAACTTTGGTACCATCAGGCAAAACGACCTGGTATGTCCCACCCCGAGGCGTGCTCAGTATCAGCTCTTTTTTGTCCAATGGTTCAACTGCGCCAGCTGAAATTTTCAATCTACTCCCATCATCATAAACCAGCTGATCATTGTTGGTCAGGACCTTTGTTTTTTTGCTATCCAGCTTTACGGTTTCTCCATTAGCTAAAGTTAATGTTGCCTTGCTGCCTCCAGGCGAAATATCACCCCTGGCCTGCATTTGTGTACTTCCATCGAAAGGAGCACGATTGAGATAAAGGTATAGCATGGCAGAAAGGGCAATTACAACGACCACTGCCGCAGCTAGCCTGTACCATAATTTTATTGATTTCTGAACTGGTACTGCCTCCATCTCTGAAGCCGCCCAGGTATCTTCCATGTGGGCGCTCAACAGCTCGTCGACTTTTCTCTCACGGATTAAAACGTCTAAAACCTCTAATTCTTCCGCCGTTGCGGTATTGTTGGTATATCGGTCAATCAAGCGCTTATTAAATTCAGTCTCGTTCATCAATCCTTTATTTTTTATCCTTGTTTATGTAGCAGACAACTCAACAAGGGATTAGGGTACCCCTTGGATAAAAAATATTTTTAAAGAATAGTTTTCAGTCTACTTGATGAGCAAACCAAGAAAGATCGTTAAGGGTATACCCAGGTCTTTCTGAACGGCCTTGCCAACTATTTTCATTGATTTCACCATATGTTTCTTAACTGTATTGCGGGAAATACCTAAGATTTCTGCTGCTTCATCATAACTCTTATACTCCTGTCTGCACAAGCGGAATGTTTCTCTGCTTTGCGGTGTCAGGGTATCCAGGATTTTCTCCAGATAGTTTAGGTAGTCTTTGGTTTGAAGATCTTCCTCAATGGATACAGATGCCCGATAATTACTTAAAATCAAACTTTTAGCATTTTTATCAATAGCAGCCCGTTTTAAAAAGTTGAGCGTATGATTTTTGGAAATGGTAAACAGATAGGATTTAAAACTGCGCAAATCTGAAAGGTTTATTCTATTGTCCCAAACTTTTATAAAAATCTCTTGCACCAAATCATCGGTTAATTCGGAAGACTTAAGATATTTATAAATGAAGCGGTAAACCTGGCGGCTATAATAATTGTAAAGAAGCGAAAATGAACCTGAATCCCCTTCTGACATTTCCTTAAGCAACAAGAGTTCATCTTTTAAGCCCCCATTCATTAGCTGATCTCTTTTTAGTCACAGAGAAGGACAATGTTAAGTATTATTTAACAATTAGCCTAAAAAAACAGAAGACCAGCCTGGATTTGTTCACAAAAGTTAAAATGAATGCTCCAAAACTTTTTCTTATTGCCGAACCTAATGAAGCTACAAAATTGAAAAACAGATAGCGGAAATACCCCCCTACCTTCTCCCTTTAACCTCCAGCCTATAGCTAAAGTCTTGCGTAAAGTTATAACTGTACACCCTTAGCTCCATATTAATTTCCTGGGTAAACAGGCGGCTTACATGTTTGCAGAATATGGTGCGGAAAGTGCTGATATTAACCTGTGGTTTACAGATGATCGTGATCTCGGAGTCAGATTTCTTTTCTACACTGCCAATAATACTCGGCCAGCGGTTACGGATCTGCAGGGGTGCAGAACCATAATAGTTACGCTCGATAAAGGCACCAGCCCCCCTAACCAATTCCCTGGATAACCCTTCGCCGCTCAATTGTCTCCAGTCATCCTGCATCTTGGATATCCTGGCCAGCAGTACTTCCCCTTCACTAATACACCATAAATCTTCCTCTGAGGAGCGGTGGAGAGATAGGGTCCGTAAATGTCCTTTAATATCTTTTAAGCAGTAATCCAGTTGTATCATAAAATGAGTTGGGATACGAAAATAACAAAGCAGCCTAAATTCTACTATTACTTCTATCCACAAATTGTTGAAACTTTTCTGCCGTAATCTCCCTTGTCAATCTTGTGCCCAGTAAACACTACCTTGTGGGAGATCATTAGGCCTTATCACACTACAGGTTATAAGGTGTACCTGATGTAGAATAAAACGGGACTCAGAGTAGATTTATCCGCTGGCTGAAATTTGATCATATCATCGAAACCTTCGACCAAATCTAAAATATTTGTGATGACAGGATTTTATGGAAACTCCTCCCCTAAAACATCCTATTCTAAAAGCCTCATGACTAGCATCAACTTAACCTACTCCATTCTACTTACTACTTTCCTGTTCACCGGCTGCAAAAACATCCACTGGGAACAATGGGATCCGGTTAATATCAATCCTAACCTTTCAAAAGACAGTACTTTCGCGTTAATGGATACTCAAAAGGAATTAGCTACCTTCCCAGAGCAACACACTACGTTAAAGCGGAGCAGCATGGTATCTATCCTGATCGGCGAAAAACACAGCAGACAGGACTCACTGAACTCCACCTATAATACCTGTACAGCCTATTTCTCCAGCTCAGATACACTGCACATCGATATCGGAGTGCACGGTCTTTTTGGCGGGACCGGTTTTGAGATCAGCTATCACAACAAACGCTTCAACACTAAAGGTTACCAATATTCAGACGTAGTGTACCAGGAAAAAACAGATAAACCGCAGCATTGGATCATCCATCAACAGCTTACCCTGAACCAGCCTGAATACAAAGCGGGCGACAGCTTATATGGATACATTGATTTTAAGGCCATTGAACGAAACGCAATTGGTGATACGATTATCTATAACGGCAAGGGAAAATTCCGGGCAAAGATGGTAAACACAAGGTTCAATAATTAACATTAAATTTAAATGCCAGTTGCTAATTTAGCAGCCAAAATATATACTTTGAAAAAAATATTAATCCTCTCTGCATTGGCCATATCAACATTGGCCGCCTTTTCGCAGTCTATTAGCCTGACAGACCTCATGAGCGTTTACAATGCGCCATACAAGGAAGTCAATACCTTTTTAACCAAAGATAAAAATTATAAGGCCTTTAAACAGACAACGCCTCCTGAGTTTACCATTTATCATTATTTTATGAACCGCGGTAAAGTAAGCGAGGAGGAAGTGATTACCGGTATGGGATTCGAAATAGTGCCGGGGAAGTTTAATACAAACCTATACTATAAGTCCAGGGATTCTTCGTTTGTTGATAGCCTCCAAAAACAGGTTACTGCACTTGGCCTTAAACTTGACGGGGAGCATTCCACGAGCGAAGTGCGGAGCTTCAATTACTCTAATAACCGTATTGAGGTAAAATTTACTTATTCTACTTTAAAAAACTATATGATCTTCTTTAGCCGTAAACATTGAGGACAAAAAGCTACTTGCTATCGGTATCACTAAAGCTAATTCCCGCTGGCAGCAATCTATCCGCATACATAAACGCTATTTTAACTTTGGTAGCCAAACCTGGCCTAAAAGAATAGAAACCAGATTCTGGTAGCCAAAGCTCCTACTGGCGCAAGTTTTATCGTTCCAAACCTTAAATTCTACCACCTTAGACAACTCAGGTACCTTCGCAAACTGTGTGATGCTGAAGGTAGCGAAACATCTCTGTAAAATTGCATCATTACAAATATCAAATACAGAAGGGCTTACAAAGCTCTGTCAACGAGAGCTAGTGAATGATTTATATTAACGCATTAATTTCTTTTCATATTCATTCATATAATATTCGATTGAATAAACTGTTCCAGTAGTATGTTTTTCTCCAGTCAATTTATTTATAATTATAGGTGCATTTCCGACTATAATATCTGATAAATCATTTGTTTCTAAATACTTCCTATTAATGTAAAAAAAAAGCCAATATTGACCTCTATCAATTGTATCGTCGCTTAAAACAACTAAACTATCATCAACATATTTATATTTCTCATTTAGATATGCTTCTAATTCTTCTGTAACTAAATCTAATTGTCTCATTATTATTTGTTGGAATAAATAAAAATCTTTGTATCCCCTACTGCTCCCATCTAGCGCAAGTCAGACCAGCGTAAGCCATAGATTAACTTGAGCCCAATAAATACATCAGGTAAAGCTCTTGAGACAAACAATTACCATAAAAACATGACGATTATTTAATTGATAAAAACTTCAAAACCAATTCTTCCCATTCCTCTACGAGAGATTGTTCGGGAAAGATCTGCCCCGCTTTTCTATACCAGTAACCGGCGTTAAATTGATCGCCTTCTTTGCGATGCAGGTAAGCATGAACATGAGCGGATTGGCGGTCATTTAGCTGATCGATTAGTGCGTGAGCTTTTGTCCAGTTACCTTTTCCATCATACCACAATGCCTTGAGTTGTACTGCAAACGTAACATCAGGATGCTCATTTATCAGGGTCTTTTTAAAATCTACTATACTTCCCATTTAAATCTGATGTTATTACTGAAATACATACACAAAAGTGCATAAAAAAGCCTTTAGTAAACTAAAGACTTTAAATGTACACTAGAAGAGACTACAATCGAACAATTAATACCCCTACTTACTTTGTTTAATTCTGTTAATTGTAAATAAAAATAGTTATTTGTGATCAGTCAAGCCACTTTGATCTTATTCAATAACTTTTAACGTTCGTTATAAATTTATCTATTTTTTTGATTTTCACAAGAAATAAAATCATGATTAAAATGTGCAATTATACTTTGTATTAGGTAAAAGGGATCTTAATTAAACTACGATTTAAGCCCATATGTCATCGTCTAATATTAGATTAAGCATGCTAAAAGCATAGACAATCTTAATCCACCTTAGAAAAGATTGTCTGTAATGAAGTACGGCCTTTAAGCTATAAAGTTGATTATGGTTTTGGATATAGTCTGTCTGCCTTCAACCAAAGAAATTAACAAAATGCCTTGGCCAACCCCGGTCAAGGCATCTATTTTCCAAAAGAGTTGGGGATTTACTTTGCGTTCTTTTTCGCTGTTACCTCTGCACAGATTTCCTGTTCCAGATTTTTAAGGCCCTGCATAAGTTTCTCACGCGTGTTCCAGCAGCTGCATTGTCATTTTCATAAAATTTTACCACCTCTGCCTCAACTGCAGCCACAAGTTCTTTTACGTTACTAAACTTTTATCTTTTTATATTTAACAAAAGTCCTGCCCAAGGTGCGTATTTCAATAAAACTGTACAATCCATTTCGGACCAAACTGTACGCGAATTTGACTGCCGGGCGGTTAACTAAATTGTCCCTTTCCCTCTGAACAAAAGTAATCACCAGCTCCAAATTCCCTTCTTTTCGGAAATCCATCCAATCATCCTGCCCAGACAAATATCCAAAAGTTTCCCCAGCAACCCTTAAGGATTAATACTGGAAATAAATCTAAATACCCTTCAAAAAGCGCACTGAACCCCTCAAATCCCACCCGAAAGATCAATTTATCATATCCGGCAGCATTTTAGCAGGAGAGCCCTTTATTTGGCCTGAATTTAAAAAATTAAAAGGACTTACTGAGTGAAGAAATCCTGATCCGAAGACAAGGCCGTACAGTTTGGTCCGAAATAGGCTGTCAGCTTGCAGCGAAATAAGGTGTCAGTTTAAATGCGAAATTCGTGTACATTTTTGCCGAAATACCCATGGAAGAACCAGTTTATGCACTTTATCCAAAAAAATACGATCTATCGAATTCTTATAAAAATAGGTTATATTCTTAAAAATAATCGCTTGATTCATAACGAAGCCCCCAGGAACTAGCCAATGCGATCAATTAACGTAATTTTGGTTTCACTCAATGATTCTTCAACAAAAAGGTTAGTTCATTTTAAAAATCATGGAAGAACCTATAAAAAACCTGCTTCAACTTCAAAAGATGAATTTATGCATGCCTACGTTCGCTTGCTCACTTTAAAAAACAATAAAACTATTCTTAGGATAATTTTTAATTTCTGTGGTCTTTGCCTCGCTTTTATCTCATTAGATTCTTGTAAAAAAAATGTGCTTCCAGTAAACGATGTACCTGATGTACAGCGCACTGATGGTTCAATTATGATTAGGAACTGGTTATTAACCGGGCCGTTCCTGGATAGTACTAAATTTAATCAGGACGGATATAAAGACTTTTCAAAAAGTTCAATTTTTTCATCAACCAATTCAATCAATTATTATCAGGCAAAAGATTATATCCCGTTAAATTCTGTACTTAATACCAACAAACAAGCGGGCAGTTATGCTGCCTGTACGATCAAAAGTGAGGTTGAGCAGGACGTTGCCTTGTTATTTGGAATGCATGGTAGTCTTAAACTTTGGCTAAATAGCAAACTGGTCAGGGAGGAGACCAATCCTACCCAAATCTCAAAAAACAGGTATATCGTAAGGGTTCATCTGAAAAAAGGTAATAACGATCTACTGGTAAAACTATTTAGCCAAACCGATGCCCAGATCAGCTGGACCTTTCATTTAGATGTTGCCTCCATCGATTATGTTAGAAAATATGCATTTGGAGCTGATTTTTTTAGTATCAGTGAACATTACCTCATTGGCAAAGACAATAGTTTATCCCTAAGATTTAAATACCCCGCTTTTATCCCTTCCACCCGGCCGGTCCAACTGCAAATTAAAGATGTCACAGGTCATACCGTTATCAATAAGACATTGCCGGCTGGGAAGCATTGGAGCTTAGCTTTAAATGATTTAAAAAATGGCGCTTACAAGTGCAGGTTAATTGCTGACCTGGACACCATTCAGCAATGTTTTATTTTTGGCGATCATCGCAAGGTATTTAACGAATATCAAAGTCAAATCAAACCAATGCTTTCAGGTGACATCAACCGGATTAACGTGGAAACACTATTTCAACGTTTCAGATATATGGATGATTTCGGTACCAGGAACCAATATGGTGAATGGTTGGAAAGGAAAATTTCTGCTACGCTGTTTGAGTTAGGAACTATTTTAAATAAATTATCCTTAAAAAAGGAGCCATATTCACGTATTGGGGGTTTGCATATCAGGGGGTTCCGGTCATCAATTGATCAATCAGTGGACAATTATATGGTATATATACCGCAACGCGGTCAATTGAACAAAAAATTGCCCTTGGTTATGATGATGCCTTATGTAACCAAGCAGGAGCCATTTCTGGAAAGCTGGCATGTAGCCGATATTACCAGGATAGAATTGATTAGCCGCTTAGCTGACAAGTATGGCTTTGGTGTACTATGGCCGAGCGCCAGGATATATCGAGACTACAACTTAAACCCAATTGCATCATCTGCTACTTTTGAGGCTCTGTCTGCAATCAAAAAGAACTATCACATTGATGATAACCGGATATTTCTATATGGTGACTGTTCAGGAGGCTTACAGGCGCTACTGATAGCCAACCGGTTCCCTTCCTTTTTTGCAGGTATCGGGGTTGAAGGCCCAGAGCTTGGCTATACGCAGTCTGACAGATACCCTGGTATCTGGATCCAGGCCAATAATATTATACAAACGGCTGAAAATTATAAAAACATCCCCATGCTCATCTATCATACGCCAAATGACAGGAAAGCTGATTTTTCGATTATCAAACAATTGGTTAACACACTGAAAAAGGCCGGTGGCAAGGTTCACTTAGACACATTAAATAATGCGACGAAGGAACATATGTTTAAACTGGTTTCCGAGGAGGTCGTGATTAGCCAGATATTCGGTTTTTTTAAAGATAAACAAAGGCACTGCCCTGATACCATCAATTTCTCTACTTATCAGCTTAAGTACAACAAATCCTCTTGGATAACGGTCAACGATAAGGAATATGGCAAAAAGGCAAAAGTCTATGCGTTCATGTCTGGGAAAAACTCCATTAAGCTAACAACGGCCAATGTCAACAAACTGACTATTGATCTTCGGGATGTTCTTAAAATTGATAAAAAGGATCCGATAAGCGTAATCTGTAATCAAAAAAAATTAGGACTCCGTTATCCGGTGAATGGCAGGCTTGTGCTTGAGTTGACGCCGCCAAAAAAATCTAAATTGTTAAAGACGCAACTGGTCGAAGGGCCAATAAATGACGTATTTAAAAACGGCTTTATTGTAGTAGCTGGGACATTAGGAACTCCAGATCAAAATGAGACCATCCATATCGCTGCAAATACCATCTATAGCAACTGGAAGGAGGATTTTTTTAATGATTGTGAAACAAAGAAAGATGTTGATATAAACAAGTTAGACCTGCAAAATAAAAACCTGATTTTAATAGGGTCTGAAAAAACAAATGGGATTATCAAAAGATTTGCAAACCAAATCCCCTTAAAGGTCACCGGGAAATATATCGAAATTAACGGAAAAAAGCATTTAGGGGAGTCTATCAGTTATAGTTTTGTCTATCCAAATCCCGTTAACAGCAAAAAATATGTCCTGATTATTGGTGCTAATTACAACAGACATTTATGGAGCCACGTTAAAGACCTCCCTTTGCGAGGATGGTACGATTACGAAGTTTGGGGGTCTGATTCCATGGTCGAGGCGGGTTACTTTAATCGGTACTGGGGACAGTCAAAAATTTAGCGTGTTATTTCCATCAGTCAAAATAACATAGGTAATTGTCAAAATCGCAGTGGTTTTCGGAATACCATATTGTTATTATTGCCTTACAAATACTGCCTAGCTAATCTAATCGTTATCAATGAATAAATTAATTATTCACTCTCATGAATCCCTGAGGTTTGTCCCGCATTCAGAAATTACTTACTGCAAATCTGACAATTGCTACACCAGCATCTTTCTGGATAATGGTGAGGAGTTGATTATGTGTAAATCCCTGAAGAAACTACTGGCTGAGCTTGACCCTACATCATTTATCAGAATAAATCAGTCTTATCTGATCAATAAAAACTTTATAAAAATCATAGATAAAAAAAACAAATATGTTGAGTTAATAAACAATCAACGGATTCCATTTACTACCACCATTGCCGAACTTTTGTCCCTGATTGTTGCCAGTTTCACAATTGCCTGCATAAATTTATTTTGAGTGCTATAAACTTAAATCTAGGAATGCAGGTATAACCTACACATTTCATCTACATTAGATAAAATACTAATATGAAAAACCTAAGTAAATTCCTTATTATCAGTTTAACGGCTGTGAGTTCAATGACAGCCAATGCACAAATTGCGGAGACAAAAGGCCTCCAAAAAAGGGTAGAAACAATAAATCTTTTATCAGATAAAGCAAGCTATTTGGATTCCCTCCTTGATCATGTGAAGACTTACCCTGGCAAATTTTCTACTGTAACCAAATCGGAACGTGAAGCTGCAAAAAACAACATTCAGATAGAGTATAATAGTATACTCCTGACCATATTTAACAAAAGTGATCAAAAGGGAGTTTCCCGTATTAAAAAATCCATGTCTAAGGCCTTTTCGGATTGCTTTAAACTATTAGATGGGGATAAATTGACTAAAGAACGGCAAGATAATCTTGATCAACTGATCGCGGATACGAAAGTGCTTATCAGAAGGTATAGTTTTCTGTCTGAAGCCCGTTTTGGAAATCAAGACAGCAAGTTAACGATCAAATAACTAAACTGGGGCAACAACCTCAATGCAATCTAAATTAGCTTTAATCGTTATAATACTTACTTTCCTTCTATAAAATAAAGGCCCAAATTGCTATTAAACAAGATAACCAGAACTTTTGAACATCTGGCTAAGGCCATCACCGCCCGGGATTATCATCACCTGTTTTGTATGTACCCCCAAGGGAACCACAATTTCGTGAATAGCAGGGTAACTTCCTTTAATACCCAAGGGGTTATTTTGGAATAATGGATATTGGAGTAATTTAAATAAAAAAACTACTTATGATTTCCATCAATAGAACAATTATACTGGAAAGATTTTATTCTTTTTACATAAGCATACCTAAGGTAAAGGGAACGCATTCTTATGCTAGAAAAAAGGGGGCCAAATTTATTGGTATATGCAGCAGAGTTGAAATTAGGCAAAATACAGATAGAAAAAAGGAGAATTCAAAGCCAAACATTCGAAATTCTGAATACATCAGCGGCCGCTATAGACAGATCGTTCCAATTTGATAAGTTTGTCATTAATCCAAAACAAAAAAAATGAAAAAACTAATGCTCGGCGCTATTGTAGCGCTATTTTTATTATCCTGTAAAAAAGAGAAACGAATTTCTCAAGAAGACGTTGACTTTAAACTAATCAACAAAGTCCAAAGTTTAACTACTCCAAACGCTCGAAAAATAGCTTTTTCGACACTTCTAGATAATCAGGAAAAACTTATAGCCATTACTGATCAATTGGCTTTTCTGTCAGAAGATGCAAACCTTAGTAACGAACAATCTATGCTTATTAGGGAGCTTTCATCTAAAATCCCTTCTGATTTTTACAATGTTGACGGAAAGTCCCGTGACAGATTTATGGTTGACTACGGCAATGCTTGGATAAAAACTGCGTCGCGGGTTTTAGGTGCCCAATATATCAGGGATAATTTAGTTAAGCTGGTATCTATCAATCAGAAAAGTTCAACTCTCACAGCAAATAGCCTAAATGGTGACTCTGAAGGAGACGATGGAGGTTCGGAAACAGGAACGAAAAAAGATTGTAAATGTTCTAGAACAAGTGACTGGTGTAACTCAAATACCGAAGGTGACTGCGTGGAAGCAGCTTGTAGTAGCATTAATGGCTGTGGCTTTTTGCTCGCATATAGCTGTGATGGGTGGTGCAGCAAAATGTTGATTTTACTATAGTTGGAATGAGGTACTTTCATAGAACTAATATAATATTAGCAATTAAGGTATTAATATCAGTGCTACTCTGTGCATGCTCATTTATGCTTGTAAGATCAGGGCTTTTGGATTTATATCTTTGTGATTTTATATTGATTATTGCCTATACTATTTTCGCTACTATAGAAAAAAAGGAAGTAACATTAATTTGTCTGATCTTAATTCCCTGGTTAGCAATGTCAATATTCGGAGCCATAGTAAATTACGATGGCTTATATCCGATCGTTATACCTTTTTGTGTGCTTTTTGCTAGTTTACCAGCGCAGATAATCATTGCCCTCAGGGGACGGAGTATGAAAACTGCGCTAATATCTGGCTTAGTGTGTGCTGTTTTTTTTGTTGCAAAAAACATATATATATATCCTCAGTATTATTACACCAAGGGCAACTTGAAGGTTTCAGATCAAAGTAATTTTATTACTGAAACAGAAAAAATGCTTTACCTTACTTCTTCTCACGACTCCGTTTCTCTTTTTCAATACAAAGGAAAAGTTCTCTATGTAGAACTTTGGTACAGCTCCTGCTCTCCGTGTTTAGATAAGATCCCTATGATAAAAAGGGTAAAAGAGGAATTTAAAAATAGATCCGATTTTAAAACCATTGGAATTATAGATGGAGAAATTGACGACTTCGATACTTTTAAGAAAGCGAGTTTAAGATACGGAAGTGCATTTAATGTATCGCTAATGGCAGATGTGAAATTGGTTGCTCTTCTGCATAAAACCTTAGGTACAAAAGGTTACCCCCTGGAACTAATGATAGACAAATCAGGAAAGATCAGAACAATTCATTTGGGCTTTAATAAAGCTGGAGAAAACTACTATTACAAACAAACAGTCAAGACCCTAAATACGCTACTAAATGAAAAATAAATTTATTTATTTTGCGCTTTTATCTCTAATCTATTACAGCTGTAAACCGATTCGAAAACCAATTTTGAATGTGAATCATCTTGTTTATGATTTCAAAAGTATTGGGAAACAAGATTCGGTTGCAGGGGAATTTCTTATTAGGAATAGCGGAAATGACGATTTGATTATCGAAAATATTGCACCTTCCTGTAGCTGTACGATTATAGGATTTGAAAAAAAAGCAATCCCCCCTGGGAAGAGTGCCCTGGTAAAATTCGTTTACAAACCGGTTCCTGCCTATGATACTGGAAAAGTACTAAAGGAAATTGTTTTACAGGCTAACACTGAAGAACGTTTATACGTACTAAAAATAATCGGTTCAGTTTATTAATAAACTATGATTAATCTCTGGTTTTTTAGAATTGCCATTACAGTTCTATTTTGCAATTCTTTAATAGCCGTAGATTTTTTCCCTAGAAGCCTCTTTTCTGCTAATGAATTGGCCTTAGAGATTGGTTCAGCAATCTGTTTGATTTTAGCTGGTTTGAAGATGTGTCGCCTCAAATCAGCTAATTTTGGTTTTGCTTTAATAGATTTACCTGTCTTAGGATTTCTAATTTTCCTGTCATTATTTGCTTTTTCATCAGCACAAGGCAACACTCAAAAAATCCTCAATCAGTTCTGTTTAGGTGTTGTATATGTTAGTGTTAGGATTTTATGCCAGGATCTAAATAAGTATATGTTGATTAAAAGTGTTATCACTATCTTTCTAGGGTTGTGTTTATGTAGTCTGATGATTGCAGGGGCACAATTCTTTTCTTTAATTGACTCTAAACATTCTTCCTTTGAGATAACAGGTCTGTTTTTTAATCCCGCTCCATTTGCGATCCTAATGGCAATGTCATTTGTTTTTTTTTTGATAATAAGCTTATCAAATAGCTTCAAAAACTTTTCAAAATATCTTTATATCGTATTGATTTGTTTAGTATTGAGTGTTTTGATTTTCTGCATGTCCAGATCTGCATGGGTTGGGGCATTATGTGGATTGATAATAGCCACTCTGTATTATATAAAGATAAATAAGATATGTGTTTCTTTTAAGGCAAAAGCTATCACATCCTTATTTTTGATATTTCTGTGCCCGTGCCTGGGTTACGGCCTTTACTGTATTAAAGAAACATCAGCAACCGGGCGTCTATTTACGTGGAAAGTAGCATATTTAATGCTCGAAAAGAATTGGCAGTATGGCGTCGGGCTTGGAAAGTACCCTTCCAAACATATTTATTACCAGGCTGTTTTTTTTAATCAAAGTGAGCTAAACATCCAGAAATATGGAAATATTGCCGGAGATATAAGATATTGTTTCAATGATATATTGCAAATATTTTGTGAGACGGGGATATTTGGCCTGTCAATATTTGTTCTAATTATAGTTTTTTTGGGAATTCAGGTTTTTAAGCGGCTTAATCAACAGGTCGGACTTTATGCTATGTTTAATCATTCCGTTTTAGCAACTATTTTTGTTGTTTTGATATCGGGATTAAGTTCATATCCTCTCTCGATGATGCCCCTTGCAATTCTTTTTTGGTCATTTCTAGCGATTTTTGTTTCATTTAATAGTGATGAATACAGCAGCATTGGTTTTAAAACATTTAGCTTAAAACCTATGATGCCAGTAATCAGTATGATCATAGGAATAGTGGTCCTATTTACTGGTCTTACCCGATTGAAAGCTTACCACAAATGGGATTCATTAAGCTCAGGTCCCAATAATCATTTTGCATTTCAAAGTTTATTAAACCTATATAGCGTCCTGAGCACAGACCCTAATTATCTGAACGACTTAGCGACATATTATATTAGAGAAAAACAATATACAAAAGCAATACCCCACCTACGGCACGCGACCGAGTTTTCGCCTTACAAAGGCTTCTATTTTTCTTTAGGAGGTTGTTATGAGCAACTTGGCAGATTTGACGAGGCTAGAAGATACTATTTACTCATTAGTCGTTCACTCCCAAATCTTTTAGAACCAAAGGTACTTTTGGCAAAAACCTATTATAAACAAAAAGATTACACACAATTCAGGCGATACGTTTCTCTTATTACTTCATTTAAGCCTAAGATAGATTCTGAAGAGGTTAGACAAATGAAAGAAGAAATAGTAATCTTACAGAATAGTTTGAACAATCGCCGCTGATCTATCTGCTCAACTGAGAAGATGTACCGCGAACTGTGTCATAAAAATTATATTTAACATAATATCTTATGGCACAAGAAAGATTTGACTTTGAGCATTTTAAAAAGAAGGCTATTACCAGATTTTATTCTGAAAAAAAATGATTGACAGATGGCGTTTTGGCTCTGATTTTAAAGTAATATCAGAATTAGCAAAAATGAAATGTAAACTATTTTCAGTATCGGACAAAACGACAAGTAAATTCAGGACGGTACAATACAGTCGAGGAGAAATGGATAAAAAATGAAATTGATCAGGAGACCTACCAAAGATGGCACAGCAAATACAAAAGCAACATAGACAATCTGGAGATCGCCATAGCAAGACTAAATACCAATCATAGGGAGGCCTACGAAATACTAAACAAACAATTAGATGTATTTACGGATATCAAATCTGTCTATCACAAATTTAATACACTGGAAAAGCGGGAATTTATAGATCTGGTGTTCGACTCGAACCTGTACTATGAAAATGGCATCTATCGAACACCTACCATGATGAACTTACTATCAATCAACTACCTTAAAATGAGTGATTTAGGTATGATGATTGTAGACAAAAAAAGGGATGATTTAAAAATCATCCCTTTAAGTACCCCCACCACTGAATGCCTTGAACACTTTTGTGTGTTTTTGCAGCTCTTAAAGCCAATTGTGGAGGATCTAAAAATGAAAGGTTTTATTTAAAAAGAACTTTGTCTACAATCATAATATGCCATATAGCTAAAATTTTAAACACAAAGACTTGACATTCTTAAAGAAAAAACAATGAAATAAATTTCAAATATTTTAATCGATACCCCACATAAAACATATACCTTTCTGGTGCCTTGAGATCTTTGGACAAGGCACCAGACTTGTGGTACATCAAAATTAACTTTCTTTCAATGTCCGATTTAAAACTTCCTCACAATAAAACGTTTTCCAAATACTCGCTTAGTTGGAAAGAACTTCATTTCATCAAAAAGAATGTTAAAAAACATGAGTTTGTCTGCTGGTTCCGTGCCAGATATGATTTCATCATATGCTATCACGGGTGTTGTCCTAAAGATGTGGCCCAATATTATCAAAACGGCTTCCTTCCTTCGGACTTCCCCAAAACCATGCAGGCATTTCAGGGGCTTCTCACCGAAGTCGGTTACCATTTCCCGTACGATATTTCAGATGTTTTAAAAATCTATCAGGGAAAAACCAACAGGTTCGTTTATGTGATCCTCGATGAAGAAGATTTCATAGATCAAGCCAGCCACTACATAATTTATGGAAGTGAAACGATGCTTTCCCTTGCCCAAAACGTTTCACCTTCACTCAAAAGCTATCTTCGAAATATCGGCATTCCGACAGTGTTCCACCTCAAAATTCCCCTTGGAAAGATCACTGACGGTGAGCTTCTCAATCTCTATGAGCAGATCCGGTGCTCAAATGGAACTATGGAACAGCGGCGTTTTCAAATCTTCTCAAACTATACCATTATCATAGAGCCTTCATTGGATGCGGATTGTATAGTCGGCCATTACCATCCAACTGATCTACTTTACGATCAGCATGCCAAACAACAGTACCAAAACAAAACTACATTCTGCAGCATATGCGCCCCTTAGGAAACTAACTTATTATTTAATCAAGGCCCCGCAAATGATATCATAAATTCCCTAATCCAATATGCATCTGACGAACCATTTTCAACCAATGCATCCAACAGGGAAATAAATCCCGACTGTAATACCCTGTCATCCATGATTTCACTGAGGTGATTTTCATATGCCCTCAGAACAAGCCTGTCAAGATTTTCCAGGGCAGTCAAAAGTTCGGTATATTCAGGGGACATAACCTTCGGGATAAGCCATTTCAGAATATCTATCAACATCCGCTGATCACCTATAAATGCAGCCAGATTGATCAGTGATTGCGTATGAAGGTCACCGATCGGCTCCATCAGGTCGAGAAAAAAACTTTCCTTTCCTTCCAATGGCGGCCAATCTGTTGCTGTCTGCTGCCATGCAATATCCAAAAAAAGAAACTTTCCAAATAGAGGGAAATTATTGGTCAATATAAAGTCCCTTAGACTCGTCCAGGCTACAAAAAAACGCCGGGAAGTATCCAAAACTACCTCCTGATTATCTGCTGGCAGGTTATTGTCAGCAAGAAGAATAATTTTAACTAAGATATCCTTGTAAAAGCTATATAGCTTATAAAATCCCTTCCGATCTTCGGTGAATGCCGCAAGCATAGACGATGACCCTGTTTCCAATATCCCGGTAAAAAACACCTGGCCATTGTTTCCTTCGCTCCAGAATACCGTTTGTGAAATTTTAGCGGCAAGCGCGTAACTTATAGCATGAATATCCTGTCTGTCCCGGTATTTGTTTTTTTGTGATTTAACAAGTTCTGAAACAACCAAATCGTATATCTGTTTCAAAAGGTCAAAAATCCACTGTTCGCACGTGTCTCGGGGCAATATCTGGATCAACCTAATTAGAATATCGAACCTATCCGATCCAATATCCAATATTCCTGCTGTGATTCCGCCATTTTCTTGCAAGGCAGCAGAAATCATCTCATTATAGCTTTCCCAATACTTATCTAGCGCTTCCTGTCCATTTTGATCTTCCCTGAAATAAGAATTTTCCATACGGAACCGCGCATAATGCAATAGGCACCTCACTGCCTTTTCTCCAAACCCCTGAGCACCCTTCCAAACTTTCCTCGAAAATGCCTTCATCAATTTATCGGCATCAGGATCATTTTGTTGAAACGGTGAGGTCAAAAATACAATAACATTCAGTTGATAGTCCTCATGTTTTGGGATTTCCTTTTTTACCGCCAGTAAAATATAAGCTTCCATTACCGCATCAGTATCATGAACCGATATTTTGGTTTCCCAGTCATAGGGTGTGAAGAATCGTTTGAGCTTAGCCTCAAATATCCGTGATACCGTTTCTTGCACCCATTCCCTTTCTGGCTGTGAAAGCTGGTCCCAGAGATCCCTTATACCCAAATGGGCTAGCATGCCGGGATTATGAAACATTGGTGAAAATTCAGTTATGCCCCGGTAATATCCCAACACCTCCCGCCATTTCTCTACTTCTGCCAAAACCTCACCTTTTTGCACCTGTATCATCCACCATCTGTACTCCGAGTCAAGGTCCCGCACCTCAGCTGCTTTTTTGATCTCACCCACATAGGTGGCAATTTCTTTCTTATAAGTTGGGGCAATCTGTAGCCTAAATGAATCCCCCTCCTCAACCTTTTCTGTGATCCTCCATGTTCTGTTATCAATTTCGTCCAGCGTTTTCAGCCAAATGAAATCTGATGCATCCGCAGCTGCACGGTGCATGTCAATCATTTCAAATATTTTGTCATTGACATGACCATAGTTGAAGCAATAGTCGTTTATGAAACCTCGGAGTCCAGGATTGTAACGCTTTCTATGAGGAAGACTATTAGATAAATGCCTTTCCCTATCCAATTCTGCATCGTCCGAACCTAGCTCGAACTTGGTCATATCCCCAAGGTAACGCGCAGAATCAAGTTTCATCAAGCGGCGATGGGAATAAAGCGTGGGTAAGTGCTCACCTGCAAACCCGGGATAGGCCATATAAATGCTGGCCACCACAGCAGTAGTAGAAACGCTTATGCTCTCCTGCAGTAGCCGCTGAACAATATGGTCAATCTGTTCACGATGTACCATGCCATTCGAGCAGATCTCAAGCATATGGGCCTCAAGCGCCATCAGCACACTCTGCAAAAGATACGGAGATGCTTTTTCCCCGCCCCTAAAAAGGTCCCAAAGTGGCTGACTGGCCAATTGTCTTAGTTTTGACCCATCAGCGCCAATCAGTTCGATATATCCGCAATTATCATCCCTGGAAAAATCAGAATAGAAATAGTTCTCTGCGCTCCAGTTCAGCAGCCTGATCATAAAGGTTATTGCCTGCTCCTGATGGTATTTAAGCAGCCAGCGAAACGGTGTCTGAAGACTGCTGGGAGGGAAGTATGGTTTTTTGTACTGTTTTATCAACCCAAAATCAGCGTCAATATCATTTTCTCTATGTCCCTGTAACCTAAGCGATAACCTCATCGGCGAATCCTCTTGATATCCAACCTGGCAGCTCCTGCGAAACCATCTTTTTTCGGCAAAACTGATAACAAGATCAGGAAGGTACTTTGAGAATTCCTCAGAATATTTCCCTGAAAGTGCGTGTCCGATCAACCTTCCCCTTATCGTGTCCGCATCCCAATCTTCCTCATCCCATTCGCTATCCTGCTCTTCCAAAAGGCTTATTATCTCTGTCTTTATTCCCCCTATCAGCGAACAGAGTACCTTAACGATAAGATCGACAGCATCTTGATTGGAATCGTTTGGTTTATAATATCCCTTTAACAGTGCAATAACAATCAGGCCCGCATCCCTCGTCGGTGTTGGAAGCGTCTGCTGGTATGCAATCAATTTCGACCACTGCTGCACAAGGGTAAATATAAGGGAAGCCTTTTGCGGCGGCAGAGCGGCAAAATTCTGCTTTATAAATGCGATGACCGAAGCCCATCCAGGGCCGATTGGAACATAATTTCGCTGGTCGATTCCACCCCGGCTTTCCCGGCATGCCATGCGCAGGATATGGATTATCCTCCAGAGCAGGGAAAAGGAATCTTTCCTAAGTTCAGTCTGATATCGCGCAAAAAAGGTGGCACAATAATCCGACTGCAGTATCCCGATTATGCTTTCATCACGCCAATAGCTCATGTTTTGATCGATATGCCCGACAACCATACCGATAACAAGATTTATCCTGTTGTGCTGCTCTCGCTGAAGAATAAAATTCACCCATAACCGGTACGCACGTCTAATGGCAGGTGCAGTTCCCAGGCCCTCAAAGAAATCCTGTGAAGATCCATGGATATCAAATATTCCATCAACATACCGGATAAGCGCCCAATCCTCGAGGATGTCATGGGCAGGTGCAAAATTTCCACTTTTTTTGTTCTCGACGATCACCTGTTCCTTAACCAGGATATCAAGGATCTCTGGATCGGCATCGGAGTGTACATACGGCCGCATTGATCTCGCCCTTGAAACAGCAAGGTCTATAAAAGCCTCTCTCCTTTTTTGGGGTAAACCCATTGAAGAACCATTGAGCTTGTTTTCTACCACACAGTCCCAGAGTATCTGACGAAATGCCGTCTCATCGGTATTTTCCCCTATTGATGCCGAACTAATTGCCCTGAAAGCAAAGTCGAGGTATTTTGGTATACGAAGGAGTTTACGCAGTTTGGGGTTTGCTATCGCAACTTTGAGCGTTGGGAGATGTGCTGTAACCAGCTCCAATTCATCATCCTCAAAGACAGCTACTTCCAGACGCGCAAATTCCCCTATGCCGGGATATTTTATTTCCAGCAGCGCAAGGTCCGCGCTTCTAACTGATATGATAAATTTAGTATGGGGAAGCTTCCTGAAAGCTGACAACAACTGTAAAAAAGCCGTGCCTGTTCCTTCCAGCAGCTTTTCCATTGCATCTATGTATATGATATTTCGTTCACTTAGTGCAAAGTACCCAAAAATTTCTTCCAGTGTAAGGTGAATTCCTTTATCTGCAAAATAATCCCTAAGATTGCCCTCGGCGAGCTCATCTGCTTTAAAGCTCAATATAAGACCATTGTCCCTTAACTGTCCATTAAGCAGCATTTGTTTGACCAGTGCAGACTTGCCAGCTCCAGGGCTCCCGTAGACCAGCAGCCCCTGTCCCTGCTCTATCTGGCTGGAAAAAATCTCGAAGAGTGCCGTCCTTGGATAAAAATAACCACCAATAGTATCTGCCACGTCTGTGATGATTTCGTTGTTCTGTCTGCTAAGCCGCTCTATTTCACTGATCTGCCCGGCAGTTGGAGCGATTCCGAAATAACCTTTAAGCTCAACTGGAATCATATTGCTACTGATCTGCTGCCCGTTATAGTTCCCGGTACTGACCAGTTCATATCCAACTGCCCAGATTTGCTGCGCCGAATACACACTATTAGTATTGTAACGGGTGATCAGGGAAAGTATAGCCGCTTTTTGCAGACTTACAGTGCTGCCAAAATCCATTTCAAGGAAGTAGAGAATTTTTAGAAAGCTAAATAAATTTTCATCTGTCACATCGCTGTAACTGTCAGCTACAACTGACCTGAGCATATCCAGGTACCGTTTCTTTGCCTTGATCCTGTCCGCCTCTTGAAAAAAATCTTTAGGCGAACTTTTGCGTCTGGCCCAATCCAGCATAACGTTGAGGTGGTTCTTCTCATCCAGTGTCAGATCGCTCTTAATAATAAATATACGATCGCGACTGCTGTCAAAGTTTTCGCTGTTGCTGTAATCTTTCCAGGCATTTAAGATCACCTCCTTGAATTCCTCCCCATTTGCAGATATGGTCAGGTTGTGTTTCACCTGGCAAAGCGTCCTTGAAAGTCCATCTCCGTTTCGGGTTTCCAGATACAGGTCGTCCGTATAATAACCGAGCGAGGAAGATTGTTGCCTAAAACCAGATATAATACCTGCTCCACCTGGAAGATGCAGTCCCAACAGAAAACTGAAGAGAAAAGCTGTCTGCACCTCCGTTTCAAAACTTACTCCTCCGCCGCCCTGAGAGTATATATTGCTATTTTTGGACATCCCTGATGTAATTTATTGTAAAGGTTTTTACGGTAATAATTGTTATAATCCTTGTTAAGTCCCTGTTAGGGATAGCAGCGTAGATCCTGCCATGCAGATCGCAGCGTATAGCCCGGGCCGAAGGCAACAGCAAAACAAACCCATGGCGCTATCCTGACTTACCCCTCGGTTTCTGGCCCCACTAAAACCTGCTGCATTTTCCTGACCATTTTGGCAATGAGTTCCTTGAGTTTTTCATCATCTGGCTGATAAACTGTTTCGAGCTGTTCCCTGGTCAGTTTCCATGTTTTTCTGGACACCTTCTTTGAAATAAGCAAAATAGTCCTGTCCAGTTCTTTGCCAAGATCATCTTTCAATAGGGGGTTCATCCATTTACCGATATCAAACGGCAATTCATCCGAAGCTCCGAGATTGCCCAAATGGGAAAGTCTATCCTTTACGCTATACTTTCCTGTCAGCTCATAGGCCAACAGCGGTTCCACTTCAGCAAGCTCATGCAGTACGGTATCGACGCGCTGGCTTAACTGTTCCAAACGCTCCTCTATCCTTTCATCCTTGAACATGGGGATTACGATGGATGAAAATTCTTCCTCGCCGATCTGGATTTTTTCGCCTGTCTCTTTTTCAAGTACTTCGATGAGCTGAGGCCTGATCCCAAGCATCCCTTGTGTAATACGGGTTTCCTCTTGGAGCTGATAGCGGAGTTCCAACAGGTGATATAATAGTTTTTTGAGCTTTCTGCGATCCTGTTTTCTCCCCTGAAAGAATCCGGTAAGGGAAGAAAGGAAAAAACCGATGATCAGGGTAATAAAAGGGCTAATCGTCTTGAACCATTCCATTGTTAAGAGTCGTTTTGTATTTAGCCGAATTTACGGCTAATCATATTCAAGGCAATGGATGTGTAAAACTTTCCGAACACGCTTTCACTAATATGTTTTCCAAAGGCCATTGAATTACCGGCCGATAAAGGAAAACATGTCCATTTTATTATATTTGTTCCTGAGAGCGTTAATTAGATACGGAGGGATGGTGAAAACTGTTCCCCCGTTTTCATTTGAATGTTTTACTTTCTCAGGCACCATGTGGTCATTGACCGCAGATTCTGCACATTTGTTGTTTTGATCGGCTCATGCAATGTGGCTCCGAGCTTAGCGGTAAACCTCAGCAGCATTTCCTGATTGACCAAAAAACGTTCTGAATCATCGGGCAGGATATATCTGCCATTGCCGATCGAGCGAACCAGGTTTTCAATACCGATATCCGAGGCCAGGCGGCAGAAAAGATAACCACCGGGCCGTATCACGCGCCACATGGAGTTTAACATTTCCTCGAAATGCTGCACGTTGTTGGCAAAATGGAGAACCGCGCTGCTGATCACCAGATCAAATTTTTGATCTTCAAAGGGAAGGTCTTCCACCAATGCAATCCTGAAATTGTCTTCAGGGGAAATACCGTAAAACGGTGCCGCCAATTCTTTCACCTTTGCAATGTTTCCTACCAAAGAGTCAATAGCATACACCTGATATCCCCTGTGGAGAAAGTAGGCCACATTCCTGCCCTGCCCACATCCGGCATCCAGAATTTGCTTGCAACCGTCATAGGTCCCTTTTAAAAGCTGATCAAATAAATAAATGTCGATATTGCCAAACTGATCGCGCAGATGCTCTTTCATAGCGCAAAAATAATGATATTTCCTTCTTCAAAATATCTCATAACACGATTTCGTGTTTTTTCTGTGGTTTCGTTTTATCGATAACGGCCGAGCGTACGCAGGACGCGAGGCCTCCGGGCCGTCCAAAGGACGGCCACCGAGCAAATTACAGCAAGATGATCTTATACTGACTACCTTGCTATATCGATTTTTCCTTATTCTATATCTTAATTGCCGTCGTCTTAAAATCTGCCAGATTCAAAAAGAATCCCCTGTACAAGAGCATCCCTGTGCGGAACATCGACCACAAGAGCGAAGCACCGAGATCGGCCAGACTTGAATTGATAAACAGATCCTGCCTCCCCAAAGCCTGCGCCAAAGAGCAGCTCGGCAGATCATCTTCCTGCGAGGCTTCCAACACGTTTCCATATTCTTCCACTATGGTCGGAAGTGAGCCAACAGTGCAGAACTTTTTGGAATCGGGCTGCTTGATCTTGCCGATGGTGGAGAGCAGCACCTGCCCCAAGTCCCTGACATTCCCAAAGTCCATCCAGTACATCGGACTATCCCTGTGATGCCCTTTTGTTGCTATTCTGCCGAGCAGATCAGCAATCCCTAACCTTGCACGTACCGTATCTACGCAGGAAATAGTAATATTGGCCATTAAATCAGATTTATCTTCGTCGATACGATCGGCATACACACAGTCAAAGGCTTTCCACGCAGTTCCAAAAAAACGATTCACCCTGTTTATCAGCGCCACTGCCTTGTTCATTCCTATTTCGTGATGTGAAAAAAGCTGTCTGCCCAAATTCGGTTCTTCAACGCTGTCGGGATCAAATGCCCTCACCATTAACCCTGCGTGACCAAGTTCCACAAGTGCATAATTAATCCTTGCCAATGCGGTAAGCAGCACGCTTCCCGTACCACCGATGCCGATCAGATTGACCGAAACCGGATTAGTCGGGTTCATAAAATAGCCAGGCACAATGTGTACGTTTTCTTTTGTTTTCATTTTAATACTTCCATTAAAGTTTGTGCTGTCCTGTTCATCGCCCCTACAGGGAATTTCTGCCTCGTAGCGGTCTGCTCTTTCCAAAGCTTGGCCAAATCCCCCTTGAAAGCACCCCCACCGATGAGGTGGCTAAATGTGCTGCCAAAAAAATAATGCTCCCATGTTTTGATAAAGGATGTTAAGCTAGAATCGGCTGGGATTTCGATCTTCACATTGCCGAAACACACCGAAGCGTTTTCATATACATTGAAAAAAGGGGCATGATAAAGTTTTGTGCTTTCCTTTGGTCTTTTATTATCTGCCAATGCCCATACCGAAAGCTGTTTTCTTTCCGCTTTCCATAACATAGGGGGAACATAGGCTGCACCGTCGGGAATATGAAGCCCTTTAATAAAATGTAATTCCTTTTTTATCATTGGTGTATGCCATACCGCCCTGCCATCCTTACCCGTTTTCAAATGCAGGATGCAGGATGGCAAAAGCCCCTGATGGTGCAAAAAACTTTCCCCTTTCGCCTGCGCAGCATCCAAAGCTAAAGCCAGTGACTGGCTCTCCTTTAATGAAAGTGGATGCGCATTTATCGCCATGCCCTTATTATCAAGATCATGGCTTTCTACATAATAGCTGTTATCGCTTTCTGCTCTGTAAACCATTAAGGCTTTAAAAGGCACATATAAATCACTGATTTTGTCCATTAAATTTTCCATGTTCTAAATCATATAATACATCACTCAAACCATGCAGGATTTCAAAAAGCCTGCATTCATAATCCATGTTGTGTAATGGCTTTTCCTGTACTGTGTCGAAATACTGAATACTCACAGGTTCTTCAATTGCCCCGTATTCATTGAGTTCAGCATTTACCGTATCAAACAGCTGATCCTGTACACAGTCCACACCGCTCCAGTAAAAGCAGAGATACTGCTCTGCCCTGATATACCCATCATCATAATCGGTCTCTGTAGGACGCCGCATGTTTTCCATCACCGATTTATCGGGATAATCCCGATGCAGTGCAACCAATTTTTCGGCACAGTCCAAAAGTTCGGTATCAGTTTCGCTTTTAGCTTTGAAACGTTTTGCCCTACTTTCTAAACTGTCGGCCTCTATTTTTGCAGCCATCCTCCCTAGTGTATAATCCCCCCTTTCATACATCATTTCAAAATGGTCGACCATAAACTGTTGTTCCTGCTTATCCTCGCAATACTCCCCCTCTGTCACCCATTCCTCCGTCATTTCATAAATGCTCCCCAAATAGATATAGTCTTCCCTAAAATGCGGAATGCCCGTAACCTGATGCAGGTAGGCCATTACGGAAAGTAGCAGGTTCGCAAACGCCTTTTGTCTGCCGATTTTCAGCAGGTCATAAAGCGGAGCAACAGGAAAGTAAAACAGTGTCATGCCTGTATCAAAAGTTTTTGCTGTGGCTAAGCGCCTCTGCCCATCTTCTTCCACAAATATCAGCTCCAATCCTGCTTCCCTGCTTTCCAATTGCTTTTTTAAGGCGTTATAGTTACCAATAATATTAAGGGGAAAAGGAATATCCTTAATCCTGCTTTTCTCAAAACCATATAAAGCGCAAAGGTTCTCCATTCCATAGTAAAATGCTTTTTCAGTTTCCTTGTAAGCTAATTTTTTAGAACACGTGCTTTTAAAAAGCGGTAGATACCGCTTAGCTAAAAAAGGAGTTCCAATAGCGAGATCGGGGCAATTCCCTGTCTGTCCGCCCTGATTTCTGCGATGTCTTTTCGTCTGCCAAGACCTTGCGCAAAGTGTCCGATGCGTTGATGTAAGTGCCATACCTGCGAATATTGATTGATTTTTGCGGTGCGGATTTTCCGCACCTGCCTCTGCTTTTTCATCCCTTTGTTCCCAATGTGGTCAAAAACTCATAACGGAGTTCATCCCCTTTGATTTCGGGCCCCTCCTGTTTAGCGTTGGTGAGGATGGGATAGGTTCCCGAATAAAAGCCCATCACTTGTTCCACCGTCCATTCGGGGTTCGGATCGGCCAAACGGACTTCCTCTCCGCTTAGCTTAAAATAAAATGCCCTTGGTAATATATCGTGCTGTAACATCATCCCTCCTTTTTTATAATAGTGTCAACTGATTTCTTTTCCATTCCAGTTCCCTGCGCATCTTTTCGAGTTCTTCTTTTTTCTCGGGGAACTCGGAATTTGGCGGCAGCACCTCCAAAGCCTCGGCATATTTACAGACCGCATTTAGATCGGAAACCTTTTTCATCACCTCCTCAAATTTCCTTTTAGGCTCCGCGCCATCGTCCACTTTTGTATTAGAAGTTGTAGCGGTCTTACTTTCAGCTTTCTTTTTGATCTCTTCCCTCGCTTTTTCAATTTCTTTTCCGTATTCCTGTTGGTTTCGGAACAGGTCTACGGTATTGGCCACAGGCGTGGCAATGACCTCGAAAAATGCGCTATCCAGTTCAGCTGCTGTTCCCTTTAAAAGCATAGGCGGCAAAGCCTTGCCTTTACCATCTGTTTCCAATAGTACAGATACTACCATTTTTTCTTCACCGTCAAAAGCAATATTAATCTTCCACCCACCTGCCCTAGGCAGGCTTTTGATGCCACTAAAAAAGCCAGTCATTACCTTATATTTAATTTAGTTATACCTGTTCCCCTTTTTCTGCTGAACCTGACCCCATATCCGTTGTTTCCAATAACATCCCTGATGATGTGCTCGGCATGTGCAATGCGCACGATGTCCCCTGCTGAAATCTGCAACAATTCCAAACGTTCAAAAAAACGCAGTGTCTTAGCCATTTCAAGCAGCGCTTTACGCTCTGTTTTTTCTGATATAATACCCATGATATTTTTTTTAAAAGGGAGCATCGAAACCGCTCCCTTAGGTTTAACAATCTTTTAAAGTTCCCTTAAATCGACCTCTACCATACCCAACCAGTAAACGGTGGCATCCGAGAGATCATCAGGGCTGATTTCGTATTCTTTTAATGCATCCTTTAAGCGTTCGATATCTTCACTTATCCAGTCATAGCACGAACACATGTAGTTACCGTAGAGTTCAAATCCTGCATCATTCAAAATATCAAAGCCTGTAAGCTTATCAATTTCATTCCTTGCCTCCTGCATAATGGAATACAATACGACATAACAGGGGTCGATGTCTGCAATCTTGGTGCAGCATTCCTTTGAAAAAGCTTCGATCTGCTCGAATGCCCAGTTTCCATCGTGCCCCGAGGCCAGTGCGGCCTCAACAGCCATTTTAATATCAAGGCATCCATAGGGACAGAAAGCTTCCCTAAATTCCCTGATTTCCCTTTCCAGATTTTCCATCCCTATGTCCTCCTACAATTTAAAATGGTAAATCCCCGTTTTCATCCGCTTTATCCTCAATCATCAAAGGCCGCGAATTACTAGCAGGTGCACCGGCAGAAGCAGAAAACATTTTGATGTCCGATACATGCATGGTAATGCTCCCTTTAGCCTCACCATCATTTGAAATCCATGCATTGACACCGATACGGCCGCAAACCTGCACGACACCACCTTTCTTTAGATAAGGCGCAATACCTGTCCCGAGCCAGTAGGAACATTCTACGAATGTTGCCACTTCTTTTTTCTCCCCACCGCTCATATAGCTGTCATTTACTACCAGTCTGAAACCGGTTACTTTTCTGTCCCCGCTCACCATCCTTGTTACGGCATCTGCGGTCAATCTTCCTGTAATCTCCATGATTAAAGTTTTTTAGTTAAAAATTTGATTAATTCATCCTTTATCCCATCCCAAAAAAATTTGTTTCCCTGAGGAAAAAATGGAATAAAAGATGCCGGATCCCGGCCGTGACCTTATAAGCCCAGCGCAGCACTATAAGTCCCGGAGGGTGGGAACGCGCAGCGGAACCATTATGCGTGCGCAGCTGGGCGGAGGTCACAATATTTGCATCATTTTATTTTATTTTTTTCTCCGGGTGACAAATCACGCTCTTAAAAAAAAGCGCAGGTAAAGAGAGATCTTCAGTTCTGGGAATACCGGAAATCCACAGGGCTACCGGTAATGGGTGCAGCAAGAAAGGAACGCCGGCCCAGCTCCATTGCTGCTAGGATCACTGAACATTTCGCCATCCCAATTCCCGGTATCCTGCAAAGGTCTGCCTGGGTCATGCCGATCAGTTTTGCGGTATTACCACCAAGGTGACCCAAAAGTTCATCCGCCATGTGAGTTGCCTCATCCGATGTAGTTCCAAGGCCTAGCAGCAGCGAAACCAGTTCATGTTCGGTAAGTGTTCCTGCCCCATAAAGACCAAGCCGCTCGCGAAGTGGCATATCAGGATCCATGCTTTCCCGGAGCGCCTTGATTTCCTGTGCCTTTTCACGGATATCCTTTGGCGTCTGGTCCTGGTTTTCCGCGAATGCACCCGAATGTAGCAGGTACGCAAAGGCTGCAATCATCGGCTGTATCACGTCCTCGAAAATCACCACCTTACTCCGCTTTATCGGACCGTCGGAGCAGTTCTCCATCCTGGCTATACGCAGGTAATGCCTTCCGTTCACGGCTACCAGGTAATCAAAAAAATAAATGTCCTTTCCTGAACGAAATGATTCGGTTGCTATCATCCTATTTTTCATAACTTTATGTTTTTAGTGCAGGACAAAGTTGGGAATGGATCAAACCAATACCCGGTTTCTAGCCGTAACAAGCATGTTTACCGGGTAAAAACCGGATAATTCATGACAGAACAGACACAGCAGAACTTACCAGACACCGGATACCGCCAATGCGAGGTATGCGGACTTTCCTTTGAAGGCCGCTCGGACAAACGCTTCTGTAGCGATGCCTGCAGAAATGCAAACAAAAGACAGGTACAACGGATAAGCAGCTGGCAGGAACCTGCATTCGTGGAAAAAGTCCACCGCATCCTCCGGCACAACAGACAGATATTAAAGGAAAAAATAAAGGAGGAAGCCAAACTCATTATCAGCAAAACAGACCTGATCGAGGCCGGCTTCCATTTCGGATATTGTACCAGTCTGTTCAGCAAGGAAATGAATATCTACCGTTTCTGCTACGAATATGGTTGGCTGGAGGTTGAAAATGGGAAAATACTATTGGTCAAAAATGAGCGGCAAATAGATCTTTAATTTATTTGGTCCAAGTATAACCACTTGTTTATGAACTTACCAAAAGCAATAAGTTTATTGAAAATTATATCGGGAGAGATTGACGATTTTTTCAACACGACCACTCAGATTACTGTTGCCCGATCAACAGATGTTTATGATTTTGCCCGCCGGAAAGAAGCAATCAGAAAAGAATTTCCTACGGCAGCACTTTTCGGCCATTTCCTAAAAACAATGCATCAGCAGGGTATACTTCGCCAGATCATCGGCAACTGTAATGTGGATGTGTCCAATCCCAAGTTTTATCAGTGGAGGTTTTACCGAAAGGAGGCTAAAGCACCGACTGAACTACATTCAGAATCGGTAAGACCTTCTGCTAAATATTTTAAATCCGCAAGGAATATAGCCACGAACGATGGCGGGGCGGTAAGATCCCACCAGGAACAGTACATATATAACAGGCTATTGGAAGAAGATGGATTAAAATTTTATTATGAGAGGCCGTTTGACATCAAAGGATATAATAAGATACCCGACTTTACCATATTGGTTCATCAGAGTAAAACTGTTTATCACTGGGAGCATTTTGGCATGATTGAAGATCCCGACTACGAGCTTTATGCAGAGAAAAAGATCCAATGGTATATTGACAACGGTTATCGTTTTTTAGAAAATGGAGGTAGGTTCATTGTTACCTATTATAGGAATGATACTGCACTCGAGAATGATGTTGATAGGATACTTAAATTAATCAAAGCTTTTTAACCAGAAAGATACCTTTTCCTTAAGCAGCATGGATAACCAAGGTACTTGTCGCTATATCGCTAGTTTGGTTCGATCAACAAGCCTTTCTCCTCACGTATAAGCTGGAAAAGGTGGTCAGGGCGAACGGTTATATAATCTTCACCAAGTGAACTGGCTACGTTTTTAAAACTTGTTGGCGATATATTTGTCCAGGGCTGCGCCTGTATGACGATGAAACGTGGCGAAGTCTTGTCCCAACCTGCTGAAGCCCTGGCAATATGGTCTTTCATCGCCTGTTCGCTTGTACAGTAGTTACAACTCAATGCCATCCCCGGTAAACTGTTATTGTAAATCGTAAGTCCCCCTCCAGTATTCTGAGCTGTTACGCCAAGCAACGATTTGGCATGACGGGCATAGAGTTTTCCCACATCGGGCTTAATACCACCGACGATGGTGTTCCAGATCGTGATTACCCGTAAACCTGCACGGTTATTATATTCCTCGGTTTTAGAAATGAATTTTTTCAGCATTTTTTCATCCGGCCATGCATTGGGGTAAGTATAGCCATAACCGGAGGGTCCTGATATCAAGTTATCGTTATCGGTAGAGGTCTGCCAATAGTAATTAAGTGCACCGGGCATGGCATCGAGCATCGCAGGTGATACCGTCCATCCCATTGGAACTGCACCCCGATCAGGATTATTCCAGAGTTTACGCATCAAGTGTTCGGTATACTGCAAATTATCGCCATCACTTAATATAAAAGCAACATAGATTTTGTTGCTGAGCAGCGGCTTTTGGGGGATGGGTTTTATATTCACCGTTCTGGATGTACCACTATGTAAGGTCAGGTTGGAACACCAGTCACTTGCAATAGTGGCAATCCCATACTTTGAAGCACGTTCCACCCCTGGCCCCTCCTGTGGCCACCATCCCATAAACCTGGAGCCCTGTGACATTGATGACAGGAACTTGTCCAACAGTTCACTTTCGCCAGCTATCTTCGGATCCAGCCATATTACGGCAGTACCTAGCGCCACCGCATATTCACGAAGCGCAGCTTTATGTGCATTGGGATTTAGCCCTATTAACAGACGGTGATCAAGATGAGGCCAATAGGTATCATAAAGTGACTGATAGACTTCCAGCTTATCACTGAATTTTCCCCGCAGATCTAGCAAGATGGGCAAATTATAAGGTGCAGCGGTTAATCTGGATAATAACAATGGCGAGGCAATCAAGGCACCTTTGCCTTTTGCTAGTACCGTAGCCAGATTAATTGTATGCGTTTGTGCAGGATCAAAAACAATCAGACCGGAAATTTCATTCCTGTATTTGGCGATCAAGTCCCATTTGTCTATAGGTTCGGACCAGTTAAGCCCAAGAGATGCCAACCAGGTGTATGGTCCTTCAGCGAAATTATCCCCCTCATAGGAGAAAATGCGTGGTTTGTTCTGGTTCACTAGCCCCTTTAGGGAGGCAAACAAATACATTTCAGCTGAAGCATATACAGTTTTTTGGCGGAGAATGATTAAATCCTGCACCTGGGCAGGTGCTGGGAAAGATGGAAGTAGCTGCTCCTTTGGCCATTTAAGCTGACCCGAGCATGGTTTAGCAAATAAATTGGATAGCAGAACGCACATTGCTATAATCCTAAATGTCTTCGGCAGTATTATCATCCCTTAAATATAGCGTTAAAGTTCATGAGTTTCCCCTGCCTTGAAGATTGCCGGAAATGGAATACGGTTTTGAAAATGCAATAAAGGGGAAAATGTGTATTGGCTAATGCCGTTGTCGCATCGAACCCGGCCGCCCTCCCGCGAAATAAACCTCAGGTAAGCTAGTTGACCGCCAAAAGGCTCGCCTTAAACACAGAAAAAGCGCCTAATCCAGCCAGTGCCAAAACCAAAGGAAGAAGGCAATCATCTATTGGGCAAGCAAGCATTGTAAAGAATCCTTCAACTCCTTGCGCTTGGTAATGATGCCCAGGGCAGTTCCCTCCCCCATTTAGCGGACCATCACAAATATTACATACAGTTCCAGAAGTTGGGCTCCAGGAACAATAATTCGGTGAAAGATCAACAGAATAATCAGGATCATATACACTCCCGCCACCATCAAATGTATACACGCGCTGTTCCCCAACAACCAAGCAGCCCGCATAAGTACCTTGCGCCCTGGTTTTGAGCCCAAAGAAGGATAATAAGCAAAGGCAAAATATCGAAACTGCATTTTTCATCTAAATAAAACTAAATGCATTATAAATACTACAAAAAATTAATGGTTTTGATAATTATCAATAAGAATTAAAGAAGGCAAAAATTGATTTCGGTTGAAAAGCAGAATAGAATAGAGGTTAAGCTGATGCTTACTACTTGAATAAAGCTTTGGATACTTTAAGTAAATACAGATCGGAAGGATATCCTGTAAGATAGACTACACAGTACCAAAAGGATATCCATGAGTTTTTCGGAAAAAAGCGCTGTAAAAAAATTAAGCCGTAAAGGATTCTACGGCTTGGCAATTTACTTATTGCTTCGAAGCCTTTTAAGAAGCAATTAATTTTTTAAGACAGTGCTTAAAAGTAGGTGTATTTAATGATGCCATTATCGTAAATTAAACACAGAACGGGGCAGAAAAGAAATAATGACTACCGGCGGGAAATCAGGAATACAACTATGGGCATCCTCTCAAAGACTGATCGGTTTTTCAAAAAATTAAGCTTTGCGTTTAAAAAGCTTCACGATTTTTTTAGTTGCCATTGCAAGCGCCACCGCTAAAAGTCCCGTAATTAAACCAGCACCAAATTCCTTTATTATTGAAGGAACGCCTGGTAAAAGGTGATGCATGAACTCAATATTGTGTACGAAAATCCCTCCTGAAACAAGGATTAAGGCAATGGTGCCCACTACACTTAAAACTTTTATCACTATAGGAAGCGAAGAAACCAGCAGTTTTCCAAAGAATGAAAGTGCTCCTTTTCCATTTGAACGTTTGATCAACCGATAACCTGCATCATCCATCCTAACAATAATGGCAACAATCCCATAAACCCCTATTGTAGCTAAAAGCGCGATAATCGAAACGGTTACGATTTGTAAGGTAAGGCTTTCTTCCAGCACGCTGCCAAGGGCGATAATTACAATCTCAATGGAAAGAATAAAATCTGTGGTGATGGCAGACCTCACTTTTGTCTTCTCTGCATTTTCGTCTTCTTCTAAAACCTCAGCAGCTTCCCCATGTGTATCCACAGCGCGATGAAAAAGGTACTCTACAATCTTTTCGACACCTTCGTAAGCCAGGTATATTCCTCCCAGCACCAAAATTACTTTGATGGCCACTGGAAAAAACACATTTAGTAATAGCGCTATTGGAACAATAATCAGCTTATTGATTAATGACCCTTTGGTTATTGCCCAAAGTACAGGAAGTTCCCTGGAAGATAGGAAACCGGTGGATTTTTCCGCATTAACGGCAAGGTCATCGCCCAATATGCCTGCTGTTTTTTTTGCAGCGACTTTTGCGCTCACCGCAACGTCATCCATTAAAGCACCTATATCGTCTAAAATTGCAAAAAAACCTGAAGCCATATCCTTATCTAATTGGGCCTGCAAAATACCAAATCAATCTTATTCTGAAAGAAAAAACATGAAAAGATTCCCGTATAATCAAACTGGGTTTTGCTTAAGAAAAGGAATGGGCAAAATCTGCATAAGCATGCGAAACCATCAAAAAGGATTGGATTCTTGATAAATTTAATAAATCGTTTTACTAACTTGCTCTCCAAATCAAATGTCCTGCAAGTGAAAACATGGGATCCAAATGTTAAGCTTGTTGGTTTTATGGAAAAAAACATGAAAAAATACTTTTACCCATTATTAAGCAGCTTTTTATCACTAACATTTTTTACGAACCCGGCCGCTGCTCAAGTGAAAAAACTACCTGTCGATTATGTCAACCCCTATATTGGCAACATCAGTCACCTGCTTGTTCCAACCTATCCCACCGTGCATTTGCCGAATAGTCTGCTAAGGGTTTATCCCGAGCGGGATAATTTTACATCAAATACGATCCACGGCTTACCACTGGTCATCACCAGCCACAGGGGAAGTTCAGCATTTAACTTGAGTCCATTTCAGGGCGATTTGAAAAACATTAAGCCGGTGTTGGCTTATGCCTACGATAATGAAATTATCAAGCCTTACTATTATGAGGTAGATCTGGATGACTATGGCATTAATGTCCAGTTTGCTCCCTCGCACCAATCGGGAATTTACGCCATTAATTTTTCTAAATCAGCACCAGCTTACCTAATTCTAAATACCAGGAACGGGGAACTGTCGGTCAAAGAAAATGTAGTCAGTGGCTTTCAGAAATTGAGCAACAACACCAAAGTTTATATTTATTTCCAAACAGATTTATTCCCCACTTCTGCCGGCAAGCAAAAGGATGGTCAAATCGACCCAAAGGAACAATCCACTTCTGGTCAGAATGCTTACCTGATATTAAAATACCCAGATAATACCAAGCAAATCAAAGCCCATTATGGCATATCGTTTATTAGTGTAGAGCAGGCAAAACGAAACCTTAATAGGGAAATAAAAGATTATGAGCTAAGTAAAGTCGCCCAAAATGGCAAAAATATATGGAACCAAACCCTTGGAAAAATTGCTGTAGAGGGAACAGATGAAACAGCTAAAACCATCTTTTACACCTCACTTTACCGCACATACGAACGCATGATCAGTTTATCTGAAGATGGTCAATATTTTAGCGCCTTCGATGGAAAAGTTCACAATGATAACGGAACACCCTTCTTTACCGATGACTGGATATGGGATACTTACAGGGCAACCCACCCACTGCGGGTAATCATTGAGCCGAAAATGGAAGGCAATATGATTAACTCGTATTTGCGAATGGCCCAGCAAATGGACGACCACTGGATGCCAACTTTTCCGGAAGTTACCGGCGATAGCCGCAGAATGAATAGCAACCATGGCGTGGCAACCATAATTGATGCTTATAACAAGGGCCTTCGAAGCTTTAACCTTGAGGAGGCCTATCAATACTGTAAGGCAGGCATTACCGAAAAAACGCTGTCACCTTGGTCGGCAAAAAAAGCTGGCGTACTAGACCAGTTTTTTAAAGACAAAGGGTATTTTCCAGCATTGCCTCCAGGTGAAAAAGAAACTGCGCCGGAGGTTCATGGTTTTGAAAAGCGCCAACCTATTGCGGTTACTTTGGGCACCGTTTACGATGAGTGGTGCTTAGGGAACATTGCGCAGCAACTAGGCAAAACAGATGAGGCTAAAGATTTTTTAGAGAAGAGTAAAAGCTATCATACTGTCTTCAATCCGGACACCAAATTCTTTCATCCAAAAGATATTGACGGCAAATTTATCCAGCCGCTGGATTACCGGTTTTCAGGCGGACTGGGTGCAAGGGAAACATATGATGAAAACAATGGCTGGCTCTACCGCTGGGATGTCTTGCATAATTTGGGTGATTTGGTAGAGATGATAGGCGGAAAACAGGCTTTTGTTGATGAGCTGGAGAAAATGTACAACACCCCGCTTGGAAAAAGCAGGTTTGATTTTTATTCCCAATTGCCAGACCATACCGGCAATGTTGGTCAATTTTCAATGGGCAATGAGCCTGCCATGCATATCCCTTACCTATACAACTATGCCGGTCAACCTTGGCGCACCCAAAAACGCGTACGCAGTTTACTTACCCAATGGTTCCGTAACGATTTAATGGGCATTCCGGGTGATGAGGATGGAGGGGGATTAACCTCTTTTGTCGTATTTTCTCAAATGGGTTTTTATCCAATAACCCCAGGCCTACCAATGTATGTTATCGGTAGCCCAACATTTGCTAATGTAAAACTGGATATTGGGAATGGTAAGAAATTCGAAGTAGCATGTCTAAACTATGCGCCGGAAAACAAATACATACAATCGGCCAAGTTAAATGGACAGGTCTGGAACAAATCATGGTTTTCCCATGAGGATTTAATGAAAGGTGGAAAACTGGAACTGATCATGGGTAAACGTCCAAATAAATTATGGGCATCAGAGGAAAGCTCGCTTCCGCCATCCTTTAAAATGTCTGCGAAGTAACCAGGTGGGCAGGTGAGCAGTTCCCTCACCTGCTAACTTCATAAAAGTTTCAGGTTGTGATGCAAGTCTACCATACATGAAAGAGATTAATTGAAAAAAAAGCAAATAACCAGACAAGAAAAAAAATTAACACAAACACCTGTAAATAAGATACTTAAATAAATTTTAAACAAAAAAAATCGATTCCAAATCGAGGGGTTGGGGATTTCGCTAAAAG
>NZ_QAJQ01000036.1:0-64525 GCF_003852395.1 Pedobacter sp. KBW01
TTTTGGGGGCAGTGCAAACCTGGGGCTTTTTTATAATTATACCTTCAAAAACATGTATTGGTATAATGAAGTCGGCAAAGCTTTAAATGGAGGTGTAGTGGCAATAAGTGGCGTACTAATCAGTTTATCGTCTTCGGTTTCTGCGGCGGTAACCTACCGTAACTACAGCAAAAATCAGGGAGTGCCCGAATCAACCGAGGCGGTAAATGAAAGAGTCTTTTTTTCGGCCTTTTGCCAGCTCATCTATAATCCTTTCTCCATTTGGGACGTTGGCTTTCAACTTTCTTATTTAGCTGTTTTCGGGCTATTCTATTTACAGCCAAAAATTTATAACCTGTTTTATATCGAAAATAAATGGCTAGATAAATTATGGAATTTTATAGCGATGTCGTTGGCGGCACAAATTGCTACTTTCTCTTTAAGCATCTATTACTTTCACCAGTTTCCACTCTATTTTCTCATTGGTAATCTTTTCATTACACTACCCCTGGTATTAATGATGTATTTAGAGGTTGCCGTATTAATTCCAGGGCTTAGTTTTTGGCTCCTGCTTTCGAATGGCTAATCAAGCTCACCAACACAGTTTTAAAATGGATAACCAATCTGCCTTTTGCAACCTTTTCTTCTATCTACATTACTTTAACCGAATTTATATTGTTGAGCTTTAGCCTGGGTTTATTTTTTTACGGTCTCGCCAGGCTCAATAAAAGGTTCATCTTTTCATCATTATCTCTTTTTGCCTGTTATCAGTTACTCATCGCTTACGGTAGCCTCAGGGCCTCATAACAACATAACATCGTCTTCTTTTCGTTAAGAAAAAACTATGCTGCTGCTTTTACGCGGGGAAAAAAAACCGTTCTGGTTACCGATTTTTATTGATAGACAATTCATTAAATTATAAGCAATTACAAGGATCAGGTTCCTTTTCTTCCATGTGGATTACTGCAAACAGTAGGTTCGATTTAAACAGCATTCCTCCAGATATCAGGTTTCAAACCTTATTAATCGATTCCACTAATAAAGATTATCGTATCAAACAATTACAGGAAAACACAAAAAGTGCTTACGTTTTAAAGAAAAATAAAGCATATTTGATACAACTAACCCAATAAGATGGAAAATCTGGTTTTGTACCATGTTGCAGAAAGAATTGCAACAATAACAATCAACAGGCCTGAAAAAAGGAATGCATTAGACCCTCAGCTCATTGCCAAACTTACAGCAGCATTTATAAAAGCATCGGAAGATGATTTGGTTAAAGTGGTAATTTTAAATGCAAACGGAAGTTCGTTCAGTGCAGGTGCGGATTTAGAATATCTGCAACAACTACAGCAGAATTCCTTTGAAGAGAATGTAGCCGATTCTAATAACCTGAAAAAGCTTTTCACCACCATTTATTATTTACCTAAAGTGGTTATAGCACAGGTTGAAGGGCACGCCATTGCCGGAGGCTGTGGTTTGGCTACCATCTGTGATATTGTTTTTGCAACTCCAGAAAGCAATTTTGGTTACACCGAAGTTAAAATTGGCTTTGTGCCGGCTATTGTTTCGTGCTTTTTAAAACAGAAGGTCAGTGAAACAGTTTCCAAAGAAATTCTGCTCACCGGAAATACCTTCTCTGCTGAGCAGGCACAGAAATATAATTTAATCAACTTTGTAACAAATTCGAATGAAATTCATCAAAAAGTACAAGATTTTGCATTAAGTTTGTGTAACGAAAGCTCTGGAAATTCATTAATGATTACCAAACAGCTTATTAACCAGACGAATAATCCATTACTGGAAAAAAGCCTGGAAACTGCTGTTCAAATCAATGCCCGGGTTAGAGAAAGTGAAGATTTTAAAAAAGGAATCGCTTCATTTCTGAAAAAAGAAAAAATTAATTGGTAAAAAAACTAAACTGAAATAAAAACATGTTCAAATCAATCAAAACAAGCGTTGTAGCTTTAATCTTAGTGGCTAGTGCAGTAATTGCTCATGCGCAAAAGAAAATGACCGAAGGTACTCTTACTTACGGTTTAGTATACAAATTAACGGAGGAGCAAAAAGCTGCTATGGGCGGACAAGAGCCACCTGCAGAACTGAAAGTTAAATTCAATAACGGTTTAACTAAAATTGAAATGGAGCAAGGTCCGGCTTTAATTGGCATTGTATCAGACAATAATGACAAAACAGGTTTACTTTTAATCGATGTGCCAATTGCCCAAAAACAATTCGCGGTTAAACAATCAAAAGAAGATATTGAAAAAGCAATGGGTGCATTGCCTAAGTTTTCTGATTTCAAAGCTACAGGCGAAAAACAAACTGTTGGTGGCTTTAACGCAGAAAAATATACTTTTAAAGATGACAAAGGTGGTACGCACGAACTTTGGGCAACTAAAGATGTGGAATTACCAAATGTAGGTGCTCAAAACTATTTCCCTGGTTTAGCAGCTTTCCCGGTAAAATACACTTTGGTACAGAGAGGTATCGAAACTACTACTACCTTAAAATCGATAGCAGAAGGTAAAGTTGGCCCAATTTCGAAAGAAGTTCCAACCGGATACGAAGTAGTTACGATGGAAGATTTAGCAAAAATGCAAGGTGGTGGTGAATAATTAACCATTTACAGCTAATTAATAGCTTTTTAACTGACGGCTTTTTATTTAAATTAGCCCAAAAGTTAAAAAGCTTTTTTTATGACCTAACTTTATATGATTAAAAAACTATTACTCAGATTATCAGTTACCTGCATTGCAATATGTGCTGTAATTGATGTAAATGCCCAAAACATTAACTGGGCAAAGGATGGTAACTCCTACTATCAAATTGCTGGCGGAGAAATTATTTCAATAACACTTCCTAAAAGCGACAGAAAAACAATTATTTCAAGAGCATTATTAACACCTGCAGGTAATAACGATGCTATTGCCGTAAGAAGCTTTCAGTTATCGAACGATGGCACAAAAGCATTAATTTATACCAATAGCAAAAAAGTTTGGCGCTACGATACACGTGGCGATTACTGGTTGGCCGATTTAACTGCAAACAAGATTGTACAGATTGGAAAGGACAGACCAGCATCTTCTTTAATGTTTGCCAAATTATCGCCCGATGGTAGTAAAGTAGCCTACGTTAGTAAACACAATTTGTATGTAGAAAACATTGATGGAACCGGTGCGAAAGCTTTAACTACAGATGGTACCGATCGCATGATTAACGGTACTTTTGATTGGGTTTACGAAGAAGAATTCGATTGTCGTGATGGTTTCAGGTGGAGTTCGGATGGGAAATCGATTGCTTACTGGCAGATCGATGCTACTAAAATCAAAAACTTTTTGATGATCAACAATACGGATTCGATTTATCCTTATACCATTCCGGTTGAATATCCTAAAGTTGGAGAAAATCCTTCAGCCTGTAAAGTTGGAGTAGTTGATATTAATACCGCCAAAACCAACTGGTTAAATGTACCGGGCGATAATGTTCAGCACTATATTCCACGTATGCAATGGGTGCCAAATAGCAATAACATCATTTTACAACAACTTAACCGCGAGCAGAACGAAAGTATAGTATTTATCTGTGAGGCCTCTTCTGGTGCTGCAAAAGCCGTTTATACCGAAAAAGCCAAAGCCTGGATTGATGCACAGGATGAATGGAAATGGTTAAACGACAATAAAGAGTTTACCATCGTATCTGATAAAGACGGTTGGAACCATCTGTACAGAATTAGTTTAGATGGCAAAAAAGAAACCCTGATTACCAAAGGAAATTATGATGTGATTGATGTTAAATTAATTGACGTTAAAAACAACATGGTTTATTTCCTGGCCTCTCCAACAAATGCCACGCAGAAATACCTTTTCAAAACCAAATTAGATGGAAAAGGAAAATTAGAGCAGGTTACCCCTTCAGTTTTACCTGGTACACACAATTACGATATTTCTCCAAATGCAGCATTTGCCCGTCATTCATACAACAGTGCTATTGTTAGGCCAATTACCGAGTGGATGAATTTTACAACTGGTAATCCGTTTACCATGGATGGCAGCATCACTACACAGCTTTCAAAACAAGAGGCAACAAAAAATAAAGTAGAGTTTTTTAAAGTAACTACCGAAGATGGTGTAGAAATGGATGGTTGGATGAAAAAACCTGATAATTTTAACCCATCTAAAAAATACCCTGTTGTGTTTTATGTGTATGGCGAACCCGCTTCGGCAACTGCACTTGATACCTACGGCGCAGGAAGAAACTTTTTGTATGCCGGCGATATGGCGAAAGATGGCTACATCTACATTTCAATGGATAACAGAGGGGCACCAGTACCAAAAGGGAGTACATGGCACAAAGGTATTTATAAAAATATTGGGGTAATAAATATCCGGGACCAAGCCATGGCAGCGAAGAAATTACTTTCCACCAATGCCTTTATGGATAAAGACCGTGTGGCTGTTTGGGGATGGAGCGGCGGTGGTTCGTCTACCCTGAACCTGATGTTCCAATATCCTGAAATTTACAAAACAGGTATTGCTATTGCAGCAGTGGGCAACCAGTTAACTTACGATAATATTTATCAGGAACGTTATATGGGAACGCCTTTTCCAAGCAAAGAAGCTTATGTTAAAGGATCGCCAGTTACACATGCAAAAAACCTGAAGGGTAACTTATTATATATTCATGGTACGGGCGATGATAACGTACACTACCAGAATGCTGAAATGCTGATCAATGAGTTAATTAAAAACAGAAAGGTTTTTCAATTAATGAGCTATCCAAACCGTACACACAGTATCTCTGAAGGCGATGGAACCAGCGAGCATTTATCGTTAACCTACACCAAGTTTTTAAAGGAAAACTGCCCTCCGGGAGCAAGATAATAGATAATCACACTTAAAAAGCAGCCCGAAAGCTGCTTTTTTTATATCACAAACATTTGGGTTAGCATAGCCGTTACAATGGCAATTCCAAAACTCAGCAGGGTTCCGATTAATACATATTCCGTTAATTTAAGGTCGTGGGCTTCTTTTAAGTCGCCAAACCTGAATATAGATTTTGCCGCAAGCAAAAAGCCAACTGCTTCAAAATGTTTGGTCAATATAAATACAAATATCAATACCCTTTCCAGTATACCAATGTATTTACCGGCATTCTGCAATGATTTTGGGCTGTCTGGCTGATTATCCGGAATCCAGCGGGCAATAATAACCCGCATGATAATGGAGGTAGGCATGGTTAAAAACAAAGCTCCCGAAATGATTATCCAGGTTTTGGTTTCGTTCAGGTAACTGATATCCAGACTTCCTTTATAAAACAGATGCCATACTGCTACAATAGATGTTAAATGCAATACCTGATCGATAAAAAACAGCAAGCGGGCATTTTTTTTCGTTTGAAACAATAATTTCAATGCATCAATTGTGAAATGGATTACTCCTACAAGTAAGGCCACTTTCCATACCGCAAAACTTAAAAATATCAGGAATATCAACGCAATATGTATGGCTACATGCAGGTAAAGTTTGGCTGATTTTAGTTTCTTTATCTCTTTTTCTTCAACCCAAGAGGCTGGTTGCAAAAAGAAATCCCCAATTAAATGGGCAATAATAAGTTTGATGAGGTAGATATCCATTATTTTAAAACATTTGGTTCAATTTTTTACGGTACAACCTATCCATATCCATTATTTCGGCAAAATGAGCACGCTTTAGGGCTTCACTAACCGATGATTGTGTTCTGCCCGAAATAGCAGCCAATTTGCTTTGCAATATATTTTCATACTCCAGCGCCAGTTTAACCATTTCGGCAGCTACAATGCCCCAACTATCCATTGCAATAAGCGCAAGCTTAATTAAGGTATTTATTTCTTCATCAAAATCAGCAGAACTGGTTTTAATGGCCAGGTTCAACTTGATTTGTTTTAAGCTATCAAAGGCAGCACCAGAGTACACAAAAGCATCGCCACTATCTTCTGTCAGTTTCTTTCTTTTGCCTCGCACTTCACCAATCCCCAATCCCATTCTCACATCTGCAGCCCTATTCAACCTAATACAAGCCTTTAAATATATAGCTGTTTTCAATGCTTCTGCTGCACTTACTTCTACCTGAAAACTATCGCCCCGAAAAATCTCCCACCTGTTATGCTTGCCCGAAACAACTTTTAGCGCCCCTTTTAAGCTTGCTAACCAGGTATCTTTTATTTTACGTGAGCCAATAATATCGCCTGTTATAATGCAAATCATAACACCAATATCGATAAAATAATTAGAAACAACAAATAATATCGGGTAATTACCCGATAAATAGAAATATCGGGTAATTACCCGATATTAAACTAAAACCAATTGAGATATTGATTGTTAAATAGTCATGGCATTAATCGAATTTACCAAAAGAGGCATTTATTGCAATCAGGGAGATTTTTACGTAGACCCCTGGTGGCCTGTAGATTATGCCGTAACCACGCATGGCCATAGCGACCATGTTCGGTTTGGCAACAAATATTACCTCTGCCATACGCTTACCAAGCCTATAATTCAACGCAGAATTAGTGAAGATTTAAACGTAGAAACGCTCGAATACGGCGAAAGTATTACCCGCAATGGCGTAAATATTTCATTCTTCCCGGCAGGGCATATCATTGGATCGGCACAGGTTAGATTGGCTTATAAAGGTGAAATATGTGTAATATCGGGCGATTATAAAATTGAAGATGATGGTATTACTACACCTTTCGAGCCCGTAAAATGCCACTCATTTGTTTCTGAAAGTACTTTTGGCTTACCGGTTTACAAGTGGCAAAAACAAGAAGTGGTTTTTAACGGCATTCAAAACTGGGTAAACGATAATATCAGTCAGCAACGTACAAGTGTATTAATTGCCTATAGTTTAGGCAAGGCACAGCGGCTGATTAAAAATCTGGCGGGCAACGTTGCGATATATGTGCATAGCAGTATTGCGAACCTGAACGAGGTAATTGTAAATGCAGGCGTAAATTTACCCGAAACCATCAGGATAGTACCCGAAACCACTAAAGAAGCCTTGCAAAAAGGAATTGTGATAGTTCCGCCTGCAATGCGTGATAGCCGCTGGATCAAAAATTTAGCCCATCCGGCTACAGGCATCTGTTCCGGATGGATGCAGGTTAGGGCACATCGTCGCTGGCAGAGTGCGGATGCAGGTTTTGCATTGAGCGACCACGCCGATTGGAACGGCCTTATGGAAGCCATTACCGCAACAGGAGCCGAAAAGGTTTATGTAACCCATGGTTTTACAGCTGCATTTAGCCGCTTTTTAAATGAGAAAGGTATTGAAGCCAGTGAAGTATTGACCAAATTCGGACAGGAAGATGATGAGGACAACAAAGTTGATTTAGCCGAGCAAAACGAAAGTAAATTACCATGAAACATTTCGCACAACTGATTCAGCAGCTCGAGCTCAGCAACAAAACCAATGATAAAATAGCGGCTTTGGTTCATTATTTCAACTCTGCTAATGATAAAGATAAAGTTTGGGTAATTGCTTTATTTACCGGAAAAAAGCCAAAAAGACCCATCAAATCAGCTCTGCTTAAATATTGGGCAATCGAAATTACCCAAACGCCAGAATGGTTATTTTCGGAAAGCTACGCCAATGTGGGCGATTTAAGCGAAACTATTGCTCTTCTTCTTCCACCTGCAGAAAACACTTCCGATTTGCAGCTTTACCAATGGATTGAAGACCTGCATTGCCTGGAAGGCAAGGATGATGATACCAAAAAGGCTTTTATTTTTAATGCCTGGAACCATTTGGAAACACAGGAGCGCTTTATTTTTAACAAACTGATTTCCGGAAATTTCAGAATAGGCGTTTCAAACAAAATGCTCGTTAATGCTTTGGCTAAACAAAGCAGTTTAGATAGTGCACAGATTATGCACAGTATTATGGGTAAATGGAATCCTTACGAAATTACTTTCCATGAGCTTGTTAATGGGATCCATGTAAATACCGATAATTCCTGGCCCTACCCTTTTTGCCTCGCTTATGCTTTGGAACAGGAGCCCGAAAACCTGGGAGATATTACGGAATGGCAGGCAGAATGGAAATGGGACGGCATACGTGGACAAATTATAAAACGAAATGGCGAACTTTTTATCTGGAGCCGTGGAGAAGAACTGGTAACCGAACAATTCCCTGAATTGCATTTCCTGGTTGATGCACTGCCTGATGGTATCGTTTTAGATGGAGAAATACTTGCCATACAAGATAAAAAAGTATTGTCATTCAACACATTGCAACAGCGTCTGAACCGCAAAACAATTAATAAAAAACAGTTAGAAGATGCCCCTATTGGGTTTTTCGTTTACGATCTACTGGAATACGAAGCACAGGATTATAGAACACAACCACTAAGCGAAAGAAGACAAATTTTAAACGGTATTATTGGCAATTTAGGCGAAAGCGTGGTAATCCTCTCCCTGGTTATAAATTGTAACAGCTGGGAAGAACTCACTGCGTTAAGACAAACTTCGCGAGCTATAAACAGCGAAGGCATTATGCTCAAAAAGCTTAATTCGTTATACCATAGCGGCCGTAAGCGAGGTGATTGGTGGAAATGGAAAATCAATCCATATACCGTTGATGCTGTAATGATTTATGCGCAGAAAGGAAGCGGCCGCAGGGCAAATTTCTTTACCGATTATACTTTTGCTGTTCGCGATGGCGAAAACCTGGTCACCATAGCCAAAGCATATTCGGGCTTAACCGATAAAGAAATTAAAGAAGTAAATAGTTTTGTAACCCGTAATGCCATCGAAAAATTTGGCCCTGTGCGCACCGTTAAACCCGAACTGGTTTTCGAAATTGCATTTGAAGGTATTGCCGAAAGCAAACGGCATAAAGCAGGACTAGCCTTGCGTTTTCCACGTATATTGAGGTGGAGAAAAGATAAAAAAGCAGCAGAAATTAATACATTGGAAGATTTAAGGCGGTTGCTACAGTCTACTTTGTAATACAATCGCTTAAACCTCACAGGTTTTAAAAACATGCAAAGTTTGTATAAAAAATTAAACAATGAACCAAACCAAAACCAAAGGTTATAAAAAGATAAAACAATGGCTTAAAACCCATAAGCGCAGGCCGTTTCAGTTTCAGGAAGAGGCCTGGCAGTATTATCTTAATGGTTATAGTGGTCTGGTAAATGCCCCTACTGGTTTCGGCAAAACCTTTTCTTTATTTCTGGCAGTTGTAATTGAGGCCATGAACGCCTCCGAAAGCAGCAATAAAAAAGCAAAAGACCGGTTGCAATTGATCTGGATTACGCCTTTACGCTCTCTGGCTAAAGATATTGCCCGGGCGATGCGCGAAACTTTACTGGAACTGGAACTCGACTGGCATGTAGGTGTAAGAAACGGCGATACTAGCCAGGCGGAAAAAGTTCAGCAAAAAAAATCGATGCCAGAAATCCTGCTGATTACCCCCGAAAGCCTGCATTTGCTTTTGGCTCAAAAAGGATCATCAACTTTATTTAAAAACCTGAAATGCATTGTGGCCGACGAATGGCATGAGCTATTAGGCAGTAAACGTGGCGTATTGGTTGAATTGGCTGTTTCTCGCATTAAAGGCTTGCAAAAGCAGGAAAAACAACAATTTTTAAGGGTTTGGGGGATATCTGCTACCATTGGAAATATCGATGAAGCACTGGATGTTTTAGAACCTGATATCAACACCAAACGCATTATTGTTAAAGCTGACCTGGAAAAGAAAATCCTGATTAAATCTATCCTGCCCGATGATATTGAAACACTCCCATGGGCAGGGCATTTAGGACTAAAGCTAGCTTACAAACTATTGCCGATTATAGAAAAAAGCAAAACAACCCTAATTTTCATTAATACCCGCGGCCAATCGGAAATGTGGTACCAGCATTTGCTCAATATTGAACCCGAACTGGCCGGGCGCATTGCCATACACCACGGTTCAATAGATTTCGAACTTCGCAACTGGATTGAGGATGCTTTGCATACGGGTCAGTTGAAAGCTGTTATTGCCACTTCATCTTTAGATTTAGGAGTAGATTTTAAACCTGTTGATACGGTAGTACAGGTAGGCTCGCCTAAAGGTGTAGCCCGTTTTTTACAGCGTGCCGGCCGGTCGGGCCACTCTCCTCACGAAACCTCTAAAATATATTTCCTCCCCACTCATGCTCTGGAACTCGTAGAGGCTGCCGCAATAAAAGAAGCAGCCATAACCAACAATATCGAAAGCAGAGAACCCTTTATTATGGTTTTCGATATGCTGGTACAATACCTGGTTACCCTGGCTATTGGCGATGGCTTTGACGACCGGGTGATTTATAACGAGATTAAAAACACCCATGCTTTTAAAATGATCGTCCCTGAGGAATGGAGTTGGGTGATGCAGTTTATTACCTCGGGCGGTGATAGTTTAAGTGCCTATAACGAATTTAAGAAAGTAACTAAAGATGAAGACGGACTTTGGAAAGTAAAGAGCCGCCAACTGGCCATGCGCCATCGCCTGCACATCGGAACCATTGTTAGTGATGCCATGCTGAAGGTAAAATTCCTCTCAGGAGGCTACATTGGCATGGTAGAAGAATATTTTGTAACCCGGCTAAAGGCAGGCGATAACTTCAGACTGGCTGGTCGCGTGCTCGAATTTATCCATGTAAAGGATATGACGGTAATTGTGCGCAACAGCAAACAAAAAAATGCGATATCGCCGAGCTGGAATGGCGGCAGGTTGCCCTTGTCGTCAAATTTAGGCTCGGTTTTGCGTAAGAAATACAATGAAGCGCTGGATAAAACCCATCAGGATGAAGAGTTGGATTCGGTTTACCCCCTGTTCTTATTGCAGGAAAAACGCTCGCATGTGCCGCGTAACGATGAATTATTAATCGAACTGATTAACAACAAAGAAGGTTTCCATTTATTTGCCTACCCCTTTGAAGGAAGGCTGGTACACGAAGTGCTTGCTGCGCTTGTAGCTTATCGCCTGAGCAAATTGCTGCCCATCAGTTTCTCTATTGCCATGAACGATTACGGATTTGAACTGCTTAGCGAAACAGAAATACCCATGGACGAATCAATTGCTTACGAAGTTTTTTCGCCCAAAAATTTAACGGAAGACATTACCCTGAGCATCAATTCAACAGAAATGGCGCGGAGGAAATTTCGTGATATTGCCTGCATTTCGGGTTTGGTTTTTCAGGGTTACCCCGGAAAATATGTGGCTAATAAACACCTACAGTCATCGGCAGGTTTATTTTTTAATGTTTTTAGTGATTATGACCAACATAATTTACTTTTACGGCAAGCATACGATGAAGTGTTTTATCAGCAACTGGAAGAACCGCGACTGGCCGCTGCATTGGAAAGAATTCAGTATGGTGCAATTGTAATTACTCACCCGAAAAGCTTTACCCCGCTTTCTTTTCCAATTAAGGTAGATAGTTTGCGGGAAAACATGAGCTCGGAAGAACTAGAGCAGCGAATTGCAAGGATGAAAGCAGAATCAGAAAAAATTAAGTAATACTTTTAACTATATAGGGCATTTGAGAAAATATAAGTTCTAAGTTTTGGGCGATATGCCTTATAAGTTATTATATTTCTTAAATGGTAACACTATCACATATTTATTAATGACCATTACAAGCCACGGAGAAGAACTGATTTTAGATAAAGAGCGGGCTTTATTTCTACCTAAACATCAACTTTTGGCCATAAGCGATCTGCATTTGGGTAAATCGGCTCATTTTCGTCAAGCCGGAGTGCAGGTGCCTGCTACCATTGCCCAGAGTGATTTGCAACGGTTAAGTGGCTTAATTGAAAAATATCAACCCCAAACCCTACTCATTACCGGCGACATGTTTCATCATGGTTTAAACACAGATATTGATGATTTTTCGACGTGGAGAGCACAATATGCTGATTTGAAATTACTGCTCGTAAAGGGGAATCACGATAAACTGGCCCATGCAGATTATGCGAAAATGGGAATTGAAATACACGATCTCAGTTATTGCTTAGGGCCTTTTTGTTTTATTCACGATGCACCCAAAAATGATGCAGCAGAACTTTACCCTATTAGCGGGCACATCCATCCGGGTGTAACCATTGTGGGCAAGGCCAAACAACGGCTCAAATTTCCTTGTTTTTACTTTGGCAGAAGTTATGCTGTTTTACCTGCTTTTAGTCTCTTTACGGGCTTGTATACCGTTTACCCTAAAAATAATGAAAGGATATTCGCTGTAACCCCCAAAACCGTTGTAGAGGTTTAATTAAGCGTGCTGATCTATAACCTGCTTCAACTGTGCAGCCTGTACCACACCGCTCTGGCGCCAAACAGGTTTCCCATTTTTAAACAAAATTAGCGTAGGCACACTCTGTACATTAAAGGCCGCTGCAGCAGGCTGGTTTTTATCGATATCTACTTTGATAATCGCTGCAGAATCTCCTACCTGTGACTTTAACTGATCCAAAACGGGTTTCATCATTTTGCAGGGTCCGCACCATTCGGCAAAAAAATCAACCAAAACAGGCTTTTCGCCATTGATTAAATCGGAGAATTTAGACATGCTACTTGTTTTTAGTTAGAAACAAAGGTAAATGGGATTGGTTTTAACGAGAGCAGTCAAGTTCTTTTAAAACTTGACTGCTCAGAATTATAATTTTGCAACAATGCAATATAAATTAAGCATTTACCGGCAGTTCTACATTTAAAGCAGTTACCCAGCTATCAAACAGGTCTTTCTCTATTTTAATTACTTCAGCGGCGTGATTTTCCCAGTCAGGTGAAAAGTTAACCAGCTGATTAATCATTTCTTCTAAATGGCCTTCTTCTTCTAAAATAATCGACTTAACGTTTACCTTACTTTTCGCCTCATCTAAAACCGCCTGGTAAATTGGATAAAGCTCATCGGCACGCACCTCTATTGCGTAAGTAACAAAAAGGTAAGCTGCAAACTTTAAATCGTAACCAGAAAGATTAAATACTGCTTTCAAGTAACGGCAAACCGCAATATCTAAAGCATGTAAATAATATTTGGTGTTATTTGGAGATAACAACTCTGCGTTGGTATAGGTCTTACAAGAGGTTTCATCAACCTTTGCAATCTGCTTTTTCAGGTAATAGGCATGGCGATGTTCTTCGGCAGCATGTTTAAGAATAATGAGATTAACATTTTCCTTATGTTCTGATGCCGAAATCTTTTTAGCACCTGCATTTTCCATGTAAGACAATGTATTTAACCATTTGGCATGCAACACATTATCGGAAACTATCTTTTTTAAAATTGAATCTAACATTCTTTAATGGTTAAACTGGTAAAAGGTTTAGATTGTTGGCATTATGCCAGCTGAAAACTTTTAACTGTAAACTTGTTATATCTCCCTGTTCAAATCCCAGGCCTCTAAATAATCGGCAACCCTGCGTACAAACATACCACCCAACGAACCATCAACTACCCTATGATCGTATGATAATGAAAGGAACATCATGTGGCGTATAGCAATTACATCACCGTGTTCGGTTTCTAATACCGCAGGCTTCTTTTTAATAGCACCTACAGCCAAAATAGCAACCTGAGGCTGGTTAATAATTGGTGTGCCCATTACATTACCAAAACTACCTACATTGGTTAAGGTAAAGGTTCCACCCTGGGTTTCGTCGGGTTTTAATTTAGAGTTTCTGGCACGCGTGGCCAAATCATTTACAGCTTTGGTTAAACCTACAATATTTAACTGATCGGCGTTTCTGATTACCGGAACAATTAGGTTTCCGCTTGGTAATGCTGCTGCCATACCAATATTTATATCCGCTTTTTTGATAATCTGTGTTCCGTTAACCGAAACATTAATCATCGGGAAGTCTTTAATTGCTTTTGCAACTGCTTCTACAAAGATCGGTGTAAAGGTAATTTTCTCGTTTTCGCGTTTTTCGAAGCTGTTTTTCACTTTATTACGCCATAAAACCATATTGGTTACATCGGCTTCAACAAATGAAGTAACATGTGGCGAAGTACTTTTGCTCATCACCATGTGATCGGCAATCAGCTTACGCATCCTGTCCATCTCAATAATCTCATCGCCACCGCTTACTGATGTGGTAGATGGCTTACTTGCGCCAGAAGGTTGTGCTACTGGCTGAATATTTGGCTTGCTCTCGCTTGCTTTTTCAACCGGAGGTGGTGGAGCCAAAATAACAGTTTGCGTTTTAATTACATTTCCGCCATTTCTGTTGGCGATATAGTTTAATAAATCGTCTTTATTTAAGCGGCCATCGGCACCAGAGCCTTTAATTGCATCAAGCTCTGCAAGCGAAATATTTTCCTGTGCGGCAATACTTTTAACTAAAGGTGAGTAAAAACGCTCAGCAGCACTAAAATCAGCTTGCTGGCTTGTATTTTGTTCCGGCAATTGTTCAATCCCCGGAATCGTTTCAGTTTTCTCTTCTGTTACCGGAGCAGCAACAGCAATTTCTTCTACCTGAGGGGCAGATCCACCTTCGGTTTCTATAATCGCAATTATATCACCAACCTGGGCAACTTCGTCTTCCTTAAATAATTGTTTAACCAATTTACCCGCAACCGGCGAAGGAACTTCTGAATCTACCTTATCGGTAGCGATTTCCAGAATGGTATCATCTAAATCAATAGTATCACCCGGTTGCTTTACCCATTTAATCACCGTTGCTTCTGCAACACTTTCACCCATTTTTGGTAACAATAGTTCGTATTGAGCCATATTAAATTACAGTATTTTATATTGGTAACGCCACAAAAATACAGTTTTTATTCCTTCTAAACTGTTTCTTTAAGTAGATTTAATAACATGGTTAATGCTGCAGTTGCCGAACGCTCGATGTTTTGAATACGTTTGTTACTGAAATTAAACAGTTTAGCTACAGTTTTATCTTTCGAAGAAATTGAAATCCATACGGTGCCAACTGGTTTGTCTGCTGTTCCGCCATCTGGTCCTGCTATTCCGCTTACTGCAATAGCATAATCGGTTTTAAAGTGTTTAATAGCGCCTTCTGCCATTTCTTTTACCGTTTCTTCACTAACTGCACCGAAGGTAGCCAATGTAGCTGCCTTTACGCCAAGCACCGATTCTTTAAGTTCGTAAGCATAGGTAACCGCTCCGCCCCAATATACTGAAGAACAGCCCGGGTGTTGGGTAATTAAATGGGCTATATATCCACCGGTACAACTTTCGGATGTAGATAGGGTAAGACCGCGGACATGCATGATGTTTAGAATCGCCTTTTCCAAAGGAATATCTTCATCAATCACCACAAATTTATCCACCTTTGCCATAATTTGCTTGGCAAAAACCTCCACCTCAGTTTTTAATTTGACTTCATCATCGCCTATGGCAGATAAACGCAAACGCACCTGCCCTAGTTTGGGCAAATAGGCAAGTTTAATATGTGCCGGTAATGCATCTTCAATTTCTTCTATTTCTTTGGCCAGAAATGATTCGCCGATGTTTGCTGTAAGAATGGTTTTATGTACAATGGCCGGAAGTTCAAACCTGCGTTTTAAGCGGGGAAGAATTTCATCCCCCATGAGGTACATCATTTCGAATGGAACACCAGGCATAGAAACAAAAATCTTATTGTTCCTTTCAAACCACATACAGGGCGCTGTACCGTTTTTATTTACAATTACCTCGCAGCCATCCGGTACATCGGCCTGCTGAATATTAACATCAATTAGAGGGCGTTTAAATTTTTCAAAAATCTGACGCACCATTTCTAAAGCACCTTCATCGCGCCTAAAGCCCATGTTAAAATACCTGGCCAGTGTTTTTTTGGTGATATCATCTTTAGTTGGTCCTAAACCGCCCGTAATAAGAATAATATCAGCTCTTTGTTCGGCCTGGGCTAAAGCATCCAGAATGTGTTGTTCGTCGTCAGATATCGAAGTGATTTGTTTTACAGAAATTCCGGTCAGGTTTAGCTGTTGGGCCATCCATGCAGAATTAGTATCTACAATTTGTCCGATTAGAATTTCATCACCAATGGTAATAATTTCGGCTAGCATAAATTTATTGGTATGTGCTGTAAAAACCTTGTCTTTTGCTCAATTTTAAATCCTGTAGTATCGATGCTTTTACTTTAATCGTTACAGAATAACTTTTGTAAGCACCGTAGGGTACCCAGTTTACACTCATATCCCAGCAATGTAAATCGCGATAAATGGCCAAGTTCATAGGTGTTAAGCCTCTGTTTTTAAAATCGTAACCAGAGTTAAAGGTAACTTTCCATTTAGGCGTTAAATTAACATCGCCATTAAAATTCAGTGTATTAGAAATGGTTGTACGATTTCCATCATTCGAATACTGAAAACTATAAGAGAACGAAAAATTCCAAGGAATATTGAAATCAACAAAAGCATTCGGATCACGGCTAATGGCGGCCAATTGTTCCGACTGAATATCGGTCAGGCCTTTTTTATTCGCAGCTTCTCCTAATTTATCGTTAGCCTCGTTCTTGCGTTTTAAAGCTTCAGGGTTTAAGCTGTAATCGAACGAGAAACCAAGGTTTGCCAAACGTGGCAATATTTTTCCGCTCTGCCAGAAATAACGGTCCTGCCTGATCAACAAGTTGGAGCCAGGAATGGTATCGGGTCTAAGTGAATAAGGGTCCAAGGTACCATTATAGTTGATTCCCAGCTTATCTGTAAACTGAGATCGACCACTAAAACCAATGGTAGATAATTTGTAAGACTTAGCTAAAAAGTTGTAGGAGCCACTAAAACTCAAGCCCTGTATAATGGGGATTTTTTTTGACCCTGTGCCTGTAGTATCGTTCTTATTCCTCACCTTCAACTCTACCGTATTATCAACCCCGAAACCAATTGATGCATTAGGCCCACCGAAAGATCCCTGCTGCGCCATACCATCAAAAATAGAATATTTTAAGGGCTGGCCTCCAGTTAAAATTTCCTTACCGTTTTGATCGATAGCAGGTCTGTAAGGCCCTGCTCCTGCTTTAGTAAAATCGGGCGAATAAGAGAAAGAAACGTTTGGAGTCATTACATGCCTTAAGGCCTGAATCTTTCCTTGTGGGTTAAAATCTCTTCTTCCATAAATCTTCGTCGACATACTGGTAGAAAGGCTATAGCTCCCTGCCCTTTTAAAACCGCTAAGAGTATCTTCTCTAAAGGTATAGGTGTTATCGGCAAACTGGGTGTAACGTCTGTTTACGCTCTGAAAATTCCAGACTTCATTATACGTTCCTCCTAAACTAAAGTTTAAATATTTTAAGGCTGTGAACGACATATTAACCGGAATGCTGTGTGCAATACCACTTCTTAAACGCTTTAAACCATCGTTATCAAAAAGTAAACTATCAAAAGTATCAATACTATTTGTTCCCTGAAGACTATAACCAACCGTTATTTTTTGATACCACTTCTGTTCTCCAACAGCATTTTTTTTACTGAAAGGGTTAAATGTAGGTACGTTAAATGTTACTTCTGGCAACCTAAGTGATATGGCCCTTGTACTTAAAGTCTGATCACTTCTAGCAGCCAAAGACAAGTTCATGTTGTTTGAAAATGTTTTGGCATAACTGACACTACTACTTGTAGAATTGGTAGAAATTGCATTAATATCGTACGAAGTACCTGCTGCCGTATTTCTATAATATCCCCTTTTACCACTCGACACCAACCTTACACTGGCACTGAAAGTCGTACCAGGCTTAGCATTGGCATTTTGGCTATGACTCCAGTTAATACTAAAGTTTTTGGTTGGGTTTCTAAAAGCCTCAGTTCCTTCCAAACCATCTTTAAAGCTGGAGTAAGACAGGTTAATGTTACCGTTAAATTTATACCGCTTGGTGTAATTACTTAATAAACTGGTTTCGTAAGAACCATTGGTATAAATAGAGCCCATTATTTTGGCATCCCAGTAATCGTTTAAGCCAAGATAGTAACCCCCATTCTGCAAGAAAAATCCACGGGTTGCATCCTCACCCGGTGTAGGTAATATTACACCAGATGTACGTTTATTCGGCTTTGGAAAAAATGCGAAAGGCAGACCAAAAAAGGTTGGAATATCTTCAATAACCATGTAAACCGGGCCGGTGATAATCTGCTTTTCGGTTACAACGCCTTTAGAAATCATTAAACCAAAGTGTGGATGCGGCAAATTACAGGTACTGTACATCACATTTTTGATATGCAGTTCATCATCTATCTGTTTTTTACTTTGTCCGCCAGAAAAGAACCCACCTTCCTGTTCAGAGAAAACGCCATAAACCTTGGCCCGTGTAGTTTCCGAATTATAAAAAATAGAATCGGCTATTGCTGTACCGTCAGCACCCGATTTAAAAATTGGCCTACCAGTATATCTTCCCGATTTCGGATCTTTTACTCCTGTGGCAAAAATCGTATTTTGCTTTTTGTCGTATTTGATATATCCCGCATCAAGTTCAAAATCGCCATAAACTACTCTGGCATTTCCGTACAGGTAAACAATGTTTTTATCGGCACTCATCTTCACAGAGTCATCGGCCTTGTATTCGACTTTCTGATCGATACTACTGTTATTTTTGCCCTTTTTAAGGGTTGTATCCTTTTTAGTTGTGTCTTGCTTAATGATTTGCTGCAATGAAAAATGAGAAAATGCGTTAGCTTTACTAACAGCAAGTGTTAATAAAATGACAGAAATTAGTAAAATAGAGCTCTTAAGAAGTTTCAAATTCGTATTTGAATGTTATTTTTGCACAAATGTTTAATCAAAAACGTTCAAAATTAGTGAAAAATATACCATTGATGTATCTTAAATCCATTTTAACATTTATTATTTGCTTTACGCTATCAAACTCATTTGATAATCAGGCTTTTGCGCAGGAATATAAAATTAAAACAATTGTAATTGATGCCGGCCATGGCGGTAAAGACGGCGCTACACATGGCGTTTATTCGAAGGAAAAAGACGTGGCCCTAAAAACAGCTTTAAACCTTGGCCGGGCGCTTCAGGATAGCCTGAAAGATATCAAAGTGATCTACACCAGAGAATCGGATGTGTTTATTCCGCTTTATGAGCGTATTAATATTGCAAACAACTCAAAAGCCGATCTTTTTATCTCCATTCACTTAAACGATATGCCGGTTCGCGTTTCGCGGGTTGTTGATTATTATAAAAAAGTTCGGGGCAGAAAAGTTCCGGTTTATAGAACCGTTACTTCCAAAAGCACTTCTACCCGTGGCACTGAAACATTTGTATCGGGAACAGGACGTTTGGGCGAACAGGACGAAGTAATTAAACGGGAGAACGCATCTATGTTTCTGGAGGATAACTACCAGAAAAACTACGAAGGCTTTATTGCCAATACCCCCGAAAACGATATTATGTTATCTTTAATGAAACAAACCAACAGAGACAGGAGTTTAAAGTTTGCTTCTATGCTTCAACAAGAGTATGTTAACGCAGGACGCATTAACCGTGGCGTACAGGAAAAGAGCTTAGCTGTACTTGCAAGGGCAGCAATGCCGGCGGTTTTAACCGAAATTGGTTTTGTTAGTAATCCAGATGAAGAAGATTATATGAACTCGCCAGAAGGGCAGAAAGAGATAGTTGATGGTATTATTAAGGCAATTAAAAATTACAGGCGTATAGCTGAAACATCATTTTAACAAACACATTTTAAATGAAGATTAAACTTCTGGTTAGCCTATTTTTTCTTTCGGTAATAGCTGTTACACATACATTTGCACAGGGATACAAAATTAAAACCATTGTGATCGACCCTGGTCATGGTGGCCGAAAGCCAGGTGCATCGGGCAGTTTCTCAAAAGAAAAGGATATTTCATTAAAAGTTGCGCTAAAATTAGGCGATATATTAAAGGAAGAACTGCCGGGTATTAAAATCATTTACACTCGAAAAACCGACATTGATGTTGACTTATACAGACGGGCAGAAATAGCCAACGAGGCCAACGCCGATTTGTTTATTTCGATTCATTGCAATTCTATGCCGCCAGGCAACAAACACATTAAAGGTGTAGAAACATTGGTTGCCGGCTCCCACCGCTTAAAGGAACAGGATGCTGCCATCCGCGAAAACGCCGATATCAAACTTGAAAAAAACTATAAAACCAAGTACGATGGCTATGACCCAAACAATCCGAGTAGCTTTATACTGCTATCTTTACTAAAAAACACATTTCGTGATAAAAGCATTAAATTTGCCAAACTAATCCAAAACAGCTACATCAGCAGGGATGAAAGATTAAGCCGTGGTGTTAAAGAACAAGGCGTGCTGGTATTACAACGTTGTGGTATGCCTGCTGTATTAACTGAGGTTGGTTTTATTTCAAATTCTGACGAAGAGAAGTATATTAATTCTGCAAAAGGTCAGAGTGAAATTGCCAATTCTATTTTAGATGCAATAAAAACATATAAAAAAAATATCGAAGTTAAATAAGTGGCATTATAAATGATAGTTATTTTAACTTTGCAGAAAATATAGAACATATACCAAACAATTAATGCTGGCTTTGTGTATTTATAAAGTTTAGCTTAAAAAATAAATTACGCTCTACAAGTTTAGATTGATAACAAAACTTGTAGCCATTAAAGAAACACTCATGAAGATTAAGAACGAAACCAAAGTAGGTATTTTAGCTGCATTTGCCATTGCTTTATTAATAATTGGATATAATTTTTTAAAAGGGAATTCTATCTTCTCAAACGAAACTACTTTATTTGCCAAATACACCAGAGTAGATGGTTTAACGGTATCTAAACCCATACTGATTAATGGTTACCAAATTGGCCGGGTGGCAAAACTCGAACTTCAAACCGATGGAACTATTATTGCCACTTTAAGTATAAACAGCAAATATGAAATTCCTGAAAACAGTATTGCACGTTTAGAAGGTACAGATTTATTGGGTAGCAAAGCAATTGTAATGTCGTTAGGTAATTCTAAAAAAATGGCCGAAGATGGTTACACTTTAAATGCAAATGTAGAAAAAGGACTAATGGAGCAGGTTCAGCCGGTACAAAAGAAAGCTGAATTGATTATTGGTAAAATGGATTCTATTTTAAGCAGTGTAAACTCAATCCTGAATCCTAACTTCCAAAAAAATGTTGACAAAAGCTTTAACAGTATTGCCGGTACTTTAGCTTCGTTAGAAACCACATCGAAAAAAGTAGATGGTTTAGTAGGATCTGAAAGTGCACGTATTGAAGCTATTTTTAAAAATGTTGAAGGTATTACAGCTAACCTGAACAACAATAACAAAAAGATTAGCGATATCTTAACTAACATTAACACCGTTACCGATAAATTTGCAGCAGCTAATTTTAAACAAACATTAGATAACGCCAACAATGCTATTGCCGATTTACAAAGTGTAATTTCAGGTATTAAAGATGGTAAAGGAAGTTTAGGTTTATTATTGAACGACAATAAAATGTACGAAAACTTAAACAACGCTTCTAAAAACCTGGATGCATTAATGATCGACTTAAAAGCCAATCCAAAGCGTTATGTTCACTTCTCTGTATTTGGAGGTGGTAACAAAAAAGACAAGTAATTATTTTTAATAAATTCGGAAGCCCTGGAGAAATTCAGGGCTTTTTTTGTGCTCAATTGGCGGAGAAATTTATGTTAACCATATAAGCATATAAGGCGATGTAAACTCAAATGTTTCTGACATGAATTATATGGTTAAATAATAGCAAATAGGTTAACACAGAATACCTTTTTAAAGCTGAAAAGTCCTCCCCTCTACTGCCAGCTCGGTATTATCAAAACCAGCCTGAGCCTCTTCGAAAAGCATTTGTAAAGTTTTGTAGCGTGATGAGAAATGGCCGATCAACAATTTCTTTGCGCCTATGGTTTTAGCAACCTCAGCAGCTTGTAGTGCAGTAGTATGATGTGTTTCTCTGGCCCTATCCAACAAATCGTGCATAAAGGTTGCCTCATGGTAAAGCGTATCGCAGCCCATTATTGTCGGAAAATAACTTTCATCAAATAAAGTATCCGAACAATAAGCGTATGCTCTGGGTGGATCGGCAGCTACAGTATAATCGGCACTGCGTAAAATTTCTCCGTTAGGCAGCTCAACATCCATTCCTTTCTTGAGGGAGGTATAATAAGCCATCGGAACGTTTTCTGCCTTATCCTTAATCAGTTTACGCTGCCTTTTCTTTTGCTGAAAAAGGAAACCTGTGGTAGGAATACGGTGATTTAAAACAATGGTTTTTACAATCAGATCGCTGTTTTCGAAAATCTGTTTCGGTTCATCTGCCTCAATCGGAAAAAACTCTATCGGATAGCGCAAAACCGTATCGGAATATTTAAACTGGATTTCGAGAATTTCGAGCAGTGGCTTTGGACCGAAAATTTGTATGGGCTTTATCCTGCCGTTTAAATGCAGACTGGAAAGCAAACCAATCAGCCCAAAGTAATGATCGCCATGTAAGTGGCTGATAAATATATAATCGATGCGGGCGGCTTTTAAATTAAATTTAGCCAGTTGTTGCTGGGTCCCTTCGCCACAATCAATTAAATAGCATTTTTCGTTACAATTTAAAAGCTGTGCCGATGGATTCCGGTTAAAAACAGGAGTTGCCGAACTGCTTCCTAAAATGGTAACTTCAAATTTCATAATGATGAGATATAAAAAGCCTCGTAGATTTTGAAAAACTACGAGGCTATAATATTATTGGATAATATAGATTATTTAGCGCCTCTGAATTCTTTTTCCAGTTCATCCATAAAGATGAAATCGGTTGCCTCTTCTAATGTATTAACAAACGTAACAGACTGAAATATGTTTGATAATTCTATAATTGTAGCAAGCTCATCGCTAATTCCAGTTACGATAAACAATCCTCCAGCTGCTTTGCAAAGCCTGTCGCCAACCAGTAAACAGCTCAAATCCTGTGCATCATTGCATTCAGTAACGTGGCTAAGATCAACAATTATATTTTTAAACCCTTCTGCATTAAGCAAATACAGTTCAGATTTTAAACCGGGGGCATTATCGTTTGTAAACCTGGTTTCTTCCAACCTTAAGCTTACATATTTATCGTGTTTATCTACTGAAAATTTCATCTCTCTAATCTTTATTGCACTAATGTATAAATTTCTTTCGGAAATTAAAGTGTTTCAAGTGCCTTTAAAACATTAGTTTCGATGCGGCTCGAAATGGCATCTGCATCTGCTTTCATAAAGGTCTCACCTACAATCTTTTCGTAAAGCTCGATATAACGCTCCGAAATGGAATTTACAATTTCCGGAGTCATTTCTGGTACCACCTGCCCATCTTTACCCTGAAAGCCGTTTTCGATTAACCATTTACGCACAAATTCTTTCGAAAGTTGCTTTTGTACTTCATTATTATCCTGACGTGCCTGGTATCCTTCTGCATAAAAATAACGTGATGAATCAGGTGTGTGGATTTCATCAATCAGATAAATTACGCCATCCGCCTTACCAAATTCATATTTCGTATCTACTAAAATTAATCCGCTTTTTGCAGCAATCTCAGTTCCACGCTTGTAAAGTGCATAAGTATATTGTTCTAATTTCTCGTAATCAGTTAAAGAAACAATTCCTTTGGCTAAAATATCTTCTTTCGAAATGTCTTCATCGTGACCAACAGCTGCTTTAGTAGTTGGGGTGATAATTGGTTGAGGCAATTTATCGTTCTCTTTTAAACCATCAGGTAAAGAAACACCACAAACTGAACGTTTACCTGCACTGTATTCGCGCCATGCGTGACCAGCTAAATAACCCCTGATTACCATTTCTACCTTAAAAGGCTCGCAAATACGACCAATGGTTACCATCGGATCTGGCACAGCTAAAACCCAGTTGGGCACAATATCCTGTGTGGCTGCTAAAAACTTAGCTGCGATCTGATTTAACACCTGTCCTTTGAATGGAATAGCCTCTGGCAAGACAACATCAAATGCAGAAATGCGATCTGACACCACCATTACCATAAACTGATCGGCTATAGTATACACATCGCGAACTTTACCTTTGTAAAAATTGCTCTGATTGGGGAAATTAAAATGGGTTTCTTTAAGTGCTTTCATGAGGCGGTAAAAATAGGAAAAAAGTCGGAAAGTCCGAAGACTGGGATCAGAAGTCCGAAGATATAATTTACTAAAAAAACAGCAGTTAATAAGCTACGGGTTTAGTTCATTTCAGCTTATTTAAAACCTCAATAAAGGTCTTTGTCAAAATGGTGCTGATATTTTCACTTTTCACTTGAAGCGTGATATGATTATTAATTTTAATCAACTGAAGCCTTCCTTTAAAAATGTGTGCCTCATCAATATTAACAAATTCGAACAGCTTTCTAAGCGTTTCCTTTTTACAAACCCATTCTTCATTGTTTTTCGAAATGATTAGACGAATGGTATGCGGCAGTTTCTCAAAAGAAAGTTTTAGGTTATTTTCTAAAAAGATACTTTCCATAATAATAATATTAGATGGATAATGTAAGACGGATAATGGTTTTTGAAGGCTTTAACATTTTCCATGCTACATTTTACATCATCCACCTTACATCACCCATTTACTGAATATCACCATAAGCTTTAAGAATATCTTTAACCAGTTTATGGCGAACTACATCTTCTCCGCTTAAATAAATAATATCAATACCTTTAATGTCTTCTAATATCCTTAAACCGTTAAACAAACCCGACATCTGTTTCTTTGGTAAATCTACCTGCGTAACATCACCGGTAACAATAAACTTAGCTGTTGGCCCCATACGGGTTAAAAACATTTTTAACTGCATATCGGTGGCGTTTTGAGCCTCATCCAATATTACAAAGCAATTATCTAAGGTACGGCCACGCATAAATGCTAAAGGAGCGATTTCTATCGTACGGTTTTCAATATAAAACTTCAGCTTTTCAGCAGGGATCATATCGTCCAACGCATCGTAAAGCGGACGTAAATACGGATCGATCTTTTCTTTTAAATCACCTGGAAGGAAGCCGAGGTTCTCTCCTGCTTCTACAGCCGGCCTGGTTAAAATGATACGCTTAATTTCTTTATTTTTCAGTGCCCTTACTGCTAAAGCAACTGCTGTATAGGTTTTTCCTGTTCCGGCAGGACCAATGGCAAATAAAATATCATTTTTAGCAATACTGCTCACCATTTTACGCTGATTAGCCGTTCTGGCTTTAACCAATAAGCCATTTGTACCGAAAACAATAACTTCTCCGCCTCCACCAGTTGGCTGTTCGACATCTTTTTTTGCCAGGTTTGTTGCTTTCGCTCCCAGTATCGATTCTACATCGTTATTGGTTAGCGAACTATATTTTTCGAGGTGAGCGACCAGCTGGTTAAACTTCTCCTCAAAAGACTTAAGTTCCTGTTCATCACCGAGAACCTTAATATCACTTCCCCTCGCCACAAGTTTCAACTTCGCGAAAGCACCTTTAATCATTTCGTAATTCTCATTATTCGGCCCCCAAAAGTGAGCAGGATTTACGGTATCCAGAGTTAATTTTAATTCGTTCAAACTGTAGTATTTTAAAAAGTTATCGGGGTATATTAATTAAAATTTGAATATTTGCAGACGCTTAGGCCTGTACACAAGAATAAGCAATAATAATGAATTTTTAATGGGGATAATTACTTTAACAACAGATTTAGGTTCAAAAGATTTTTACCAGAGTGCACTAAAAGGTAGTCTGCTGAGTCTTATGCCTAATGTTAATTTAATTGATATTACCCACGATGTTCCTTCGTTCAATATTTCGTACGCAGCTTTCGTTTTAAAGAACGCTTATCCCTATTTCCCAAAAAATACGGTACACTTAATCGGCATCGATTCTGTGTATAGCGAAAACACTAAATACATTGCAGTAAAGCACCGTGATCATTATTTTGTAGGCGCCGATAATGGTATTTTCTCCCTCCTTTTTGATGAGCATCCGGAAGATGTGGTAGAGCTGAATATCATGCAGGATTTGAAGTATCTGCACTTTCCATTGGTTGATATTTTTGTAAAAGCTGCTACACACCTGGCTAAAGGGGGTAAGCTAAAAGATATCGGTTTACCTGTAGCAGAGATTGAGCAAAAGATGCTTTTACATCCTGTTATTGAGAAAGATGTGATTCGCGGAAGTGTAGTTTACATCGACACTTTTTGCAACGTAATTACCAATATTACAAAAGATCTTTTTACCCGTATACAGCAAAACCGCGATTTTACCCTGCATTTTAGAAAGAGCGAAACCATTACCCAATTGAGCTGGCATTACAATGAAGTACAGGAAGGCGAAAAACTTTGCCTATTTGGTATTAGTAACCACCTCGAAATTGCCATTAATAAAGGTAAAGCCAGTGGTTTGTTAGGCTTACACCTGGGCGACATTGTTAGAGTGGAGTTTCATTCGAAGGCTGGTTAAAAGGAGAAAGACCAAAGCCGAAAGCTTGATTAAGAATAAATGACGATCGCTATTAGTTGCAGATTGTGACGTTATTCATCTTCTCTTTTAGGAAAATAAAACAAGTTCACTCTTTTTCACGTTTATAGCACATGAAGAAATATTTTTACCTACTCTTTGCCCTCTTATTTAATCTTCAGCTTTTCGCTCAACAAGATACCACAGCTTATGCTGCCCAGCGCGCCAAAATAAATTCACTATTGGTCGAACGAAGTGCCAAATTTGGTCAGTACGACGAAAGCCTGAACCAGCGTACCGGGATTTTTGGCTGGCAAACCAAGCGTGATATTAAAAATTCCAACGAAATCCTGCGTCAGGTTGTACTAACAGATAATAATATTTTTACCGAGCTTAAGATATTGATGGACTACAAAGATCTTCAGAATCAACAGAAAATAGCTGTTTCTGATCATTCGGAAGAACGCATACAACGCTATATGCAAACCATTAAAAAATTACAGGATCAGAATGAGCAATTAAAGGTAGCTGCCGACAAAAGGGATAAAAGTAAAAACCTGGTTAATTACCTCGTGGTGTTTTTAATTTTGGTAATGGCCGGTGGTTTTTATTTTTTCAACAAAAAACTACAGCAATATAAAAAGTATGAAAAAAGCGCTATTTAAAGTCCTGGTTAAAATTAACAAGGTCATTTTGCCTAGTTTGTATAAGAAAGATCCTAATAAGCTAAACACATGGCAAAAAGCGATTTTAGGTTATCGTTATTGGGTATTAAAGAAGGCGTTAGATTAGATATCAGACCTTACAGATTTTTTAAACCTGCAAGGTCTGGTATTATTTATTTTTTAAAATGCTCGATAATCAATGTAGCCAATTCCGAACCAATACGCTCCTGAGCTTCATTTGTTGATGCACCAATGTGTGGTGTTAACGAGATTTTAGGGTGTGTTAAAATTTCAGCCAATGGTGTAGGCTCATTATCGAAAACATCTAAACCTGCAAAAGATACTTTACCAGAGTTTAATGCTTCAATTAAAGCAGGCTCATCTATTGTTCCACCACGTGAGCAGTTTACAATACCAACGCCTTTTTTCACTTTAGCAAATTCTTCAGCACCTAAAATCGGCTTATCAGCAAATGGTGTATGCAAGCTTAAGAAATCACTTCCGGTAATTACTTCATCCAAAGAAACGGTTTTAATTGGAATACTTACCGATTGACCGCCCTGAAAATCTAAAGTAATTTCAGTTTCGGTTGGATATAAATCGTAAGCTAAAACATTCATACCTAAACCTAAAGCAACTTTAGCAGTAGCACGGCCAATACGACCAAAACCGATAATACCAATGGTTTTCCCACTTAGTTCAGTTCCTTTTGCATAAGCTTTTTTAAGGTTATTGAACTGACTTGAACCTTCAACAGGCATTTTACGGTTAGCATCCTGTAAAAACCTGATACCGGTAAATAAGTGAGAAAATACCAGTTCGGCTACCGATAAAGAAGAAGCTGCAGGAGTATTTACAACTGCAATACCCTGACTACGTGCATATTCCACATCTATATTATCCATACCTACACCACCTCTACCAATTAATTTAATATTTGGTACAGCATCAATCAGCTCTTTTCTAACTTTTGTAGCACTACGAACTGTAATCGCATCATACTTTTTTAAAGCTTCAGCCAGTTGATCTTGTGCAATAGTTTCGGTATCAACCTGGAAACCTGCTTTTTCTAATAATTCTTTTCCGATCGGATCAATTCCGTCGTTTGCTAATATTTTAAACATTGTTACTTATGATTGCACCGATTAATAGTTTACATTGATAAATCTATTAATCGGTGGTTATAATTTATATTAATTCACCTTTGCCTGTTGTTCCTCAAATGCCTGCATGGCATCAATTAAAGCGTGTACGCTTGTAATTGGCAAAGCATTGTACATCGAAGCACGGAAACCACCAACACTTCTGTGGCCTTTAATACCAACAATACCTTGTTCTTCTGCATATTTCAGAAATGGTTTTTCCAGTTCGGCATTTTCCATTACGAAACAAATATTCATTTTAGAACGATCTTCAAGTGCACAAGTACCTTTGAATAAAGGATTACGATCAATCTCTCTGTAAAGTGCTTCGGCTTTTTGCTTGTTTTCTCTCTCGATTTCAGCAACACCGCCTTTTGATTTTAACCAACGCAGGTTTAATAAAGCAACGTAGATAGAGAAAACCGGTGGAGTATTGTACATCGAACCATTATCGATATGCGACTGATAGTTCAGCATTGATGGAATTTTACGGTCGATCTTGTTTAGAATCTCGTCCTTAACAATCACAATGGTTAATCCGGCCGGGCCCACATTTTTTTGTGCACCTGCATAAATTAAATCGAACTGAGAAACATCAATCACACGGCTCATGATATCAGACGACATGTCGCATACTACCGGAACAGTGGTTTTAGGTGTTTCGAAAAGCTCAGTACCGTAAATAGTATTGTTCGAAGTGTAGTGGAAATAAGCACTATCAGCCGGAATCTCGAAATCTTTCGGAATAAAGGTATAATTAGCATCTTTAGAAGAAGCCACTACATTTACATTGCCTACCAGTTTAGCTTCCTTTAAAGCCTTACTAGCCCAAACGCCAGAATCTAAATAGCTTGCAGTTTGTCCATCGCCCAACAAATTCATCGGCACCATTGCGAACTGTAAACTTGCACCACCCTGTAAAAATAAAACGGAATATCCCGATGGCACATTTAATAATTCCTTTACCAATTTATCAGCTTCTGCAACAACTGCCTCAAACTCGGTTGTTCTGTGCGAAATCTCTAAAATTGATAATCCATCGTTAAAATCTAAAACAGCCTGAGCTGCTTGTTTAAACACTTCTTGAGGTAAAATACAAGGGCCTGCGCCAAAATTATGCTTCATCTTATTATATAATGTTTTATGGGCGTAAATGTAAAATTTTTATAGCAGTTATGCCTATAAAATCGTACCATAAAAAATTAAATTTTGTTAAAAAAAAGACTAAAAATGATGTTTTTCTTGCAGTTTTTGCAATGAGGCTTCCAAGTAGTCAAATATGTTGAATTGATATGGGATGAAAGCTGTTTTTCTGATAGAAATGGCTCCACTTTTTAATCGGAAATACTTCTACTGCAACTTTTAGGGCAATGTAACCGACTGCTTAATTATTTTTCAATTTAACAATCAGTTTTAAATTAAATTGCCTCCCGGTTAAATAATTTGGAATGGCGTACTGAACATTATCTACATCCTTTAACCATAAATAAGAAACTGTATTATCGATATTGAGCAGGTTAAAAACTTCAAAAAACAGAATCACGGAACTGAAATTACGGTCTAAGAATTTTGGTTTATGCAAAGCAGTATCGTCCAGGAAATCTTTAGAAAAACCGATATCTACCCTTTTATAAGATGGAACAAAAAACTGATCCAAATATCTAGGTGTTTGTGTAGGGCCAATGGGCAGGCGTGAGCCATAGAGCGCATTTAAATGCACCTTATATGTAGGACTGTTCAACAACCGATCCTGAAAGAAAATAGAGAAATTTAACCGCTGATCTGTTGGCCGTTTTAGATAACCCGGATAAATGGTGGTTCCGTTTTGCACATAACTATCACCGATAATATCTTCATTGGCATGCATCACCGACATCCTGAAATACGAAACCAGGTCTTTCACAAACTCCCCTCCTATACTAAAATCGGCACCATAGGCATAGCCTTTTGATATTTCATTTGCGAGGTATTTTATCCTTAAATTATCAATTTTGTAAGGAATTAACCGGTCGGAATATTTAAAATAAGCTTCAGAAGTAAATTTTAAGCGTGTGCCGAAGGCATCAAAAGCGTATTCATAACCCAAAGAGGTATTGTAAGAACTTTGTGCTTTCTGATCGACATTTAAAACGCCCGAGAAATTGCGGATGGTACGGTATGATGGCGGTTGTTTGTAAACGCCAGCCGTAAACCTTAAAATTTTATTGTTAGAGTTAGGCCGGTAAGCAATCAGCATCCTCGGACTGATTAACAGTTGTTTACTTAAAGAACCGTAGGTCGCGCGTGCCCCCAACTGTAGCTCGGCCGAGCTGGAAAGCGAATAACTATCCTGAATATAGGCGCTGTAGTTTTTGATATCGAGGTTATTCTTAACGTTAATTACATTCTGCATTACAACATTTTTACCATTATTGGGCAAAATAAAACCTGCAGAATCGGTATAGTTATATTCATTCAATTTATCGTTATATGTAGATTGATCGAATTTAAATCCCCATGAAAAAACATGACTGTTAAAATTCTGATCAACCTTTATTTCTGATGCAAAAACCTGGGTATTTAAACTGTTTCGCCCATAATTATAATAACTTCCTATTCCTTTATTTTTACTAACAGGGCCAAAATTTTCGCCCGAAAAGTTATTGTCTACTTCCGCAAAAACGTAGCTTCCGTTAATATCGAAACGCTCACGCTCAATCGTATTAAAATAACTGTTTATAAATTTAACCACTAAATTTGGTCTCGGCGAATAAGCAGCAGTAACAGCACTACCAAAAGTCTGATAATCGTCTATCTCCTGCCCAGTATAATCTACATTTAACTTAAGTGTAGTGCTTAATGTTCCAAACTGCGTTTCGCGGTTGGTAGGTACCAGTTTAAATTGACCAATATTAAAATTACTCAAAAAACTGATGTTAAATTTAGGCGAAAAATCATACTGGTACAGCACTTGTGCATCAGCGTAATTGGGACTGTAACTCCCTTTTTCGTCCTGCTTAATTAGCACACTCGTATTATTCTTGTAACGTAAGCCAGCCAGTAAAAAACTGTGCTTAAATACTTGCTTTGTGCTTAAAGAAGTATTTAACAAACTGGTACTCAATATGGTCTGGTTACTATCGGGTTTATCGTATCTGATATCCAGAATAGATGAAAGCTTATCGCCATATTTGGCTTCAAAGCCACCAGCCGAGAACTTTGCTTTGCTGACCAGATCGGAATTGATAAAACTAAGTCCCTCCTGCTGCCCGTTGCGGATAAGTACAGGCCGGTTAATTTCTACATCATTGATGTAGATTAAATTTTCGTCAAAATTACCCCCACGAACGCTGTACTGTGCACTTAATTCATTATTGGTAGATACCCCAGGCAAGGTTTTGAGCATTGTTTCAAAATTACCCGAAACCAAAGGCATAGCGCCAATATCGGTAACATTTATGGTGGTGGCATTACTGAGCTGGTTTTGCTTATTGGTAATATTTACCTGCTCCAGTTCATTAATATTGGCTATTAAATTAACTTTTTGCAATATTCGCGCACCAGAACGTTCGTTAAATTTGATGGTTTGAGGCTGATAGCCCAAGAGGGAATATTTAATACTAAAGGATTTGGATTTTGAATAAATGGTATACACACCAAATTCATCGGTTACAGTTGATTGTGCCTGACCTAATACAATAACGGTAACTTGTGCCAGCGGCAGCTTTTCTTCATTTTGCACAATCCCCGAAACCCTAACCAGAGGTTGGGCGACAGCTAAACCGCAACCGGCAATTAAAAGAAGAAAGAGGAGCCGTAATTTGAGCATTTTTAGTATCAACAGGTATTTGCCAGGCAATAAAAAGTATTAGCATTTAAGTGCTAAAAAATTACTTATTATCATCAGAACAATTTAGCAATAAAACAATTAAATACTCACACTATTATGGGTTAATTGTTTCATCTCAGAAATAGTTACTGTAGGGCTTTCAGTCGCAAAAATTGCATTACCCGCTACAAAAGCATTCGCACCCGCCGATATCAGTGTAGCTATATTCTGCAAACCTACACCACCATCTACCTCAATAATTAAATCGTCGTTAATTCCTTTAATCAACGCTTTCAGATCCTGTATTTTTTTATAGGTATTGTGAATAAAAGCCTGACCGCCAAAACCGGGGTTAACAGACATAATCAGCACCAGATCCAGATCTTCAATTACATCCTGCAATAAAGTAACAGGTGTATGTGGGTTTAAGGCCACCCCGGCTTTACAGCCTGATGCCTTTATTAATTGAATACTACGGTGCAAGTGTGTACAGGCTTCGTAATGAACGGTAATGCGGTCTGCCCCTGCCTGAGCAAAATCCTGAATGTATTTATCAGGTTCCACAATCATTAAATGAACATCCAAAGGTTTTGTTGCATGTTTTTTAACAGCACCCATAACCGGAAAGCCAAAAGATATATTGGGTACAAAAACGCCATCCATCACATCAACATGGAACCAATCGGCTTCACTGTTGTTAATCATTTCAATATCACGCTGCAAATTGCCAAAATCGGCAGAAAGTATGGATGGGGCTATAATGTATTTCATATTTTGGTATTAATCCTTTCAATAATGCGAATAAATCGCTTTTATATTGTATCTGCAAAGTCTAAAAGCAATCGTCACCCTGAATTTATTTCAGGGTCTTAATAACAGGTAAGATGCTGAAATAAATTCAGCATGACGAATTGGTAAGAATTTCCTTTTTCATAGCAATACTGCAAGTTACAAAAGAACCATGAAAGTTTTTAGTGAGAAACATTCAAGTTCTCATTTCATATGAAAGAAAAATTTCTATTTGTCAGCTTAAAAATATATTATTTACTTAGAATCCCTGTCCCTTTCGTGTTTTTTAACTGTATTTAAATAAGTTAGAATTAATTTTCTTTTTTCATTATCTCTCATCTTGTTCTTTAACAGATCATAAAAAACGTTTATGTATAGCAGTTCATTATCCTCAACATAATAAGTTAAAATTTGTGGTTTTGTAATCTTTGAATTTTCGTAAGCTCCTTTTAGTGTTTTACTCTTTTCATCCCAGCTATACTTTACAATGGTAGAATCGTTTAACAAATAATTTAAGTCCGGGTAATCATTGTTCTTCCATTCATTAAAGCCATGGGAGTAAACCATTTTTAACATCAAAGGATTGGTCTTCAGCTTGATTGACTCCAGCCATTTTTGACGCGATCCCAAAGCACCTGTGGTATTCCCATTAGACAATTCATTCAATACAGGGATGAAACGGTTATTATAATATTTGTAGAAATACAAATTATTCCACCAAATCCCCGAGCCGGTGATATAATCTTCCCTGTAATAAATTATGGTTTTGCCATCTGCATCTTTATAATGATTAAGCTCAAGGCCATAATAATTATATATCGCTTTTTTTGCTAATAACGAATCGCCATTAAAGAAATAAAGATTAGTTCTTCCCCGGACCCGATCTTCATTAAAAGAAATTGCAAACTCCTTTTTATTTCTACTCCCTTTACCAAAAGCATAAAATTTAACCGGAATATTTTTTTCACCCAGATAAATACTGTCGAGTTCTATTTTACCAAAGATTTTTTCAGCTTGATCAATCTTTATTGATCTCTGTTTAATAGCTGTTTTTAATGTACTATATTCTAATTTATTTAACTTCCGGTTAATTTGTTGAATAGCTAAAAACACAGAATCGGCATAAAAAGAAGTTTTTTTTACCAATGAATCAGTTGAAAGCCTTCCAACACTATCCATAAAGGCAATCAAGCTTTTTTCGCTGAAATTAGCTGATTTGTTTTCTAAGGTTCTCGATGTATTTTTTTTATTGGTGTTGCCTTTTGATTTATGCTCTTGTTGGTTGCAAGCCATAATCAAAACTGAAAATAACAAAAGTAGTGCGGTATTCTTCATAATAGAGAAGCGATTTAGAACTCAATAAATCTAAGAAAAACGTTTCACATAAAACAAAAAACCCTTTCAGCTAACTGAAAGGGTTTTCGTTATTGAGATGCTGAAACAAGTTCAGCATTACGTTCACCTATTAAGCTTTTGGTGCAGCTGGTTTTTCAGGTCTTGGTAATAAAACCTTACGGGAAAGTTTCATTTTACCTTGTTTATCGATGTCTAACAATTTAACCTCGATTTTATCACCTTCTTTTAACACACCATCCATGGTTTCTAAACGTTCCCACGAAATTTCAGAGATGTGTAATAAACCATCTTTACCTGGCATTACTTCAACAAATGCTCCGAAAGGCATAATTGATTTTACTTTACCTTGGTAAATTTCGCCAATTTCTGGTTTAGCTACAATGTTACGGATACGGGTAACTGCTGCATCAATTGATGCTTTATTATCAGCAAATACCTCAACAATACCTTTTCCATCAACTTCTTCGATAGAGATTGATGCACCGGTTTCGCGTTGCATTTCCTGAATAATTTTACCTCCAGGGCCGATAATTGCACCAATAAATTCTTTATCGATAGTTAAAGAAACAATACGTGGAGCATGTGGTTTGTAATCCTCATTCGGCTGGCTGATGGTTTTCTTCATCTCGTTTAAGATGTGTAAACGACCATCTTTAGCCTGCAATAAAGCTTTTGTTAAAACCTCGTACGATAAACCATTGATTTTTAAGTCCATTTGACAAGCAACGATACCATTTTCAGTACCAGTTACTTTAAAGTCCATATCACCTAAATGATCTTCGTCACCTAAAATATCAGAAAGGATTGCATATTTACCAGTTTTCTCATCGGTAATTAAACCCATTGCAATACCCGAAACCGGAGATTTGATTTTAATACCAGCATCCATTAGCGCTAATGTACCAGCACACACAGTTGCCATTGATGATGAACCGTTTGATTCTAAAATATCAGATACAACACGGATGGTATAAGGATTTGCCTCACCTTGTGGCAATACTTTTTTCAAAGAGCGTTGTGCTAATGCACCGTGACCAATTTCGCGGCGACCTGCACCTCTGTTTGGTCTTACCTCACCAGTTGAAAAACCAGGGAAGTTATAGTGCAATAAGAATTTTTGGTAACCATTAAAGAAAGCACCATCAATCATTTGCTCATCATCTTTGCTACCTAAAGTAACTGAAGTTAAAGATTGAGTCTCGCCACGTGTAAATACAGCCGAACCGTGAGCAGCAGGTAAATAACCAACTTCACTCCAGATAGGACGAATTTCAGTAGTTTTACGACCGTCTAAACGAATACCTTCATCTAACAATAAATTTCTAATCGCATCGTACTGTACATCATGATAGTAATGTTTTGCCATTGCTTTAGTTAAATCAGCAGTATCTTCTGGCATTGCTTCGAAGAATTCGTTAATAATTGCTGTGAAACCAACTTTACGCTCATCTTTGTTCGAGCCAGATTTAGCTAATGCATAAACTTTATCGTAAGTATCGGCGTAAACTTTTGCTTTTAAATCAGCATCGTGATCTTCGTGGCTATATTCGCGTTTTACAGTTTTACCTGTAGCCTCTGTTAATTCAACCTGGATAGCACATTGTTTTTTAATTGCATCGTGTGCAAATTTCAATGCTTCAACCATTTCATCTTCCTGAATTTCATCGCACTCACCCTCAACCATACCGATATCGTTAGCCGAACCAGCAACCATAAACTCTAAAGTTGCACGCTCTAAATCACTGGCATATGGATTGATTACCAATTTACCATCGATTTTAGCAACACGTACTTCAGAAATCGGACCATTGAAAGGAATATCTGAAACTGATAATGCAGCCGATGCAGCTAAACCAGCTAAGCAATCAGGCATAATATTTTTATCAGCAGAAATTAATGAAATCATCACTTGAGTATCAGAGTGATAATCTGAAGGGAACATTGGACGCAAAGCCCTGTCAACCAAACGAGAGATTAAAACCTCGTAATCAGATAATCTTGCCTCACGACGTAAAAAGCCTCCTGGGATACGGCCTGTTGCTGCATATTTCTCCTGATAATCAACCGATAAAGGTAAAAAATCAGTACCTGGTTTAGCGCCCACTGTTGATACTACTGTTGCTAACAACATGGTATCGCCCATTTTTACTACAACCGAACCGTCAGCCTGTTTAGCCAGTTTACCAGTTTCAATTTCTACAATTCTGCCATCGCCCAAGTCGAACGATTTTTTTATTACATTCATTTAAATAGAATTATGGTGTGTTTTCCTCTTTCTACACACCGTTGTTTATATATGTTTTTGTTTTTGCAAACGAAGATAGAATTAAAAAATCTATCTATGATAATCCCCGTCATTTTTTTTTGAGGTAAAGTAAAAAGCCATTCCCTAAAGAATGGCTTTTCTGATAAACTTGCGCTTATTTTTGTTTAATGATATCACGCAACTGAAGAGTTTTGATGATAGCACGATAGCGCTCAATATCTTTTTTGTATAGGTAAGCCAAAATACCGCGGCGTTTACCTACCAATTTTTGAAGTGACAACTGTGTAGAGAAATCTTTACGATTTTTCTTTAAGTGTTCTGTTAAGTGCGCAATACGGTATGTGAATAACGCTACCTGACCTTCTGCAGAACCAGTGTTGGTTTCTACTTCGCCGTGTTGTTTAAAGATTTCGGCTTTCTTTTCTGGACTTAAATACATTTCTTGAATAATATTAAAGCAATAAAAATTAATTAATTGTGGCGCAAAGATAAAGTTATTTTTGGTTAAAAGCAAATGACAGTATGGATACTTTTTCAGCCCTTAATACCTTGATTATTAGCTTAAATATTTAATAGTTAATAAGAATGAATCCTAGAGTTTTTCTATTTTAGAACTTAGATACCATTAATACCAAGAGATGCGGAAACCGAAAGTTAGCAAAGAACCCAAATTATCATTAAACACCATTGTTGGAGTGTGCGCAGTTGTAACAAGTATTTGCGCAATAATTATAACACTATACCAAACCAGATTACAACGAATTCAGCAATATGCATCAGTAAAACCGCTGTTAATGAGCTATTCCAATAGCTTTTCTGATAAAATAAACACTAACGATCAATCTTATCATTACGAACTTCTGATTGCAAATCAAGGTTTAGGGCCGGCAATTGTATCTGATTATGCATTTTATTATAAGTCAAAACCCTATCAAAACATAGCCGATATTCTTAAACAAATAAAAACCGACCACAAACTGGATTCAACAAAAGCTGTACTGCTTACTAATTTATGGAAAAATGAAGTGCTACCAGTTGGAGAAAAATTAAGTTTAATCAAAATAGATGATGAACGTCTGGGGCCATTGGTCGAAAAGTCTGATATTAAAATAATGGTTCAATATGAATCGCTTTATGGGCAACAGTGGAGGTTTATGAGTAATGATAAATCCGGGCCGAAAGAAGTTGAATAACTTTTTCTTTTGAAAAGCTGTAACAAAAACTTTAAAAACGGCTTTAAAGTAAATACCTTACTTTTGCAGAAAACATTTACCCTTGGAAAAGAATCAATACAGCATCTTCGAAAGCGAATTACGTGTCCGTCCGGATGATATAGACATGTTCAACCACGTGCACAACAGTAAATATTTAGATTATGTGCTGGCTGCCCGTTACGAACAGATGGAAAGGTTTTACGGAATGCCTTGGGAACATTTTACCAAACTAGGGTTAGGCTGGGTGGTAAGCCGTGTTGATATCAATTTTAAACGCCCTCTATTGATGAACGACTTGATGCTGATCCGTACCGGAATTTTAACCATGCACGAAAAAGGTTGCTCGGTGCAGTTCGAAATCATCAATAAAAAAACTGGCAAGGTAGCTTCGGATGGCATTTTTGACTACGTATTGATTGACCTGAATACCAACAGAGGCTCTAAGGTTACTGAAGAGATGATCAAAGCTTACAGTATTTAAGGGCGATTACACAGATAAGAGTACTGAAAAAATAATCCGTGAGTTCCGTGCCTCCGTGGCAAATTAACCATCAACTAAAATAATCGTCCTCAAAATTTGACGTTTAGAATTTTTATTTATCTTTGATCTATCAAAAAGACCAGAGCCATGATAGTATCTGCAATCCGTTTGAGGTTCTAAACACCGAGGATTCCCTCCGATTTTAATTTTAGGTATATACGCGTAATGCGTATCATTTGGTTTATTCATTACATTTTAACTTTATTATATGTCACAGTCCATAAAGACAAAGGGCAAACTATCTTCTTTTTTCGAGCTGCTCGTGCAAGCTATAAAAGGTCACGAGGTCGATTTAACAGCTATCAGTATAAAAAGGGCCATTATTTTACTGGCCATCCCTATGATGCTGGAAATGGCTATGGAATCTGTTTTCGCGCTGGTTGATTTATATTTTGTTGGCCATTTGGAAAATAGTAGTAACGCTATACAAACCGTTGGCTTAACAGAATCTGTTTTAACTATTATTTATTCGCTCGCTATTGGTTTAAGTATGGCTGCCACAGCAGTTGTAGCCCGCAGAATAGGTGAGAAAAATCCTGAAGCTGCTTCAAAAGCAGGTATGCAAACTATTTTAATTGCCGTAAGCGTTAATCTCATTATCAGTATTTTAGGCTTAATTTATGCCCGCGATATTTTATTACTGATGGGCGCAAGTACGGTAACCGCCGATCATGGTACTCCTTTCGTACGCATTATGATGGGTGGTAGTCTTATTATTGTATTGCTGTTCTTAATTAATGGTATTTTCAGAGGTGCCGGAAATGCCGCCATTGCCATGCGAAGTTTATGGATCGCAAACATTGCAAATATTATCCTCTGCCCTATTTTCATCAACGGTTTTGGCCCGATACCTGCATTTGGTTTAACCGGCGCAGCCATTGCAACAACCATTGGCCGAGGTTTGGGTGTAACTTACCAGGTTTACAATCTTTTTAATGGTAAGAATGCATTAAAAATTATCATTAGTAATTTTATTCCCGATTGGGAGCAGATTAAGGCTATTGTAAAAATTGCCGTTCCTGGTATTTTGCAGTTTAGTATAGGTTCATGCAGTTATATTTTTCTTACAAGATTAGTTGCAACAACCGGAGGGCCAGATGGTTCGGCAGGATTTCAAACAGCTTTGAGATTAATGATGTTTTCTATATTGCCTGCATGGGGGCTTAGCAATGCTTCTGCGGCTCTTGTTGGGCAGAATCTAGGTGCTGGTCATTTAGATAGAGCTGAGAAATCAGTCTTTATAACAATGAAGTATATGGTCGGTTTTATGGCAATAATAAGTATACTTTCTCTGACATGCGGAAATTTATTTGCAGCGTTTTTTACATCAGATAAAAAGGTAATTGAAATCGCAAGTTATGCATTAAAAACACTAAGTATTGGCTTCATCATTTATGGATTGGGAATGGTACTTACTAGTGCATTTAATGGTGCCGGCGATACCTGGACACCTACAAAAATAAACGTTTTTGCCTTTTGGCTGTTTCAGATTCCCTTCGCTTACTTTTTGACCAGGTTTTTAGAGCTGGGCCCAACCGGAGTATTTATAGCTATACCAACCGCCGAAGCAGGAATTGCTGTAGCCGCTTACATCCTGTTTAAAAAAGGTAAATGGAAGAAAACGGTTGTTTAAACACTATAAGAAATTAAGAAGAGGCTATATCATAAATTAAATATAAATTATCAATCCAGAGTCTGTCGGAAAACCATGAATAAATGCCTTCCATAGTATTTTGATGTGTTTAACCAGATAAAATTGAAGTAATTTTATAACTAATGATACAGCCTCTCCTATCTTCCATTTTCCCCCTTACAATTTCCATTAAAAAGCATATCTTTGCGCAAAGATGAAGCATATACGTAATTTTTGCATTATTGCACATATCGACCATGGTAAAAGTACCCTGGCTGATAGGTTATTAGAATATACAGCGACGATTTCGCAGCGTGAAGCGCAGGCGCAATTGCTCGATAATATGGATTTAGAGCGTGAGAGAGGCATCACCATTAAAAGTCATGCCATACAAATGAACTATAAAGTTGGTGATATTGAATATAATTTCAACCTAATCGATACACCCGGACACGTAGATTTTTCATACGAAGTTTCGCGTTCTATTGCTGCCTGCGAAGGTGCGCTACTTATTGTAGATGCATCGCAAGGTATACAGGCCCAAACCATTTCTAACTTATATCTTGCTTTAGAGCACGATCTGGAAATTATTCCGATTTTAAATAAAATGGATTTACCGGGCGCAATGCCAGAAGAGGTAAAAGACCAGATTATTGATCTGATTGGCTGTAAACGTGAAGATATTATTCCTGCATCGGGTAAAACCGGAATGGGGATTCCTGATATTATCCAGGCAATTGTTGATCGTGTTCCAGCACCAGTTGGCGATCCGGAAGCACCTTTGCAAGCTTTAATCTTCGACTCCGTTTTCAACTCATTCAGGGGAATTATTGCTTACTACAAAGTAGTAAACGGAGAAATTAAAAAAGGTGATAAAGTAAAGTTCATCAATACTGGCAAAGAATACTTAGCTGACGAAGTTGGTATTTTAAAGTTAGATATGGCGCCACGTAATGTGGTTAAAACCGGAGATGTAGGCTACATTATTTCAGGAATTAAAGAAGCAAGAGAAGTAAAAGTTGGGGATACGATTACGACTACTGCAAGACCATCATTAGATGCCATTCAAGGATTTGAAGAGGTAAAACCAATGGTTTTTGCCGGTATTTATCCTGTTGATACCGATGAATTTGAAGAACTTCGTGAGGCCATGCACAAATTGCAGCTTAACGATGCCTCAATCGTTTTCGAACCTGAAAGCTCTGCAGCTTTGGGCTTTGGTTTCCGTTGCGGTTTCTTAGGCATGCTGCATATGGAGATTATCCAGGAACGTTTGGAGCGTGAATTCGATATGACGGTAATAACAACCGTTCCCAACGTATCTTACGTTGCGCACACTACCAAAGGCGACGAAATTTTTGTAAATAATCCATCTGATCTACCTGACCCAAGTAAATTGGATTCGGTTGAAGAACCTTATATCAAAGCCAATATCATTACTAAAGCTGATTTTGTTGGCCCTGTGATGTCACTTTGTATTCAGAAAAGAGGAACAATTGTAAATCAATCATACTTAACATCGGATCGTGTAGAATTGGTTTTCGAAATGCCAATGGGCGAAATTGTATTCGATTTTTATGATAAACTGAAAACAATTTCTAAAGGTTATGCATCCTTCGATTATCATCAGGTTGGTTACCGCAAATCTGATTTGGTTCGTTTAGATATGTTAATTAATGATGAACCTGTTGATGCTTTATCATCATTGATCCACCGTAGCAATGCTTACGATTTCGGAAAAAAAATCTGCGAGAAATTAAAGGAACTGATCCCACGTCAGCAGTTTGAAATTAAAATTCAGGCTTCTATCGGTGCCAAAGTTATTGCCCGTGAAACATTAAGTGCTTTGCGTAAAGATGTAACCGCCAAGTGTTATGGTGGTGATATTTCCCGTAAACGTAAGTTATTGGAGAAACAGAAAAAAGGTAAAAAACGTATGCGTCAGGTGGGTAACGTAGAGATTCCGCAAACGGCATTTATGGCAGTTTTGAAATTAGACTAAAAATAGAATCAAGTGTAAAGTATCAAGTTGCAAGCAACTGAAATCTTGATACTTTATACTTGCTACCCCGATATTTAAACATGAAACTATTAGACGGTAAATACGTATCAGAAAAAGTTAAAGTTCAGATTGCCGAAGAAGCAGCTGAGTTTTTGAATAAAACAGGGCGCAAGCCACATTTAGTTGCTATTTTAGTAGGTAACGATGGTGGCAGCGAAACTTATGTAGCGAGCAAGATGAAAAATTGTGAGAAGGTAGGTTTTAAATCTTCACTTCACCGTTATGATAACTCGGTTACAGAAGCAGAATTGCTGGCTAAAATTGAGGAAATTAACCAGGATGAAGATGTAGATGGCTTAATTGTACAATTGCCATTGCCAAAACACATCGACCCTGAAAAAGTTACTGAAAAGATCGATCACCGCAAAGATGTAGATGGTTTCCATCCGGTAAACCTGGGCAGAATGATGCGTAATTTACCATGCTTTATTCCGGCAACGCCTTACGGTATTTTGCTAATGTTACAGGAATACAATATCGATACAACCGGTAAACATTGTGTTGTGGTTGGCCGCAGTAATATTGTGGGCAGTCCTATGAGTATTTTAATGGCCCGAAATGCAAATCCTGGAAACTGTACTGTAACACTTACCCACTCGCGCACCAAAGATCTAAAAGAACAGGTTTTACAGGCCGATATCGTAATAGCTGCTATTGGTAAAAAGAACTTTGTTACAGCCGATATGGTTAAGCCGGGCGCCATTATTATCGATGTGGGCATTAACCGAGAAAATTCTTCGGAAACTAAATCAGGCTTTAAACTATATGGTGATGTTGACTTTGATAATGTTGCACCAATATCATCGTACATTACCCCGGTACCAGGCGGCGTAGGCTTAATGACCATTGTGGGTTTATTGAAAAATACTCTGGCATCAGCAAGGAAAGAGATTTATTCTTAAAGGTAGAAGGTTATAAGGTGGAGGACTCAACGTCCAAAAAATATAGAAAAGCGGTTCATTGTTGGATCGCTTTTTTTGTTTAGCGATATGCGATTGGTGATTAGCGTTTGATGATTACTTCCCCATTTGTACTGTACTCTAATAGAAAGGCGACCTGATTAAAATGTTATTCTCACATAAAAGATCCTGAAACAAGTTCAGAATGACGTATCTCACTGGTTCGTTATTGCGATAATGAATGAACTTATGGTTAGTAAACTATTGATAAATTGAGCATAAGCGGCCGCTAGGAACAATTAACCCATAAAACAGGGAGTTGGGTGTTGTGAGTTTGGAGTTTGGAGTCAGTTAACCTATTTAAACAATTAACCAGTTAACCTACTAATGAACAAGTGAACCAATTAACCCCACAACTTGCTCCACCAGCTTTCTTCAAAGCCAATGTACAAGCCATCCTCCCGCAATTCGGTTGGATAGATGCGAATGTAATCTCCCTGCCCTTCTGCTCCTCTTCCGGTTTCGAGGCTGTACTCATAACGGTGAATGGGACAAATTAAATGCCCGTTTTTACACCAGCCCCCGCTAAAATGTCCGCCTGCATGTGGACAATGTGATTGGGTAGCGATAAGCTTGTCTTCATTATTGATTACACAGATCTGTTTGCCACCAATCGAAATGGTTTTAATGTCGTCGGCTGGTGGAATCTGATTGTTATTTAAGGCTTTAAACCACTTCATACAGCTAAAATACGGCAAATAAATATCAGTATTATTTCATCTTTCTATTAAATTTCGAAATAGGAACTGCTTCCCCATATTTTTTTAAGATATTTGCATCCTCAAAAATGAAACAAGACATTCCAGAAGACGGCACATTACTTCCTTTAATGGAAGAATTTTACACCATACAGGGCGAAGGATTTAACACTGGCAAAGCGGCATATTTTATCCGTTTGGGCGGTTGCGATGTGGGTTGCCACTGGTGCGATGTTAAAGAAAGCTGGGATGCCGAAATGCACCCGCTAACCGCTTCGGATGTTATTGTAGAAAATGCCGACCGCTTTCCGGGTAAAGCCGTTGTAATTACCGGTGGTGAGCCTTTAATTTACAACCTCGATTACCTGACCAATAAGCTGAAAGAAAGAGGCATACTAACCTTTATTGAAACCTCTGGTGCCTACCCGCTATCTGGCAACTGGGACTGGATCTGTTTATCGCCCAAAAAATTTAAAGCACCAAGGCCAGACATTACCCCTTTTGCCAACGAGCTGAAAGTAATCGTTTTCAATAAAAGCGATTTTAAATGGGCAGAAGAATATGCCGCAATGGTATCGCCGGGCTGTAAGCTTTATCTCCAGCCCGAATGGTCAAAATCCAAGGAAATTACACCAATGATTATCGACTATGTGATGGCCAATCCGAAGTGGGAAATTTCTTTACAAACACACAAATTTTTAAATATTCCTTAAAAACGATACATTAGCTTTATAACCAAATGTTAATGTATGAGGTTTTGTCTGTTCCTATGTTTTAGTTTTTTGAGCTTTTGTGCATTTGCGCAAGGCTCGGGCAATAAAAAAGCACAAAATTCTTTTGAGAACGCAGGTGCCGCAATCCAAAAGCAGGATTTCGCAGGTGCTGAACAGTTACTGAAAAATGCCGTTGAAAGCGATCCGCTATTCCAGAATGCCTATATTGTTCTGGCTGGGGTTTACAAAATCCAACGGAAATATCTCGAAGCTAAAGGCGCTTATCAAAAAGCCATACTTGTTAATAAAAGCGTAAAACCTGAGGTTATTTTTGGCCTGGCAGAAACTGAGTTTGCTACACAGGATTATACTAAGGCAAAACAAGATTTCGACACCTTTTTGGCTCTCGATGCTTCATCTGAACGTGCTAAAAAAGCAAAGAAATACTTACTGGATTGCGATTTCGCTATTTCAGCAGTTAAAAAACCGGTAAAATATATACCAACCAATCTCGGTGAAGGGGTGAATACAACAGATGCCGAGTATTTCCCTGCGTTGACTGCAGATGGCGAAACCTTAATATTTACCCGACAGGTTAATGGCAACGAAGATTTCTGGACTTCACAATTCAAAAATAATACCTGGACTAAAGCTACGCCCTTATCGGCCAAAATAAATACCGAACGCTATAACGAAGGTGCACAAACCATTTCACCTGATGGCAAATACCTTTTTTTTACGGGCTGTAACCGCCCTGACGGATTGGGCAGATGCGACATTTATGTTTCGCACCGTGAAGGCAAAGACTGGGGCGAGCCTTACAATGTAGGTAAGCCTGTAAACTCCGAATATTGGGAGTCGCAACCTGCCATTAGCCCTGATGGTAGAACCTTGTATTTCATCAGCAACCGACCTGGTGGTTCTGGTGGTTACGATATATGGAAAAGCACCATTACTGATGACGCTAAGTGGGGGCCTGCAGTGAACCTTGGTCCGGATATTAATACCGCATATGATGAAAATACACCTTTCTTACATGTAGATGGAAAAACCCTCTATTTTTCATCAGACGGATGGCCGGGTTTTGGCAACAAGGATATTTACTACAGCCGCATGGATGACAGCGGAAAATGGCAGAAACCATTTAATATTGGCTACCCCATTAATTCGTTCGATGATGAGAGTGGTTTAGTTGTAAGTGCCGACGGAAACTTTGGTTTGTTTTCGTCGAATTTAAAGAACGGCTTTGGTGCGCAAGACATTTACAGTTTTGGGATTCCGGAGCAAGCCAGGCCGGCAAAAATTACCTATGTTAAAGGCGTAGTAAGAGATAAGGACACTAAAAAAACCATTGAAAGTAACGTTCAGGTAATCGATCTTAAAACCAATAAGACCGTTTTTGATGACTACACCGATCCTGAAACGGGCGAATTTCTCGCGGTAATGCCCATAGGGAGCGACTATTTGTTTAACGTAAACGCTGAAGGTTACCTGTTTTATTCAGAAAATTTCGAACTAAAAGCAGCTGATATTAGCAAACCCTACCAGATAGCGGTAGAGATTGAAAAAATAAAACAGGGCGGTAACGTAACCCTTCGCAATATATTTTTCGACACCAATAAATTTAACCTGCTGCCTGCTTCTATCCGCGAGCTCGATTTATTAATTGAGTTCCTGCATCAAAATGAATCGGTTAACATCGAAATTCAAGGACATACTGATAATGTTGGCGATGATAAGCTGAATGAGAAATTATCGTTTAATCGGGCAAATGCAGTGTACGATTACCTGATTAAAAACCAGATTGATACCAAAAGGCTTACTTTTAAAGGCTTGGGTGCAAGCAAGCCAATTGCTGATAATAAAACTGAACTGGGCAGAAAAAATAACAGGAGAACCTCTTTCGTGATTACGAAGGTTTAATATTTTAAGTTGTGATTCTGAATGTAGTGAAGAATCTCCCTCAAATGAAAACACATCCACAAAAGATGCTTCATTGCATTCAGCATATAAAAATCGCGAAATCACATCGCTATAGCTTTAAGACCCCACCTGCACGGGAATGACTGTCTAAATTCGCTAGAGGTGGGTGTCTCTTTAATAAATACCACGCCACGTTTCCAGTCATCTCCCGCTTTAAACCTCAGGTTTACTTCTTCAAAAAGTACTATGAAAAAGTACATTGAAGCCAAGCAGCTTTACGTCGACAAACATAAATCCAACCAGGCTTACATAATATTTCCCCTCCCAACTATCAAATTCAGTATTAGGCGGTAAATACTTTAAAAGAATTTCCTTATCTACAGCATACTGTGCAAGTGCAAGCTTACTCCCTCTGCAGTTAAGAAAACTCCTTTGTTTGAAACCATTACAAAACCGCTTGTCTGATACGGATCAGTTTGGTTAAAGTTTCTTCAAGCAAATCTAAATGCAGCATATTGGCTCCATCAGATTTGGCATTAGCCGGATCGGGATGTGTTTCGATGAACAGGCCATCGGCACCAACGGCAATGGCTGCTTTAGCAATGGTCGAAATTAATTCGGGTTTACCACCAGTAACACCGCTGCTTTGGTTGGGTTGCTGCAAGCTATGGGTACAATCCATCACCACGGGTACGCCAAAACTTTGCATTTCGGGTAAACCGCGATAATCAACTATTAAATCCTGATAACCAAAGGTATTTCCTCTGTCGGTTAAAATCACTCTATCATTACCGGCTTCTTTAATTTTCTCCACTGCAAATTTCATCGAACCAGCTGATAAAAACTGGCCTTTTTTTACGTTAACTACTTTGCCAGTTTGGGCTGCTGCAATTAACAAATCGGTTTGGCGACATAAAAATGCCGGAATCTGCAATACATCTACATAAGCTGCTGCCATAGCCGCTTCATCACTTTCGTGAATATCGGTTACTGTAGGCACACCAAATTCGCGGCCAACCCTTTCCAAAATCCTTAAAGCCTTTTCATCGCCAATGCCTGTAAATGAACTGCCTTTGCTCCTGTTAGCTTTGCGGTAAGAACCTTTAAAAATATAAGGAATTTTAAGTTTATCGGTTATGGTAATAATCTTCTCTGCAATGCGCATGGCAATTTCTTCGCCTTCAATAGCACATGGACCAGCCATTAAAAAGAAATTCCCTGAATCTGTATTTTTTATTTTATCTAAATAGTTAAGCATGTAAAATGGATGATGTGTGATGGAAGATGTAAAATGGATAATAGACAAGAAGATGGGAAAAATAACTGGATACATGATCCATATTACCTTTCCCATCTTCATTAATTCCCTAGTTCTGACATGAATTTAATGCGCATCAATTGAATTTCTTCGCGCGTGTAGTCTGTTTCGCCTAGCTCGTTTAAGGCTTCATCAATAGAATCGCTTTCTGCAGCCCTGAAATAATCAAAAACTTCATCCTGTCTGTCGTCATCAATTACTTCATCAATGAAATAATTCAGGTTGAGCTTTGTTCCGGAGTTTACAATCGATTCTACTTCTTTAAGGATTTCCTCGTAGGTAATACCTTTTGAATCGGCAATATCTTCGAGGCCAATCTGCCGATCTATATTCTGGATGATGGAAACTTTCATTTGCGATTTATTGGCCTGGGTTTTAATAATCAGGTCAATCGGGCGCTCAATGTCGTTATCCTCTACATATTTTTTAATCAGTTCAATAAACGGCGTTCCGAATTTCATTGCCTTTCCTGAACCTACACCAGAAATCTGACGAAGTTCATCCATAGCGATGGGATAATGCGTACACATTTCCTCCAGCGAAGGATCCTGGAATACCACGAACGGTGGAACGTTTTTCTGCTTAGCGATTTTTTTACGTAAATCTTTCAGCAACGATAAGAGGTGCGTATCTAAAGCACTTGTGCCTTGCTTAACATCATCATCATCATCGTCGGCACCACTTTCAATCGGCTCGTTTAAAATAAACTTCAGGCTGTAAGGGTTAACAATAAAATCTTTTCCCTGCCTGGTTAATTTTAATAAACCATAATTATCGATATCCTTAAAAAGGAAATTATTTAACACTGCCTGGCGTACAATCGATTTCCACATCAGTTCGCCATCTTCTTTACCGATACCGAACTCAGGTACTTTGCTATGCTCATAAGCAATGGTCTGGGCAGTTTCTAAACCTAAGAAAACATTCAATAAATGGGCATCATCAAACTTCTCGCCTGTTTTCTCTATGAATTTTAAAAGGGTAGACAATTGATTTTCAGCATCAAATTGCTTTTTAGGCTTCTTGCAGTTATCGCACATGCAATTACAGCCTGTTTCGTTAAAGTTTTCGCCAAAATAATGCAAAATCTGTTTACGGCGACAAACGCCCGATTCGGCATAATCAATTACTTCTTTTAATATCTGTGTACCAATTTCCCTTTCAGAAACCGGTTTATCTTTCATAAACTTAGCAAGCTTATCTACATCTTTTTGCGAGTAGAAAGCAATACAAACCCCTTCGCCGCCATCACGTCCGGCCCTACCTGTTTCCTGGTAATAGCCTTCCATGCTTTTAGGCACATCGTGGTGAATTACAAAACGTACATCCGGTTTATCGATCCCCATACCAAAGGCAATAGTGGCTACAATCACCTCGGCATCTTCCATTAAAAATTTATCCTGTGTTTCTGCCCTCACCTTAGGGTCTAAACCTGCGTGGTATGGCAAAGCACTAATGCCGTTTAAGTTTAAAGCTTCGGCAACTTCCTCTACTTTTTTACGGCTTAAACAGTAAATAATCCCAGATTTACCGGGATTGGATTTAATGTACTTGATAATCTCTTTGGTAATATCGCGCTTGGGGCGGATTTCGTAAAACAGGTTCGGCCTGTTAAATGATGATTTAAACAGGGTAGCTTCTGTCATCCCCAGGTTCTTCATAATATCCTGCTGCACTTTTGGTGTAGCGGTAGCCGTTAAAGCTATAATTGGAATATTATTGCCCAAACCAGCGATAACCTGTTTTATTTTACGGTATTCAGGCCTGAAATCGTGCCCCCATTCAGAGATACAGTGTGCTTCATCTACCGCAACGAAAGAGATTTTAATCAGATTTAGAAATTCAATATTATCTTGCTTTGCTAGCGATTCAGGTGCAACATACAATAATTTGGTCTGACCGCTTAAGAGATCAGATTTAACTTGCGTAATTTCAGATTTATTGAGAGATGAATTCAGAAAATGAGCGATACTGTCATTTCCACCAAAAGCCCGCAATTGGTCTACCTGGTTTTTCATTAATGCAATTAACGGAGAAATAACAATTGCCGTCCCTTCGCTCATTAAAGCTGGTAACTGATAGCAAATCGACTTTCCTCCGCCTGTTGGCATAATAACAAATGTGTTATTGCCTTCTAAAATATTTGTTATGATCGACTCCTGATCACCCTTGAAATTGTCAAACCCGAAGAAATTTTGTAGGTTATCAAATAACGACTTTTTCACGTCCATTTTGTGTAATAAAATATGCGATGCTATTTTTCTATCCAAAATAACATAATTTTACAAGAATTTCAAGTATTAACAGACAATTATTTTCTCTTTGAAAAGTAAAAAATCAATTATACAATCGGCTGTAAGCACTTTAGAGCTCGAAGCAGCAGCAATATTAAACGTTGCCAGAAATATTAATGACGATTTTGAAAAAGTCGTAACCAGCATTTTACACTGCAAAGGCCGGGTGATTGTAACCGGAATTGGCAAAAGTGCAATTATTGCCCAAAAAATTGTGGCCACCTTTAATTCAACCGGTACACCAGCTATATTTATGCATGCTGCCGATGCCATTCACGGCGATTTGGGCATGATCCAGATAGACGATGTAATTATCTGCCTTTCAAAAAGCGGCAACACGCCCGAAATTAAAGTACTTGTTCCCTTACTCAAAACTTCGGGTAACCTTTTAATTGGTATGGTAGGTGAATTAGGCTCTTTCCTGGCCGAACAGGCAGATCTGATTCTGAACACTGCTTTCGAAAAAGAGGCTTGTCCGCATAATCTGGCTCCCACTACCAGTACCACTGCACAACTTGCCCTGGGTGATGCCCTGGCTATTTGCCTGCTCGAATGCCGTGAGTTTAATGAAGCAGATTTTGCGAAATACCACCCTGGTGGATCCTTAGGTAAAAAGCTGTATCTAAAAGCGAGAGACCTGGCCCTATCCAACGAAAAACCATCTATTTCACCCACAGCATCGGTAAAAGATGTACTGATCGAAATTAGTAAAAACCGTTTAGGCGCCGTAGCTGTTGTAGATAACAACAACCATATACTTGGGGTAATTACCGACGGCGATATTAGGAGGATGTTGGAAAACAACAATACAATTGAAAATTTAAAAGCCGAAGATATTATGGGCAAAACACCCAAAAGCATCCAACATGATGCTTTGGCAGTGGATGCCCTGGAGATTATCAAACAAAATAACATAACACAGTTGTTAGTTCTGGAACAAAACACTTACTTTGGCATCATCCATTTGCACGACCTCTTAAACGAGGGGATTGTGTAATTTTAAAACATAAAATGAATAAAGATTATTATGCCTTAATTATGGCCGGCGGCGTAGGAAGCCGTTTTTGGCCGGTAAGCAGAACAGAATATCCAAAACAATTTATTGATTTCTTTGGCATTGGTAAAACACTGATACAAAGTACTTATGACAGATTTTTAAAAATCTGCCTACCTGAGAATATTTTTATTGTTACCAACGAGATTTATGTAGATCTGGTAAAAGAACAACTGCCGCAGTTAAGCGAAAACCAAATATTAGCAGAGCCATTACTTAGAAATACGGCACCATGCATTGCCTACGGAAGTTTTAAAATTGCTGAGTTAAACCCCAATTCTACCATTGTAGTTGCTCCTTCCGATCATACCATTGGCAATATGGACGAGTTTATAAAATCGATAGAACAATCTTTAGATGCAGCATCGAAAAATGATTGCTTGATTACTTTAGGCATTAAGCCAAATCGTCCAGATACGGGATACGGATACATACAACACACTGATTATGTGCTAAATACCGATACAGATTTACACAAGGTTAAAACATTTACAGAAAAACCCAACCTCGAACTGGCCAAATCATTTATTCAAAGTGGCGATTTTTTATGGAATGCGGGAATTTTCATATGGTCATCAAAAGCCATTCTGAAAGCTTTTGAGAAACACTTGCCCGATATGTATGAAATATTCAATCTGGGCAGGGCTGACATGAACACAGCAGGTGAAAAAGAGTTTATCAACAATGCTTATTTTCAGTGTACTAACATCTCTATAGATTTTGGCATTATGGAAAAAGCCGAAAATGTATATGTGCTTCCCTCCGATTTTGGCTGGTCTGACTTAGGTACCTGGGCTTCGATTTACGAAATGGCCGAAAAAGATTACGTTGGAAATGCAGTTATCCCGTCAGAACAGGTTATTATGTTCGATTCTTCGAACTGTATGGTAAATGTACCAAAAGATAAGCTGGTGATTATGCAGGGTTTGCACGATTATATTGTAGTAGAAAACAACAATATGCTAATGATTTGCCCAAGAAACGAAGAACAACGTGTTAAAGAATTCGTTGCAGAAGTAAAATCGCGTTTTGGCAATAAATTCATTTAAAGATGTAACATGGACGATGTAAGATGGATGATGTAGCATAGTTCCGCATCCCCCATCTTACATTTTCCATCATACATCCATCTTACATTAAATGCTTCTTTGTCTGATCGCTTCGTATATAATTACGCCTGCCGATACAGAAACATTCAAAGATTCGATTTTGCCGGCCATTGGTATTTTAGCCAGATGATCTGCAACCCTTAACAAATCGTTCGAAATCCCTTCATCTTCCGAGCCCATTACAATTGCTGTTGGCATGGTATAATCAGGCGCATATATTAAATCGTTTGTTTTTTCTGTACAGGCTACAATCTGTAAGCCACTCTCTTGTAAAAACAAGCAGGTTTTGTGCAAGTTGGCATGGCGGCAGATGGGAATGCTGAACAGGGCTCCGGCCGATGTTTTAATGGCATCAGCATTAATCTGTGCAGCATTTTTTAATGGCACCACGATGGCATGAACACCCGCACAGGATGCCGTCCGTGCAATAGCGCCCATATTGCGTACATCAGTTACGCTATCTAAAATCAAAATTAAAGGTACCTCTCCTTTTTCAAAAATGGCAGGTACAATGTCTTCAATATTTTGATAGGTAATTGGCGAAATTACCGCAATAATGCCCTGGTGGTTTTTCTGCGACATCCGGTTCAGTTTCTCAATAGGAACTGAATTTAAAGGGATTAAGGTATCTTTTAAAAGTGCTTTCAACTCCAGAAATAATTCGCCCCCAAGGCCACGTTGCTGATAAATGGTTTCAATATCCCTTCCAGCTTTAACAGCTTCTATAACAGCCCTGATACCAAATACAAACTCATTATTCTCTTTTGCGCGTTGCGGTCTTCTAAAATTATCCATGTTCTAAAATTGTTAGGCAAAAGTATTCAAATAAAATGTTTTAGCCCTCATCTATGTTATTCTTATTCACATTTAATTGTTCAAAAAAAAAAATGTTTCCTAAAACCCATAAAAAAATCAATATGATTATGCTTCAATTTGTTAACAAAGAGCTAGTAACTTATTCAAACAAGCCCATCAAAATTTAACTACTTTTGTGGAATGAGTAACGATAATGAACAAGGCGGAAAAAATAGCTTCGCTGCCCGAAAGAGCAGACTGAGCAATACAGTAAGTTCGATGGGAAAAATCCCACCACAGGCATTAGACTTGGAAGAGGCAGTTTTGGGAGCACTCATGCTCGAAAAAGATGCCCTATCAGCTGTAATTGATGTTTTAAAACCGGATGTTTTTTACAATATCGCCCATCAAAAGATTTTTGAGGCCATCCACGTTTTGTTCCAAAAATCGAAACCAGTAGATATTTTAACCGTTACTTCAGAATTGCGTACCATGGGTGCGTTAGAAATTGTGGGTGGTGCATATTATATTACCAGTTTAACTAACCGGGTTGCTTCGGCCGCAAACATCGAATTTCATGCCCGTATCATTTCTCAGAAATATATTCAGCGTGAGCTCATCAGAATATCGACTGAAATTATTACCAATGCCTACGAAGATACTACTGATATTTTCGATTTACTGGACCAGGCAGAAAAAGGACTTTTTGAAATTGCCCAGAATAACCTGCGAAGAGATACGCAGAAAATGGAGGATATCATTAAGCAGTCGTTAGCATCGCTTGAAGAATTAAGAACAAAAACAGATGGTTTAACTGGTGTTCCAACTGGTTTTACCGGATTAGACAGAATTACCGGGGGCTGGCAAAAACAGGATCTGGTAATTATTGCTGCGCGTCCGGCGATGGGAAAAACCGCATTCGTACTTACCTGCGCACGCAATGCAACGGTTGATTTTGCCAAACCATGTGTGGTGTTCTCGCTTGAGATGTCGTCTGTTCAGTTGGTTAATCGTCTTATTTCAGGAGAAGCCGAAATTGAGCAGGAAAAAATCAGAAAGGGAAATTTACAGGAGTGGGAATGGCAACAGCTGCACAGCAAAATTGGCCGCTTAACCGAAGCTCCCCTATTAATTGATGATACACCTGCACTGAATATTTTTGAGTTCAGGGCTAAATGTCGGAGGCTAAAATCGCAGTACGATATTCAATTGGTAATTGTCGATTACTTGCAGTTAATGCACGGTAAAGGCGAAGGTAAAGGTGGCGGTAACCGTGAGCAGGAAATCGGTAGTATTTCAAGGGCACTAAAATCTGTTGCTAAAGAGCTAGATGTACCGGTACTGGCACTATCACAGTTAAGTCGTGCGGTAGAGAGTAGACCTGGTTTACAGGGAAAAAGGCCAATGTTATCCGATTTACGTGAATCGGGTTCAATTGAGCAGGATGCGGATATGGTATTGTTCTTATACCGTCCTGAATATTACGGTATCACCGAAGATGAGCAAGGAAGATCGCAAGCAGGTATTGGTGAGGTAATTATTGCCAAGCACCGTAACGGTGAAACCGGTATTGTACCACTTAAATTCGTAGGTAAGTTTGTTAAGTTCCAGGATCTGGAAGATGATTTTAACGCACCGCCGAGTTCTTTTGCAGCTGATCCGTCAGCCGGAATGTATCCATCTCAAGATTTTGAAAAACAAAGCAACGTAATCATCCGTCCTTCAAAAATGGATGATTACAGTGATGATGATCCACCGTTTTAATAATCAGTTGTCATCCTCAGCCTCCCGATGAATCGGGATAGGTAGTCGAAAGAGCCGGTTAACTAAATCAAACTATGATCCTTGTAATCAGGATCACACTATAAATATAAAGGCCTCTATTCTTATAGAATACAGGCCTTTATCGTTTTTAACCATACACTTAATTACCACTAAATCCTGATAATCTCTGTGAAATAACGAATGGGCGGTGGGGACACCGCTCACCTGATAGATCATTATAAGCTCAGAACATATATCGATTAAACAAAAGCCTATAATTATAGGCTTAAAGCATATATCATTTAGCTAAACACTAAAACAAATAGGCCAATAGTATACCGGCTAAGACGATAATTGGCGGGCTCACTTTGGTAAAGTTGAGCAAAAGAAACGTAATCAGCATAATGCCTAAAAATAACCAGTTAAAACCCATTGGAATTAACAGGAGAATAAAAGCGGCAATAATAAAGCCTACACTTACAGCATTAATGCCTGAAAGACTGTGCTTAATTCGCGAGATTTTTTTAAGGTCATCCCAAAAAGGTACGATAAACAAAACGAGGATTAAGCCTGGTAAATTAATACCGATTACACCAATTAAACCTCCTAAAATCTGTCCCCAAAGGCCATAACCAAAATTTTTCATGCTTAGTGCCCCCAGGTAGCTGGTAAAAGAGAAGGTTGGTCCGGGTAAGGCTTGTTGTAGTGCAAAGCCCGATAAAAATCCAGAGGCGTGCAAATAATGCTTCATCTCTACAAACTCGGTAAACATTAAAGGTACCAACACCTGTCCGCCTCCAAAAACCAGTATTCCATTACGGTAAAAATTCTCCAATAAACGAATAGGCAAACTAAAAGGCGATGTGCGGTTAATGATAGCGCCCACTAATGCGAAAAGCAACAAAGCACCCAAAAAATAGATTAGTTTTCGGGGGTTAACATTCGAAAATAGTTTAACCCTGAGTTCGGCTTCTTCTTTAGGGGTTTCAATGGCTGATGAGATCATCCCTCCGATTAAAATAGACAAGGGAAAAACATAGGCATTCCGTAGCACCAGCGTGGCAATAACCGAAGCAATGGCCAGAAATATGGATACCTGAGAAGAAAGCACTTTTTTACCCAGCTGCCATGCGCCATAAGCCACAATACCAAGCGCAATGGGCTGAATATATTCTAAAACCGCATTAAATTTTTGCTTCTGATCGAGCATGGCATAACTGATTGCAGCAAAAGTCATAATGCTGGCTGTGGGTAAAATCCAGATCAAAAAAGTAATAATAGCCAGTTTCAGCTTCCCTACTTTCCAGGCTATACCTACTAATGTTTGCGTGGAGGCCGGCCCGGGTAATACCTGCGCCAGTGCATTTAACTCCAAAAGCTCTTCTTCGGAGATAAATTTAGTACTCTGTACAAAATATTTAAGCAATAAAGCCAGATGCGCCTGCGCCCCACCAAAAGAGGTGAAGGTAAAAAAAATAACATTCCGGATAAACAGCCACTGCTTTTTGGCAGCAATAGGTTTGGTTTGCATCAATTAAAACTGATAACTGTTAACTAACAAGACTAAACTAGTCATCTTCATAATCTAATCCTGCTGCCGAATTGTAAGCGCCCTGCAATTCGGAAAAAGCATGCATATCGCGTTTATTGCGCGCCACTTGCATTCCCTTTTGATAAATTTCGATTGCTTTTTCTTTCTGTCCGTCTCTTTCAAATAATTTACCCAAATGGTAATAAGTGCCAACATAATCGGGATGCTTATCAGTTAACTGAAGGTAAAAAGAATAGGCTTTTTCTTTATCATTTTGCACGTTATACTCTGTGGCTAAGGCATATAGTATAAACGGATCGTTGGGATCACTTTCTAAAAAATCTAATAACTTACTTAAACGGGTACTTGACATTTTTATTCCTTGCTTTTTTAATTAAATTTGCAGAAAGACCTTATATAATAAACATATAACATATGAAAATATTAGTTTGTATCAGTAATGTGCCAGACACAACGACAAAAATAACTTTTACCAACGATAATACCGAATTCAATACCGCAGGAGTACAATATATTGTTAACCCTTACGACGAAATTGCACTGGCAAGGGCAATTGAGCTAACTGAAGGTGGTAAAGGAACAGTAACCGTAATCAATGTGGGCGAAGCCGCCAACGATCCAACCATTAGAAAAGCACTTGCAATTGGTGCCGACGATGCAGTTAGGGTAAATGCAGCTCCAAGAGATGCATATTTTGTGGCTAAGCAAATTGCAGAATACGCTAAAGACAAAGATTTCAATGTTATTTTAACCGGTCGCGAATCTATCGATTACAATGGCAATCAGGTTGCAGCCATGGTTGGCGAATTTTTAGATATCCCTTCGGTATCGATTATCAAAAAACTGGATATAGACGGCGATACAGCAACTATCGAAAGAGAAATTGAAGGCGGGAAAGAAGTATTAACCGTTTCGGGTAAATTTGTAGCCAGCTGTGCTGAAGGTGTAGCCGAGCCTAAAATCCCTAACATGCGTGGTATCATGAGCGCAAGAACAAAACCTTTAGCAGTTGTAGAGGCTGTTGCCATCGACGAGGTAACCAAGGTAACCAAATACGAAACCCCTGCCCCTCGCGGAACAGTTAAATTAATTCCTGCCGATCAAACCGAGCAGTTAATTAGCTTGTTACACAGCGAAGCTAAAGTAATCTAGTCAGTTAGCAATTCAGTTGACTGACCGAGCAGAGATAAATTAATAATAATAAATATAATACTCCCGCTAAGGGATTTAAGGATAAATATATGTCAGTATTAGTATATGTAGAACAAGCTGAAGGTAAATTTAAGAAATCTGTATTCGAAGCCGTTTCTTATGCCAAAGCCATTGCCGATCAACAATCTACCAGCTTAACCGCCATTTCAATTGGCGATGTTGCCGAAAGTGAATTAAAAGAACTGGGAAAATATGGTGCAGCTAAAGTATTAAATGTAAGTGCCGATCAGTTAAAATCTTTCGTTAATCAAGCTTATGCCAGCGTTATTGCTGCTGCTGCCGAGAAAGAAGGCGCAGCAATTGTGGTATTATCTAACTCTTTCTCAGGTAAAGGTTTAGCGCCACGTATTGCAGTAAAACTTAAAGCAGGCTTAGCCGATGGCGCTGTTGAACTACCAAGTACTGATGGTAAATTTGCCGTTAAGAAAACTGCTTTCTCTGGTAAGGCTTTTGCCATTACCGAGTTAACTTCTGCCAACAAAGTAATTGCTTTAAACCCGAATGCATTTGGTGTTAAAGAAAATGCTATCGATGTAACTATCGAAAACTTTGTCGCTGATATTAAACAATCAGACCTGGGTACTGTTATTAAAGATATTGTTAGGGCTACTGATAAAGTTTCGTTACCCGATGCTGAGCTGGTAGTATCGGCAGGAAGAGGTTTAAAAGGCCCTGAAAACTGGGGAATGATAGAAGAGCTTGCAGGCTTATTGGGCGCTGCTACCGCTTGTTCTAAACCCGTTTCTGATGCTGATTGGAGACCACACTCAGAGCACGTTGGTCAAACCGGTATTGCCATCAGCCCGAATTTATACATTGCTATCGGTATTTCTGGTGCTATACAGCATCTGGCAGGTGTAAGCTCATCGAAAGTGATTGTGGTAATTAACAAAGACCCGGAAGCTCCTTTCTTTAAAGTAGCCGATTACGGTATCGTTGGCGATGCTTTTGAAGTTGTACCAAAATTAATTGAGGCATTAAAAGCACATAAGGGATAATATTTTACAGACCTTATAGGTTTTAAAAAACCTATAAGGTCTTATCATAAATATGAAAAAAGTTAAATTAGATATTGTAGGTTTATCTTACAGCCAGACTCAATCTGGTGCTTATGCCCTTGTTTTAGGAGAAGTAAATGGACGCAGGCGCTTACCCATTATTATTGGTGCGTTCGAAGCTCAGGCCATTGCCATTGAAATTGAAAAAATGACTCCAAGCAGGCCATTAACGCACGACCTGTTTAAATCGATGGCTGATACTTTTCATATCAACATTCAGGAAATTATTATCTACAACCTGGTTGACGGCGTTTTTTATGCCAAACTGATTTGTAGCGACGGCAAAAACACACATGAAGTTGATGCCCGCACCTCGGATGCTATCGCACTGGCTGTTAGGTTTAATGCCATGATTTATACCTACGAATTTATCCTCGCTTCTGCAGGTATTGTAATTGAAGGAAATGATTTTCTTTTTCTCGAAAATATGGATTCGATTGCTAAAGAACCTGAAGCCGATACCTTGCCTACCTCAGGCCAGCAACCAGGCTATAGCGATCTTACCTTAGAAGAGCTGCAACAAAAACTACAGGAGGCCATAGCCGAAGAAGCTTATGAAAAAGCAGCAAGGTTAAGAGATGAACTGAATAAGCGCGGAACTTCTTAATTTCCCACCTTCAGGCATTAAAAAAACTCAAATCTTTTCAGATTTTTCTACAAAATCTCACCAATAAAAAAGCTAAAACCCAAAATGATCCAAATTGTTTAAAATAATTAAGGATCATTTTGGATTATGACTTAAAATAGTTCTATATTCAGCTTTTAAACTAAACTATTATTATGAATGTTAAGTTTCGCTTAACTATAATGAGTTTCATGCAATTCTTTGTATGGGCTGCCTGGTTAATTACAATTGCAAATTATTGGTTCGGAACCAAACAATGGGATGGTGCAGATTTTGGAATTATTTTTTCTACAATGGGCATTGCCTCGCTGTTTATGCCTACTCTCACCGGTATTTTAGCTGATAAATGGATCAATGCAGAAAAACTTTATGCCATTTTGCATATTCTTTACGCGGCGACCATGTTTTACCTGCCACAGGTAAATGATGCACACACCTTTTTCTGGGTAATACTGGTAGCCATGTGTTTTTATATGCCAACCATAGCGCTTAGTAACTCCATTAGCTACACCACCTTAAAAAACGGCAATTTCGATGTAGTAAAAGACTTTCCTCCTATCCGCGTTTGGGGTACCATTGGCTTCATTGCTGCTATGTGGATTACCAATTTAACCGGTAATAAAGCCAGTGCCAACCAGTTCTACATTGCGGGTATAAGTGCTTTACTTTTAGGTGTATATTCTTTTACACTACCAGCCTGTAAACCATTAAACTTAATCAGCGATAAGAAAACATTTGCACAAAAACTTGGGCTTGAATCTTTTAAGCTTTTTGCCGATTATAAAATGGCCTTGTTTTTTATCTTCTCGATGTTTTTAGGGGCTGCTTTACAGTTAACCAATGCTTATGGCGATGTTTTTTTAGATGAATTTAAGTTATTCCCGGTTTTTGCAGAATCATTCGTAATTAAATATTCCACTATCATTTTATCGATTTCGCAGGTATCTGAAACACTTTTTATTCTGGCTATCCCCTTCTTTTTGAAAAGGTTTGGAATTAAATGGGTTATTGCCATTGCGATGTTTGCCTGGGTGTTGCGTTTTGGTTTATTTGCCTACGGCGATCCATCTACCAACCTCTGGATGATTATCACTTCTTGTATCGTTTATGGTATGGCATTCGATTTCTTTAATATATCGGGATCTTTATTTGTAGAAACATCAACTGCGCCAAAAATCCGTTCTTCTGCCCAGGGCTTATTCATGATGATGACCAATGGCTTTGGGGCTGTGTTTGGCAGTTTGGTTTCGGGCTGGATGATTAGCCGCTTCTTTACCACTTATTATCATAGTATTGGTTCGCTATCTAAATACGTTAAAAGTGAAGAAGACAATGCACACTTGCTTAAATTCTTAAAAAACAAAGGCATTGATGTGCTGCCAAACGGAGATCTGAGCAGGGCATTAGATGTAAAAGACTGGCATAACATCTGGTTAACCTTTACCATTTATGTACTCGTTATAGCAGTCGTTTTTGTTGTGATATTTAAGCACAAACATACCCGCGCCGAAGTAGAAGCCATTAATCATTTATAATCCGTCCCATGTCAGCTGGTAAGTACAGAAAAGAACACGATTGTTTAAACTGTGGTTCGCATGTAGAATCACATTATTGCAGTAAATGCGGTCAGCCTAATTTAGAATTAAAAGAGAGTTTCTGGGCTTTTATTAGTCATAGTATTGCCCACTATTTTCATTTCGATAACAAATTTTTTCAAACGCTTGCTCCACTCCTAACCAAACCCGGTAAAGTTACACTCGATTATCTGGCCGGTAAAAGAGCCAGGTACATCAACCCGGTGAGCATGTACATTTTTGTATCAATTGTATACTTTTTGGTGGTTTATTCGCCAAAGCATGTAGCAAAGGATAATCATGACGACGATGGCATCACGGTTGAAAAGAAAAAGAATCAGAATGTAACCGATAGTGTAAGCAAAGCGCTGAAGCTAGCAGGAATGCCCGAGAACAACGCTATTATTAAAAAGACCGTAAAATCTTTAGATAATGCGATAAAGATTAAAGAATTTAAAAAACTGGGGTTTAAGGACCAGGAAGTTGAGCTGAACCGGATAAAAGCCGAAAACGTTACACTTAAATCTGATTCGCTTGAAGATATTATTGATAATTACAATGATATCCATATCGAAAGGAACGACAGTACTTATGCGGCCTATCTGGTACGTCAGCAAAAACTTCCTTCAGCCGATCAGGATAGCTGGTACGAAAAGTTAATCAAAAAAAGGGCGATTAGCCTTGGCGAAAAATCGGAAGTGATTAATGAAACCCTGGAGCACAACAGGCCAAAACAATACTTTTTATTGATGCCGTTACTGGCGCTTTTCATCATGTGGAATTTCAGGAAGAATCACATTTACTATCTCAACCACCTGATTTTCACCATTCATGGGATGACCGCCTATTTTATCGTTCAGATTTTTACAGCTCCGGTAATTAAGCATGTATTTGGAGGCAGTGGTGTCTTTACCAAAATTATCGAATTGGCTGTTTTGGTTTGGATATGCTGGTATATGTTCAATGCATTAAAGGTATTCTATCAACGCAAAACCGGCAGTATCATCTTTAAAATGTTCTGGATCTTCGTACTCTTCTGGATTGCGTTTAAGGTATCAGAATTTGTTATGATTAATTTAATTTATTACGTAGCTACGTAGCCCGCGCTTCGTTACTACTTAAGAGAGTCGTCAGCTCGATCGGAAGGTAGTAGAGCGGAGAGATCTAATTCATAAGTGTTATCGAGATAAATCTCTCCCTGCCTGTACGGGCTTACACTTCAGTAGAGATGACGGCTATTAGTAAAAAAGTATTACCCACAAAAAAACCACCCGAATTTTCGAGTGGTTTTTTTTATGTTTAATGAAACTATTTTCTGTTTTTAATCTCAACAAATTCCCTATCGGTTTCACCAACGTAAACCTGACGCGGACGACCGATTGGCTCTTTGTTTTCGTGCATTTCTTTCCATTGTGCAATCCATCCCGGTAAACGTCCTAAAGCAAAAAGAACGGTAAACATTTCTGACGGGAAGCCTAATGCGCGGTAAATAATACCTGAATAAAAATCTACGTTCGGATATAATTTTCTGTCGATGAAATACTGATCGGTTAGGGCTGCTTCTTCTAGTTTTTTAGCAATTTCTAAAATCGGATCGTCGATACCTAAATTCTCTAAAATATCATCACAAGCCTTCTTAATGATTTTTGCTCTTGGATCGAAGTTTTTATATACCCTGTGTCCAAAGCCCATCATACGGAAAGGATCATTTTTATCTTTAGCTTTAGCAATCCATTTTTCAGTATCGCCACCATCAGCTTTAATCAGTTCGAGCATATCGATAACGGCCTGGTTTGCACCACCGTGAAGCGGTCCCCAAAGTGCGGCAATACCTGCTGAAACTGATGCATATAAATTACAATCAGACGAACCAACAATACGTACAGTAGATGCCGAACAGTTTTGCTCGTGATCTGCATGCAGGATCAGTAATTTGTTCATTGCATTTACCACAATCGGGTTTACTTCGTAATCTTCGGTACGCTGGCCAAATGTCATCCAAAGGAAATTGGTAACATAATCGTATTTATTTTTTGGATAAATAAGCGGATGACCTAAAGACTTTTTATAAATAAACGAAACGATTGTTGGAAGCTTAGCCAATAACTTAATAATGGTTAGGTTTTGCTCTTCTGCAGTTTGGTTTGGCTTTAAGCACTCTGGATAAAATGTAGATAGAGAGAAAATTAGCGACCCTAACTGACCCATTGGATGAGATCTTGACGGATAACCATCAAAGAATTTTTTCATATCCTCGTGAATCAGCGTATGCTTACTAATTTCAGCCTGAAAACCGTCTAATTGCGCTTGGGTAGGAAGATCTCCGTAAATAACCAGGTAAGCTACTTCTAAAAAACTAGATTTTTCTGCTAGCTGCTCGATACCGTAACCTCTGTATTTTAGAATGCCTTTTTCACCATCTAAAAAAGTGATTTTGCTTTTTGTAGAACCTGTATTTTTAAAACCAGTATCTAAAGTTACAAAACCTGTAAGATCTCTTAATTTTGAAATATCAATGGCCTTTTCGTCTTCTGTTCCTGTAATTACTGGCAATTCTATTGTCTTACCATCAACTTTGATCTCTGCAATATCTGACATATTATTGTATTGTGTTTATAGCTTTCTAAATTATATAAAATTAATATACATGCATAACAAATCTGTTAAATTAATATGAATAATTAGTCAGGAAGACGTAACAATCATGCTTAACAAAACAAATCGTGCCTGTTATTTCGATTTGATTTCTTCAACTACCCTTCCGCACTCCATCATCTCGTTTCCGTAATAAGGATTCTTAATTTTCTTTTCCGTTGATAGCCAGTCGCCTCCTTCGCCTTTATTGGCCATTGGACAATGCTGCACATAAATGGTGCCTTTTTCTATTTCGGCATTTTTAACTAAAGCAATTAAATCGGCGCTTAAAACGGTGAAGTCTTTTCTTTGTACTACCAGATTATTGGTACCCGCAATTTTACCGGCAACCTCAGCAGTAAGCTCGCAACCTTCGTAAGCTGCCAAACTATTTTTCAAAGCTTCGGCCGTTTTTTGGGCAACTGCAGCATCAGATTTAACCAGAGCGTTTTTTAATTCGACATATTGAGCAAAAATTACCGATTTTTTTTCATCTTTTATCGTTACATCATTTTTAACGCTCACAGAATCTGTTTTTACGGAATCTTTATTTTCAGTTGTCTTTTTTTCTGACTGATTGCAGGCCATTAATGCAGTGAGTATGGCTATTCCGAATATTCTTTTCATTGTATTTGGTTTTCGGCTCAAAATAGCAATTAATATGTTAAATAAATAAAAAAAGCCCCGCTAATTGCAGGGCTCTTTAAAATAAATGATATTTTAATTATAATTTAAAATTATAACCGATACGCAGGTTATACTGACCTGTTTTCATGAAATACAAATCAGATGCGCTATTGTTTACATAGCCTTCGTATCGTGCACCAATTTCAAGTCCGTTATTCCACTCGTAGCCAAGGCCTCCGGTATAAATGAAGTTCATTTGTGCACTTTCTTTAACTGCCAGGCCAGTACCCAGGCCACCGCCTAAATACATCCTATCAATTACATAAGCTTTAACTCCACCCATTAAAGGAATAAACTGAAAATTTAAGGGGCTGTCTTTCCACCTTAAGCGGGTATAACCAGCCGAAGCCGTTACAGCAACATCTTTGGATAAATCGTATTGCAATTTTACGTCTGCTCCGTAGCCATAATCCATTTCTGAACGATCTGGAAACAATCCGGCATTAACACCAACTCCTATTTTAAAGGCCATGCCGTTAGTACTCATGGTCTGACTCATTTCTTGTGCCTTTAAACTGTTGGTGCTTAATATTGCAATTGCCGTTAATGCCGTTGCAAAAAGTCTTGTAAATGTTCTCATTGGTAAAGTATTTAAGTTATCAAATAAAGGTTTAAATGATATACGATAAAACCAGACAACCAGATTTTTAATTTTCATTTTTTTCAGAATATTATGAATCGAGTAGGAAGATAGGG
>NZ_QAJQ01000037.1:0-78425 GCF_003852395.1 Pedobacter sp. KBW01
GCTATTTCAGGACAAGACATACTATTACCGAAATCCCCAGGATCAGCAGCTAAAGAGAGTGAATTTGCCTCTTAAAGTTTTAAAGCGTGATTAGAATCAGCGGTCCTGACAGCGCACCTTCTAGGGATTATAGGTATTAATAGCCCATGAAACCTTATACGATTATAGAGCTGCTCCCGCCCGATCTTTATATTTCCCTCGCCGTAGCACCGCTGATATTATCTTATGCTATAATAAAAAAGCGAAACAGGTTTATGAACCCGTTTCGCTTTTTTATTATCCTATGAAGTGGCATTCCTGCCTGAGGACAAATTTTTAATTAATAACAAATGGTATCTCATTACTGTTAAACCACCCTTTAATACAATCCGAGCCATATTGGTTATGGTATGAAATTTTTATCTTGTATTTACCTGGAGCCAATGATATACCCTGTTTTTTTAATGTTGCACTTATATTTAAGACTTTTGTATATGAGCTACTTTGTGAAATCTCAATATATTTAAACTTGTTTGCTTTGCCAAAATCCATTTTGCCGGCTCCTGAGGGACTTATAATATTTCCATCTTCTTTTGTAATGGTTATTGAGAAGAAAATTCCTTCAGGATCGAAAAGGTCAAGAAGTTTTACGGTTTCATTTCTCAAATTATTAAAGTGGACCTTTATTAATAATCCATCGCTTTTTACAGCGTTTTTATTTTCACTATCTATTGTTAGGCTAATTTGCGAAGTTTTATTTGTTAAACTATTCTGGGCAAATGAAGAAAAGCTTAAAACGGTAAAAGCCAATAATACTATCATCTTTTTCATAATACGAAGTTAAGGTTAAATTTATTTATAATTAATATTAAGGTACATAACATGGGCTACTTCCTGTGCTTGGGGAGTCTGTGCCACTTGGAACTATCCATCCATTTATTGAAGCTAAATGTTGGACATGGAGTATCGCCCCATTTAAAACTAATTGCCCGGCAGCCATAACCTGGGAACTTGGTCCATCCGAAAGGCTAAACCAATAACTACGTGCCTGGTTCTTAAAATTATCTATCTTCGTGGCTGCTCCAAGGGCTAATAATGCTGTTAAGGCACTTGAAGCATTTGAATAAGAGCTCAAGGGAACTGTCAAATTTTCCAAATCGGTTTCTACAGCTGGCCAATACTTTTCTGAAGAACATTTCCATTCACTATAGTGATAATTTTCATGAGCCATAATTGCTGCATTGGTAAACCAAAGGCCCCTGGTGCCATTTGTATAATGCGCTTTCATTTCAGTGACCGCCGCATAGGCCTCGGCTTGATTTACGGGAGGGTTAGCAAATGGATCTCTCATTGATCCGTTTCCTATGGTAATATTTACACCGCCGGTGATACTCTTAACCCTTAATCTCCAAACGGCGTTTGCATTATCGGCACATGCCTCATACTCTACGACAAACGGAGTTTCTACGGTTGTGGATGTTGCAGTGGAACTATTAGTACTACTGTTTGCGGCATTCCAAGTGATGGTAACATTTGTGTTGGGACCACATTCGGTATAGCAATTCGAAATTCCTGTTGTACCGCCAATGCAACCGCAATCACTCACATAAGCAGTTCCTCCCTTAACTCCTGCACAATCTACATTCCCCGTGCCTCCACCAATCGGTTCCTCTGGATATTCAGGATCGGCGGTAATTTCTGATGGATGGAATGAGAATGGATATGGAACAACCTGATAAACACCGGGTGAGCTTGCAATGATCATAAATATTTCCGGATAAAACGCCCCATTAACTACATTCTCTGCAAAATCACAAAGGCACGTTGTTGGTTCAAACATCGTCCCAAGCGGGCATTCATATATGATTGCCGCTAAATAGCTTTGTCCATACATTCCCTGAACAAGTTCCATGAACCCGCTTTCGGTTATCATTGTTTTATCAAATGCTGGCATAGCGCCCTTGCCCAATTGCATCTGTTTGGATTTTGAACTTAAAACCTTTGCGGCAATACTACTCCCTAGCTTGGTCAATTCCGCTCCATTTAAGTTAAAGCGTAAGGGGTAATATTTTCCCTTTAAATTCATGAACTGCATGATGCTAACCTCACGTCCTCCATTGTCCTTTTTAATAAAAAGTTCGTAAACGGTTTTGGTTTCAGGAATCGTAATTTGTTTTCCGTCTTTTGGCTTAAACTTGCTTAGATCAAAAAGCATAGGCACGCGCACGTTACCAGCGCTATCGATAGTAGCATTGTTCCAATTTATCTCGAAACCCATTTTTTTAATATAGCCATTAGGTCCCTGCAGTGATATCAGGGAATCCACATGGCTCTTGGCATTTAAAATGGTTTGACTGATTGCTAAGGGTGTGTTTTTTTCGAGTTCAAAGCCTCGCTTACAGGAGTTGACAAGTGATGCGATGCCAAGCAATAATACCAGACATAAAAGCCCCTTCATGTTTGTTTTTTTCATGGATTTAATTTGTTTCATTATTGTAAATGAATGCTTCGCATGATGCATCTGCATATAGGGCTAAAACCTACTCTTTGGAAAAATTCCAAATGATTTTTTAAAAAACCTTTTCGCTTATTTTTAGATAATAAGCGGTTTAAGCCTTGCAGAGAAAGATTGAGCATTACGTTAATTTATAAATCCAATATATAAATATTTATTAAGTAATTTTTAAAAAAAATAGTTTAATATTCTTTTAAGGAATTATTATTACTCCTAAAACAGTCATTAAGATCCATTTTAAGAAGTCTTATGCTATAGTAGAAAACATACGGTCTTATCAGTCTATAATTTTACAAATCCTCCTTAATAAATAAGGAGGATTTTATTTACGTTTTTTAAAAAGTTCGATCAAAAAATGAATGTTCGATAAATGATGTCATTTAGATTTTGAGCTAAGTAGTTTGACCATCTTTTAAAAACAATGTCCTCTACCGCAGCACAAGAAATATAATCAATTATAAAACAGATATTTACATAAATTTCAAATCTATTTCTAGCATCAATTTATTTTTCTCTTTAACATTAGTTAACGAAATTATTTTTCTAATATCCTCAATCAAAGTGTGTGTCAGCGGCACATGGTGGAGCACCTCACGAGATAAGCCAGTTTTAGCACTGCTTATCTCGTTTTTTTTCATAAATCACTATTTATCAGATATATTAGCTCAGCTCCTTTATTCAGTCTAGGTGTTCGATAATGCCCGTTTTCATACTCGAGCTTTTCTGGGAACAAAATTCCGATGATTTCTCGCTTAACCTCGATTCCAGCCTCCAGATAAAGATGTTCGAGATTTTCCAAGGTGTTCACTAGATTTTCGGCAAGGTTTGCAAATTCTCCTTTCTTTATCGGTTTCGCCGTTTCCTGACGTTCTAAGCGCTCTACCTTGTGTTCGAGTTCAATCTTGTGTGCTCGATATTCCTCTGAGGTAATGGTCCCTTCTATCAAAAGATCTTTGATCCTAAGGAGTTTCTTTTCTGCATATTCCCTCTCGGTTTTCAGCTGACGTTTATGGTCCCCGATGGCCGTGATAGTAGCTTGGTCACCCTAAATATATAAAGAGGCAAATAAAAAACATGAAGAGGGAGATCTACCTGAAAAACAAAGAATTAGGGCAAAAAAAAGAACAAAGATCTTCGAAAAAATCTTTGTCCCACTCGGGTCAGTGCCAGTGCGTAATTCGAACCACTTTGTTAATGAATTAATCGAATTAGACGGTTTTTCAAAAATTTTTGAAAAACCAACATCATAACCTAACCTGTGAACTTTATCGATAAAATGTCACTATTCTTTAGTGGTATTTTGCCGTTTAATTTAAGGACTAATAATGTAAGGCCTAATTTTTATATACTTGTTTACTTCGGTATACTGTCACCAATATTGGCAGATATGGATAATGGAAGATTAGTATTTAATATTGAACTTGATATGTAAAGCTATTACAAAATAAACTTAACAGAAAAGAACAAAGTACGTGGCCGAAGTTGATAGTTTTCTAAGCTTGAAGCATAAACATCCAGATACTGCAACGTATAATCTTTATTGTTAAAAGCATTGATCAGTTGGAGGTTAAATGATGTCCTGGAGTTATTTAAGTAGGTAAGTTTAACATCACTCATAAAATATTTCGATTTACCTATGTTACCATTAAAGAACTGATACTCTTGAAAGGTTTCGCAAATAAACTTAGGACTAGGTTTGAAGGCCAGGTTGAGCTTACCGCTTCCATAATAATTTCTGTATTTGCCTGCTGATTGCCCCGCAAAAGTTTTTACATCTACAATCGTAGAAGTGAATAAGAAATTGAAGTTAAAAAACTCAACAGGCTTGCCATCAAAACTCATATTTGCAGTTATACTATTGTTCAGGCCATTTAATAAACTACCGTTCTGGAAAACTGGCTGTTTCAATAAACTGATAACCAAAGATGGTTTTAAAGTGGTTTTTAAGCCGAAAATATATTTACTGGCATCTAATTTCAGGGAATATCTATGGATACTATTAGGCAACATTATTCGCTTCAAGTTGATCACCCCACCCGGACTGATATCATTCTGGGTTATCGAATTAGATTTTGTACCCGAATAATCAAATGATATGGATGCAAAGAAAATCTTTAATGTGTTTTGGTAGCGATAGTATAGCCCGGCATACCTACTTTGGTTAATCACTATAAAAAAATCATTATTTGATAGGGTTCGATAATTTTTTAACACGGAGCCCTGTAATATATCCATCGGTTGTGATGTATTCAGTGAAGAATTATAGTTCAATCCTAATGTATTCTTCCCCTTGAAGGCATAGGTTAGGTTCAGGTTTACCAGCGGCTTGAATATTGAAGTATCGATCCTGTTCCCACGCAGTTTATCTGTTGACCTGATAGTTTCATAAGTTAATGGGAGAGTAGCCTCGAACCTGAATTTATCTGCCATATAAGTGATCCCTGGTGTAATAATTTTCTGTGATTTAACAAAAGAAAGATTGTTTACATACTCAGTATTTATATCTATTGTGTTTAACTTGCTTTCAAATATAGATCTGGCTATATTGTAACCTAAAGTCAGGCTAGGCTTTAGGTTTTTTGTTCCATAGGTTATAGAACCTCTGTTTGTCAGATAATAGCTTTGTTTTTTAATCCGCTGCTGAAGGTTTTCGGATGGGATGGAATTACCTGTGATAAACAAGTTATCACTGATAAAATCGTCTTCTGGATTGTTGGTATATCCGGACTTATTTCTTAAATTGACTATCAATCCCCTACCCAAAAGCTTTATAATGCTTATGGTATTATTTAAATTATTATTACGCTGTTTTGCTAGCTGGAGTAAAGATCCCCTGTCTGTATATAACTTTCCTTCAGCTTTATTGATGTCAAAATCAGTAACCAACTTATTTTGAACATAAACCTGTTCGGAATTCTTTTCGAATTCAAAATTTGTCCTTATGGTATTGAGGCTATTTTGCAAATCCTGGGATTCAAACTGTTTTACAAAACCATTGGGTGAAAAATAGTTATTTTCAAAAGAATATGCTCTTTTATTTTTTTCAGGGACGTACCCAATATTGATACGTAAAACCTGCTTTTCAGCTAAATTTATTAATGTGTTGATGTTAGCAATGCCACTATAATTTGTAAACCATCTTGAAAGGCCAATTTCCGGGGTCACAAGATTTTGGGTGGCATATATCGGTGTAGAAAAAGGGGTATTATTCCTATCCAGATATGCATTTAATGAATGATCTATGAGCTCTTCGCTGTAAACAAGAGCGGTGCTGTTAAATCCTATTCTATTAATGGTCTTAAACTTTTGTTTAAGCAACATGGTATTCGCATTGGCCAAAAAATTATTTTTTGTTCCTACTCCGATCTCTGCCTCGCCGACCAGTCTAAACTTCGCTGTTGTTTTAAGTTTAAGGTTTAAAGCAGGACTTATTGATGGGGCAACATTACGTAAAACTGCTATAGGCTGGTGCCTCTCAAGTATCTGTACCTTCTCAACCATGTCAGCAGGAATTGTATTCTCTGCAAGGTTGTACCTGCCCCCTAATATATCATCACCATCTATGTAGAATTTATTGATGGCCATTCCATTGTAACTGATTTGGCCTTTCGCGTCTATGTCTATGCCGGGTATGTTTTTCAAAACATCTCCAATAACGCGGTTTTGTGCTTTTTTGAAAAAGTCTACGTCATAACTGATCGTATCCCCTTTAGATGAAACCGGCGGAGCCTTGACGTTTACCTCTTTTAAATCTATTGCTTTCACTTTAAGGGTGAAATCTTCCCTTGTTGTTATTTTGAAAATCTTCCGGGTGATACTTTCGAAGTTGAATGCGTAAACGTTTAGGATAAATGGCATTCTATTTTCTATAACTTTTAACTTATAGACTCCTTTACTATCCGTGAATGAATATCCTATGGTATTCCCCAAAGAATCCATTGCCACTACGTTTGCATTTTGAATCACGCCACCCTTTTCAGAGGCTACTTCCCCGGAGATAATTTGTCCCCTTACATTACCCATTGAAATAAACAAGCACATAAAGGCTATACAAAATTTAATGGCAGTATTGACAAAAACCTTTTCTTTCATCGACTTTTCCCATTTTTAGGTTTTGTGATGGGGATTTAATACAATATAGATTTAGAAATCTGGACAATATGAGAAGTGAACGCCTATAGTCTGGGATTTTTTGATTGACGATACTGCCTGTTATCATAAAATGATAAAGATTTGGATCAGGTTACAATCTTTGTTTATTGAATTACTGAACTTTTAGCCCGCTCACAGTTCCTTTTATGTTCATTTGGTTTATAATAAGCTGGGGGTCCTTACGATAAGCTTCCATTGCCCTATCAAAATCGGCTTTTGTTGTTTTTTGGACATCCTTGTCAAACCATACGATCTTGTTGGTTTCATTAGGCTTAGAAACTTTTACGGCTTCCCAGCCCAACGTCTTATCTTCACTTTCAAATTTTAATATCAGTCCTGGAAGTCCTCCGGCATTTGACGGGCCGGTAGGGAAAGGTATGTCTGCGGTAAACCAGGCTAAAAAGTATTTCTGTGAGCGTTCTGAAAACATCTTTGCTTTTGTACAATTGTACCCGGCAATTAGTTGTTTTTCTTTAAGTATTTCCCATTTCAAAGTAGTTTTGTCTTGCTCCCAGTAATAGGGTTTGACAAGCACAGAACCAACAAGGTCCTTTTTTTGCGGATCATAATTTCTTAGGTACTGTTGAATATTCGGCATATTGGACTTGAACTTTAGCTCGGTACCGCCATTATTCTGTTCAATTTTAGACTGTCCGGACTTAGCCTTCGGCTCGGCCCGGTAGAGAGATGAAGTGCTTCCGATCAAAAGTTGTGTGTTTACCTGTGTTTTTGCTGCTGAATGTTGATCAGAAGACGGCAAAGTAAAAATGTAATCCACAACGATTTTGGTTTGGTCATGAACCTGCTGACAAAAACCCAGTATAGGCAAAATAAAAATAAAGGTGGTATATAGTGTTTTTTTCATAATGTTAGATACTCGCATCCGGATTAATATTTGGTTATTTATAAATCGTTTTAAGCCTAAACAAAATATGTTGTAGGGCAGGTATTGTTTTCAATAACAGAATTGATCAGGGCAATTTCATTATCAATCTGCTGCTCTGACATTCCATCTTTAGGTGTATAATCATATCTTGCGACCGTACCACACCAGGATACGGAAGTAACATGGATAACTTGTGCAACAAATCCAGTATTTATGCCTACATTGTTAGCTGTGTTAGTATTTGCATTTGCAATAGCAGATATAGAAATTAGGGAAATAAATAATAATAATTTTTTCATAATTAATTGTTTTACAGACGCGAGTAATCAAAGGAAATGAAAAATAAGAATATAACAAAACCAAACTAATACATTTTTTTATCCAGACGCATATATAATATGATCAAATATGTTATCGTGACGAGTCTTTATAGATATACATAAGTCGATTTACCTCGAATTTTGTTTTTTTTATCCAGTTGGAAAGTGTGGGTTCGGTAACGTTATACCTGACTGCTATAAATTTTTGGGTCGCCCCATTAGCCAATAGTGCTTCTATCTCAGGCTGGAAAATATCCAGTTTACTTTTACCCGAACCTCTCGGCCTGCCCAGTTTTATACCAGACTTTTTAACCGCCTCAAGTGCCTCCTTTGTTCGTTTACTAATCAGGTCCCGTTCAATTTCGGCTGCCATCGAAAAGACCATGGCCATAATCTTGTTCAGTATCGAATCATCAAGCTGCCACCCACCTTTCACTGTGTAAATCTTGATACCTTTTTCCACTGCAATAGAAATAATTTCCATACATTCGAGCATACTGCGGCCAAGCCTGGGAAAATTCGCTGAGCAGTATCGTGTCGTCTTTTTTAAGATCTTCGAAAATAGAACCAATGTTACGTAACCTCCAGGGTATTTTACCCGAAACTTTTTCTTCAATAAATTCAATCTTACCTAGATCCTTATCATTCGCTAAATGTAAGATATCGGCTTTATTCTTTTCTAGGTTTTGGTCAATGGTAGATACACGCAGATAAGCAATTGTTCTTCTCATTTTAATGAATTAGGTAAAAACCTAAAATTATAATTTTATTTTAATATTTATGAGTGTTTAAGACTTGATATTTATCTAATAAATAGTATATGAACGTTTAAATTATAATTCGTAACTTTCTTATACCGTATTTTATCTATAGATTTTTAAGATATGGAAAAGCTATCTTCACTTGATAAATACCGGCTGATCTATCCGGTACTGGAAAAAGAGGTTTCTGCTAAAGTCATTTCTCAAATAGGGAATATTCCTGTTCGGACATTGCGGAACTGGATCCAATGTTTTAAACTAAATGGCTTACCAGGATTGGATCGTTTGAAAAGAAAAGGAATAGTCCTGGTAAACCACCAGCTCTATCAGTTTTTCCTTAAGTTCCTCAGGATAATCAAATCTTGCAATTGCTTCTTCTTTCATTGAGCGAAAACAGGTGGATACTATTGCTAAATCCCCACTTAGCTAGCAAAAATCTTTCTGCCTTCATTTATTTATGATATTTTAGCGGTATGGCTTCAGCAAAACAATATCAATGAAAAAAGGACTTTTTGCCGTTGCGATACACCTTCTGCTTGTAAGCCTGACATTGGTGTTGGTGTTTATACTCAAACTGGATACATTTGAAAATTTTCCGTCCGGCCTCTTAAATTGGGATGCCTACTGGTACCAGTCAATAGCTGAGAAAGGATACGTTTATTTAGCAAATAGAACCTGTAATTTAGCTTTTTTTCCACTTTTTCCTGCCTTTTGGAAATTGTTCGGCGTAGGGTTGGTAGGGATTAGTATAATTAACTTATTTGTCTTTATAGGTGCTTTTGTAGCCTTGGTTAGATTTCTTAACTTATCAAAGCATCAAATTTTTTTGTTGCTAAGTACTGGCTCTTTCATTTTTTTTGCATTACCCTATTCAGAGGCATTGTTCTTTCTATCAGGATTTTTATTGATTTATGGTTACGATGGGGAAAACTCTTTAGTTAAAAACAGCGGTTTTTTTATCATTTCCCTTACGCGTGCGGTGACTACAATTTTTATCCCTTTGATCATCTTTACTGAACTGATGACAAACCATGGCACAGTTAAGAATAAACTGATGGCAATATTGAAGAGTGTATTTGCTGCGCTTTGTGGTATGGTGTTATCAGCATATTTACAGTACATACAAACAGGAAAGTTTTTGTACTTTTTGGGTGTGCAAAAATATTGGAAAAGGAATTTCATCTGGCCTCGTCTCCCTTTCACCACTTATATAGCAGATGAAATCATTTTTTTGGATGCTATTGCTTTGGTAATTGGGTTAATTGCCATATATATTGCCACCAAGTATTTTATTGTCAAAATTATAGTACCAAAAGAAAAAATAGATTTACCTAAATCGTTGGTTTTTAGTTTAGGCTATATCAGTATAGTTACTCTAATTGATGTCTTCTTTACTTTTTATGATATGAAAAGTGGAACAAACATTTGGAGTATCAACAGACATGTTTTATGCACCCCATTTTATATTGTTTTGATGAATTACCTATTTAGAATCAACTACAATAAATCTGATTTAACCGCATTTTTTTTGGCAATCTGTTTGGTGTTTTTTTTTACGGATCTCACCAATTATTTTGCAATGAGCTGTTTTTACCTCTTATTTTTCTTTCAACTCACCTTTTTAAAATTGGAAAAACACAAGACTTTTATGCCATTGTATCTCCTAACCATTTGCCTACAGGTTTTTTTGTATGTTCAGTTTATTAATGGCGGTTGGGTGGGATAAATACACGATTTTGATCTGGTGAAAATTTATCTAAATACCTAATTGTTAGCGTAGGCGAATCTTCAAAAGGAACCAATATTTTTGAAATTTTAAGAGTACTATCTATCTGAAAAAAATAAGGAAGCCCTTTACCTTCCAAAGGAATATTAAAACTTTGATAGATGCTTTGTAAATAGTAAATTTTTATTTCTTTAGATAACTTCAAAATTGTTTTTTTATGAGGTGCCCTGTCCAGTATTAGTAAAATATTCTTTTTGTTTTTCAATGGGTTTAACAACGAAAAAAAGTGGCTTAGTCGATATTTGTCACCTAAGCCAGCTCTTAATACAACACAATTTCCCTTAGAGGAGATTAGCTTAGCAAATGAAATTTGTTGGTTATTGCTATCATTTAGCAAAATGTTACGATCTAACACTTTACCATCTGATGTGACAATAAGGTTTTTGTAAATATTCAAAAAATTGGCTTCTTCATCAGCAGTAGTTGTATTTTTAAACGGCAAACTACCTGGGCCATAATCCCTGTTTTTGTTTTCCTTGAATAAAATGTATATTGCATATAGAGAAACGCAAACAAAAAAAATGCCGATTAAATTGATGTAATTGGACTTAATTTTATCCTGATGTGGTTTAACAAAGTTGAACATATTTCGATTTTTTAAAGATGGGTTGCTTCTGGCTAATGTAGTTAATATGGATAAAATCATTTCAAAAACACTAGATATTTTTTTTCCTCTATTTAAAAAAGTAATGACCAAAGAGGTTTACCGATTTTTGGCAGTAGGCGGAGTCTGCTTTTTTTTAAATTTCTGTATTTTTCACAGTTCGTACTTCTTTTTGTATAAAGACAACTTTCACCCTGTTAAGCCTCATACGCTTGCCCTGCTTTCCTCGCTTTCGATTACCATTTTTGTTGGTTATTTTTTAAATAGAAGTTATGTTTTCGTCACAAAGGAGGCGAATGAACAACGACAGTTTTTCCGTTATTTCTTGACTACGATATTAAATGTATTGATTTCTATTTACCTGCTCGATTTCTTAATCATGGCTAAAATAAATGTCACCATCGCATTTATTTTGAATGTTGTTATCGTACAAACCATAAATTTTTTCGTTCAAAAGAACTTTTCTTTTAAAACAGCAAAAATTTCCTAAATAATTGTTAACCTCTATCGGTAAACATACTACTGCCCGTTATGAACAAACCTATCCTTAAGAAGGTAATTTTCTTTTTGCTGTTTTTTAATGCATTTTATTCACACGCCCAAAAAGCAATGAATGCTGATAGTCTGTTAAAAAACCTAGACCGTTATGTAGCTGCCCACCCCCAAGAAAAAGTGCATCTTCATTTCGATAAGCCATTTTATGCCAGTGGCGATGACATCTGGTTCAAAGCCTATGTCCTAGATGCTACCACGTTGCAGCCTAGCGCTAACAGCGGCACTTTATATGTGGAACTGTTCGATGCACAGCACATCATCCTACAAAAAAGAACCCTACCAATGGTCAACGGTATCTCTTGGGGCGATTTTAAACTGACAGATAGTTTGGCCACGGGCCAATACTGCATAAGGGCGTACACTCAACTGATGCGGAACATGGGCGCAGACTTCTTCTTCGAAAAAACATTCGCGATTGCCAGCCGGATAAAGACTCAGAAAACCGAAGTGGTCAAACAACCGCCAACAGCCAAGGATGTTTTGACATTGGCAAACGAAAAAGCAGCGACAGATGTACAATTTGTGCCAGAGGGTGGAAACCTAGTAGCCGGCCTGCCAAGCAAGATTGGCTATAAAGCCATAGGCCCCAATGGCTTGGGTGTAGAAGTGAGCGGTGTAATATTGGATAGGGACAACAACGAAGTAACTACCTTGGGCAAGAGCTATCTAGGTATGGGGAGTTTCCTGTTCACGCCCGAAGCGAATATGGATTACCGTGCCCAACTTAAATTGCCCAATGGTGCGGTAAAATTATATCCCATGCCCAAAGTACTACCAAGTGGTTATGGGGTGATGATCAACAATGTCGATACAGCAAATCTAAAAATAAAGGTACTGATCAGTGCCGATTTGTTGGGCAAGGGCGATTTGTTTCTGTTAGGCCAACAGAACGGTAACGTAGCTTTCAGCCTCCCAATTGCCAGCGATAGCCAACTGAAAGTGTTGAACATTGCCAAAGACAAATTGCCAGCGGGAGTAATGCAGTTTACGCTATTTGCAGATCAGCAACCTGTTTGCGAACGTATAACTTTTATACACCCAAATCAAAAAGAAAAACTGACCCTGATGGTAAACGGGCTGAAGGAAAGTTACAAAACTAGAGAAGCGACCACATTAAACTTGGGTGTAACCAATAATGGGCAGCCAGTGCAGGGTTCTTTTTCCGTTTCGGTAACCAATACCAATGTTATAAAACCCGATACTGTAACCGGAGACAATATACTGACAACCATGTTGTTGTCGGCAGATTTACGTGGACATATAGAAAAAGCCAACCATTATTTGGAAAATGATGATGCAGAAACAAGAGTAAAGTTGGATAACCTACTACTTATCCAAGGCTGGAGGAAAATAAATTGGAAAAAATTGGATAGTTTAAGCGAGCCAAAGTTTCCTGCAGAAAAGGCAATCAGGATTAGCGGCACGGTGACCAAAAAGAATCAGCCTTTGGCCAAAGTGAAGGTGATTTTGTTAAGGACAGGTCAACTGGACATAGACGAGACCGAAACTGACGGTCAGGGTCATTTTGCTTTTAATAAGATGTTTGTGGACACGGCAAAGTTTGTGGTGCGGGCTAAAGTAGCAAGCGGACAGTCTTTCGTAGCAGTGAAGTTGGATAATATAGCTCCGCAATTGTTTACCGAAAAAGCACAAACTACCGATACCCTTTTCGAAAGTAGTTTGAGGGCAGGTATGCATACATACCTGAACCAAACCGAAAATTTTTACCAACAACAATTGAAATCGACACAGAAAAAAGACGGCATCATGCTTAAAGAAGTAAACATAACTCAAAGACGGGCCTTTTACTTTCCAAATGGTCAACCTGTGAATACTGGCAATATAGTACAAACAATATTACCAAAGGACTTAAAAGGCTACGAAGACATTACTGACTATCTGGGGAATCATGTCAGTGGTGGGGCATATTTAAAAAATAGTGAACGTGGCGTTCTCAGGGCTTATTTTATGTTGGGAACAAATGGAGGAACACCACCATTCATTGAAGTTGAATTGGGTACGGTAGTTAATGACACTTATATGGATGAAAATTTTGACCTCTCAAGATTACCTGTCAATCAAATAGAGAGAATAGATAATTATATAAGTAGAGCTCCACTTACTGCATATATGGTAATTTACATGAAAGATAAAACCATTACTTATGAAAACTACAGAAAAGATACGCCACCAGGAATGTTGACTATTACTAAATTGGGCTATTCGGTTAACCGAGAATTTTATTCTCCCAAGTATGAGGTAAAAAACAACAAACAAGAACCAGATTTGCGTACCACCCTATATTGGAATCCAAATTTGAGCCCAGATAAAAATGGTAATATCAAAATAGATTATTTAAATGCAAATCAAGTAGGCAAACATCAAATTTTATTAGAAGGAATGGACAGTACCGGAAAGCTGTTTCATCAAGTAATACTTTATGGCTTGAAATAATTATTTGATTATCGCCAAGACGTTCTACTATTCTGATGAAAGCAATAATGGAGTATTGGAGTAACTTGTAAGAGAAAACTTTGATTTTATGGAGCTGAATAAAATAGACGGTTTAAAAACCATATGTATAAGTTAATCCTGCAATTTGGTCGCCTCCCTAATTCCGCCTTGCAGGATTGAAATTTTGTAGCTATTATTAATAAAGGGTATCTGTGTCAGTATCTGTATCCGTATCTGGTAACGGTTTACTTGTATCCACACCTTCAGGGCAGTTGACACTGCTTACATACTGTTGTTGGCAAGTCCCACTCCCTCCCTTATAAACACATTGATTTAGTGAAACGACTGCATTAGATGAGTGCTCTTGATAAAAAGCATTCCCATGTTCATCAAACTCAACGGTGTACCATACACAGGTTCCGCAGTTCTGAACTGTGGAACTCGCAAGTTGTGTTCCATACTGTGTTTGTACTGAAACTACACACTCTGAATTGAGAGAGGTATTCGTTTGTGCCGATACCTTTTTAGGCATCAGTACTATGTTCATTACGAACGCCAAGGCAATAGCAATGAAACCAATTAAACGGATTTTTTTAATCATAATAATTATTTTAAGATTTATGAAAGGTGGGGAGGTTACATGTTAACAATTTCATTGTGTAATAAAGTTGAGGTATTCGCTTATTTGTTTAGGATGCTCTTTAAATGGTATGAAGATCCGAGAAGTGATACCTTGAGGGCTTACTGTAAATAGGAAAGGTATGCCCATATGTTCCAATGGGAGATTTAACCCTTTTTTTTCATCAAGTAATGAATAAATTGGCAGTTTTGAGGTAGAGTGTTTGGCCTTGGTCAAAAAGTCATTGTCAGAATAAGAATCTGTGATAATCAGTATCTGTGTGCCAGTATTTTTTAGTTGATTGATTACCTTGGTCACTGCGCCTATGCATAGGTCACAGTCATTCCACGAATACCTAAAAATTACGGTCTTTTTTTTGCTGATTAAATCTCTTAAAGAAATCTTCTTAAAAGAAGTATCTTGAACTTTGACATTCAAACCAATTAGCTTATTTTCATTATGTAATACCAATTTTATATAATTATCGTAGAACATAGTCCGGTTATCCGCAATTTGACCTTTAGTAATTGCAGCATTTTTATCCTTGCAAATTTCTACTATGGGAGGACTAGCTACACCTTTCTTTAGGGCTAAATAGCATAAAGAAATAGTAACAAGCACTGAGAATATGAGGGTAAATAGTCGAGAAGGTGAGTTTAGGTTCATAAAGAGTGAATTGTATTTTTGATCCATTGTAGGGTGAGTTGGTTGCTATAGCAAGCTAAAAATCCAATATAGAGTAGTGTCAATGAAAATAAGATGTTTCTGTATTTTCGATTAGTTACCAAATTATTAACTACGTAAATAATAGCAAATATTAAAAAAAATGAAGGGAGATACATATATCTATCAGCCACAATAGCAGGTCGTGTAAGAGGAACAATCTGTATACATAGAGAAAGTTCAATCAACGCGGCAGCGATGCAAAAAATAACTAACCAATTGAGTTTGATTTTTTGTTTATAGAGAAAAGAAAAACAAATAGCTAGAAAGATAATTGAATAAGCATAATAAATAGCAGGAAGTGCTTCTCCTGCTTTCATCGGAAATGGATAATGATAATGAAGCCCTATTGGGGCAATCAAATTAAATAAATAGAAAAACAAGCAATAAAATGCTAAAAAAAATCGCTGATGAAAAGGGTATCTAGACATTTTAGAGATCTCAACGCCATTCGCTCTAATTGTAATTAAACAAAAAACAAGGGTAGCCAAGCAAAATACACAAATAAACCAGAGCAACTTAGGATTAAATTTAATATGCTCGTCATGATGTTTGATTGAAATCCACAGCGCAAAAAGTAATACAGGCGTAGTAACAGCTTGTTCTTTTGATAAAAAAGAAAGTAAGAAAAATAGAAAAGTTAGAAGGTAGTTCTTAATACTGTTTTGTTCAATGGCATTAATAAATGTTAGGATAGAGGCGAGAGTGAAAAAGGAGAATAACAATACTTTGGATGCGGCAATCCAGGTTACAGATTCTACATTTAAGGGATGTATCGCCCAAATCATCGCACAGAGAAATGGGGTATATAAATTTTCAGGTTGTTTAAATAATGCTAAGAGTTTTTTGCTTAACACCAGGATCAAAATAGAATTTGTGATATGCAGCAAAAGTGAAAATAAATGATAATAATAAGGGTCGAACTGATTGATTCTAAAAATAAGGTTATCACAGAGGGTATTAAAAGGAGAATACTGATTGCGGTTATAACTTATGATTAATGTTTTCCAGTAGCTGAAATCCATTGGGCTATTACTTACTAATGGGTTGTGTAATAATTGCCAATGATCATCTGCAGAAGCAAAGCCGAGCATATGTACGGGAGAAAATGTAACCGTTACAACAAGTAATATTATCAAAAAAGGAAAAATAGTTTCTAATCTAATTGGCGCTGCTAATTTCATTGGAAGTTGGCTTGGTGTTAATGGTTTAATTAATCAATTTGAATAGCTGGAGTGAGCATACTTATTTCATTTGAAACTTGGTTAGGATTGGATTAGATAAAGCATTGGAATGATTGACAAAATCTTTTAGATTTTCATTATCTGCAATGTTATCATAACCTAATTTCATTAAAATATCTAGCAGAAATTTCGCACTGTAAGTGCCATAAAAGCTAGTGCCGTCTGAAGCTATAATCTGAAACTCCGTAATCGGTAATTTGCAGGTAGTGCGGTCGTAGTATATACTACGTAGATTAATCGCTTTTTTTGTCTTTAAATTACATAAAGAAGTGAAATATAAATTATCCATAGATTGGATGTTAATGGATAGAAAATGGTTATCTATTCCATAAACATTAGATATATTCCAAATTAATTCTTTGTTCTTTTGTGTCAAAAATACTCTCCTTTTATCCAATAGGCTTTTGTCTTCTAAAAAATCATCGGGCAATTGATATGTTTTAGGCATGTTAATGTGATAAGCAGTAAATGTTAGCTTATCGTCAATTTCGTAAAAAGATGAAATACCCGGCATGGCATAGAAAAGATTATCTCCTGAACTAAAAAAAGATTCCATAGGGTCGAATAAATCTCTCTCGCCTATGGCTTGCGGGTCGTAGCTGAAAATAGATTTGATAGGCTGTCCTTGTTTATCGTAGATTGAAAGACGTTTAAACTTTTCTCCTGAATTATTATCATGATAAAATCCATTATAGAACAAAGTCAAACCTTTGGTTTTTTTGAAGTAAACAAAATGTTGGGGATAATGTTCTTCTCCAGTTCTTTTCCCATTTAAATCGAAGACTTGTAAGCTCTCGTTCCTGTTGTCGTAATCGAATAGGTAAACTCTATCACCTTGAATATCAAAATTACCTATCCTCATTTTCTGCGTAGGCGTAGACACGATTTTATGGTGGTAGATGCCATTTTTTAGAAAAAAATAAATAGCATTAGAAGATCTGTCTAGAATTGCATAATAATTCTCGGTAGTTAACATTTTATCTATTTTGCCAATCCTACATTCGTCTAAAGTTTGTAGCGGTACAAATTCAACATTTTTAAAAATATCCTTAGCGTATTTTGGAGTTTTATCCTCTGGATTTAGTGATATATTTATTTCATTTGAGGCAATGTTTTCTGTGGTGGCTTTTTTGTTGTTTTCACAAGCAGAAAAGATTAAAAAACCTAATAAAAGATTTAAAAAAGGATTTTTTTTAGACATGAGGCTTTAATGTAATAAGATGAAAGTTCTGATATGAGAAATTGGTTTTGATTTTTATTAAAAGAAATGGTTTAATGAGTTTTTTTGATTTAACTACTCCCCTCCTTTTTTAAAATTATTAATCGCTATATTTCTTATGATTTTGGTATTCGCTTGCTCAAGCTTTCGTATTTTAAGGTAGAGCTTAATGACCATGAAGGTTAAAAAAATAAAACCAAAGTAAAACAACATATCTACCCCTCTATGTACCCCCAAAAAAAGAGCAATCACGGTAGTCTGTTCAGGTTGGTAGATAAAATAGACACAACCGATCGTGAAAAAGAAAAGCAACGATTTTTTAAATAAGTTTAGTTTCAGTCGCTCGAAGATTAAGACCGCCAGGCCTAAAATGCAAAAGCTGAGTATGATTTGTATGGTTGTCATCAGTTGAAAATTTTTGCTAAGATCAAATCGCCAATAATATTAAAAGAATTTAGGGCATGTTGCCCTTTTTGTTTGGAGTAGGCTGTGTAAACAATTTGTACAGGAAATTCTCCATAGTTTAATTTCAGTCGTTTAGTTTCAGCAAGTATTTCTGTAGCGTGCGCCATTCGATTTTGGTTAAGCTGAATAGCACTGGCTGCTTGGTGGTTCAGAATACGTAAACCATTATGGGCATCACTCAACCATAAACCTGTGGAAAGATAGTTGAAGATTCTGGCAAGTTGGAGTAGCTTTCTTTTGATAGCGCTCATATTGATTGCTCTTTCACCCAAAAAACGGGAACCCAGAAGAATGTCAAGTTTTGATTTTTGAATTGCTGTAACCATTAAAGGCAAATCTCGTGCCTGGTGTTGTCCGTCTGCGTCAAAAGTGATATAATAATCGAATTTTAACCGGAGGCTATAAAGCAGCCCTGTTTTAATCGCAGCACCTTGCCCCAGGTTATCAAGGTGCCTTAAATAAGCAATAGGAAGTGTGTTAATTTGCGATAGGATATCATCAGTAGATCCATCATCCACAACTACCACTTGATAACCTAAGGGCAACAAGCTTTCAACCACTGTTGAAATTTTTGCCACCTCATTAAAAGTTGGAATAATTACACAAACTGAAGGGGTATTTTCTGTCATGATTTGAGCGCAAGGATTTTATAAACAGTAAAATCCCAATTATCGAAAACGATAGTGAATTTTTTTGAAAAATCGGGCTTAAAGAAAAAAGGAGCAGTGGGGGCAAATTGAAAGGGGGTAGTCGAATGCTTGTGAATGACCAAATAGTTGCCTAGTTGCTGTATTTCCTCCCAATTTCTAAAAATCATCGCCGATTTTCTTTCAGTAAACAAAGACATTGCACGTGGCCTGAAGAAAATAATCACGTCATTTGGCTTCGTATATTTTTTGATGTAGGCAAACATCTCTTGCGCATTTGGCTTAAAAGGTCCTTCGATAGGGGGTCTCTTTCTATTCTCAATTAAGTTAGTGTCGCCGAAAAACAGGATACAACTAAGCATAGCTATCGTTATACCTGTATATAAATAAGGTTTTAACGAGTAAAGCTGATAGCAAAGCGCAATGCCCTGACAAATGAAATAGCAAATGAAAGGAAAAAAAACAAGCAGATAACGACTCTCCTTAAACGGCCATAACAGGTAAACGATGGTGATACACAATAAATATATGGAGGCATGGATATCTTTAATAAATCTATAAATGAAGCCCCAGAAAAATAAAATGGATAACAAATAGAAAACGAAAACATAATTTTCTGTTCCCAAAAATAATTGTGACTTTTCTATATAGAAATGAAATGCATTATTGATAGAATGAATAGAAATTAAGTTTGAATTATGGAGATGTGTTAAAAAGCCATTGGGCAACCAACAAAGACCAATGCAGTATAAGGTGATGATAGAAAGGAAAGGTGTGGAGAGCCAACTGATTAATATTTTAAATTTTAATTCTTTTCGATGGAGGACGTACCATCTGACTTGCGAAGCAAATAAAGCAGCTATTAAAATAATGCCTTCTGTTCTGATTAAAAAACTAAAATAAATAACAAGACCGAGTAATATTCCCTTAAGGTAAGTAAACGTGGAAGGTTGATATTTTTGGATACAATAAAGAGAAAAAGTAGAAAAGAAAAGATAGGGTATTTCTGTGAGAATGGTGTTTAAATGATTATTATAATTTGGATGAATACAGAGGAAAAGCAGCAATAACAATGAAAGCTCTTTTTTGATATTGAGAGAAGAAAAAAGATAGAAAATGCTTAAAAAAGCCAACCAAAAAAAATATTCAAATACTTTAAAAGCAACAATATTAAGCCCGAATATTTGATATACAGGGGCGAGTAGGATGGGCCAACCCCATGGGGCTAAGAGCGGACTGAAATTGTGTATACTAGAATAATTGATGCTGAACTTGTTAGCATCAATCACTTCTTTTGTAGATCCTGTAGCTAAAGATTTTGCCTGTGCTAGATAAAGCGCAAAATCATCACCCCAATTGTGCCCCTGTCTGGAATAAGTGGAGCAAAAAAAAGCACTAACCAAAAAAACAAGTATAAAGGGCAAAAAAAACTTGAAGTTAGCTTTAAACATGTGGTTGGGTAAATTAGTTCAAATTACAATAAGCATTTAAGATTTATTACAATTGGCGGTTCCGACACAGTTCGTGGTACACCCTCCAGTTATTTTAAAGCCCTTAATTGTATAATAAAAACTGTCGTAGATGCACTCAATGGTTACATCAGTTTTTTCAAGCGGACGTACAATTAACATATCAGACTGCTTTGTGATTACACAACCTGATTAGTCCACCTGTGACATTTACCCTAAAAATATCTGATTCGCCGTCAAGTTCGACCGATGCTATTTTTTTTTCATGAATAATTAAATAGGATTCATCAGTAGGAATGGGCCTTATGCAATGATAATCCGGTGTACAGAATGTATAGGGATTGTTTGAATAAATTTTCATTTTTGAGAAATTAATTTAAATATTACCAAATTTAACCAAATGGTATTTTCTTTTATATTTTTTCTCAACGCAAACGATTGTTCTTTATGATAAAACACTTTTAAATAGATATGTTTATCAAACAATCACTGCGAAAGTTAAAAAGATGCTATTATTTTGAATGTTAAGGGCCAATTATAACAATATTTAATCCCAGGAAGTTATTATGACAAAATACAGGGGTAAACCACACTATTTATCCGATGTATACTAAATTAAAAACTTTGTTTTCAGAATGTTGTGTAGTAAAAATTTATTGCACAAACGTTTGATTTACAGTATCGAATTCGTGGATGCCTAAAATGTCCAAAATGCCATCGATCTTTAAGCGGCAGTAATAACATTTCACCTACTACCATTGCACATCATCATGTGGTATTCGCTTCCGTTCAGAAAAAGTAAATGAAGCTTTTACTCTAGAGCTTTTAGTTATTTACCGAGAAAGGGATATGAGGAAATATTTGTTGAAACGATTGCAGATGCTTACCAAAATCAGGTTGGTTCAATCCTGGATGAACGAAAATCATATTCTAAGCAAATACAAGACCTGTCCCGTCCTGAATTTACTTGTCGTTGATAGTTGCTATAAATTAATAGCTAATCTGCATGACTTTCTTTCCAAAAAACAAGTAGCAGTGAGGCTTATTTCGAAATCTTCAAATCCGAAATTCTCTTCAAATCCTCAATAAAAAAGTTCGTTAAAGGTCTTGTTACGAGCACCTCACGAGACAAATCAGATTTAAAGCTGTTTGTCTCGTTTTTATTTCACATAACTCATTATTAATCATACACATTAGCTCTAAACCTTCGTTCAGTCGAGGTGTTCGATACCCATCAGGAAAATATGTTAATTTTTCCTGGAAAATTGCTGCTATAATTTCGCGTTTTAACTTAATATTCGCCTCAAAATATGCCTTGTCGATATTTAAAAGGGTGTTCTATAAATTTTTGATTAGGTTGTCAATGTTTTCTTGTTTTTTATCATATGAATTGAGACTTTTCTTTAGGGTATAGATCTTTTCTTCCAACTGTTTTTTAATCACACCATAATCCTCCGGCGAAATCTGATCGTTAATTAAAAGCTCTCTAATTTTATCGATCTTTGTATTGAGCGAATTAATATCGATTTTCGTAATCCTTTTCCGCACTCCGCCTCCTTTCATTGTTGATTCGTAATTCTCCCTAATGGTTGCCTCGTACAATTCCAACATGCCCTCAATTAGTTTAAGATTAGCCAGGCCTAACTCGAAAGCCTTATTTGCTTTAACTGCATTCACCCTAAACCGGCATGGAGAAATACGAGCGAAACAAGATAAACACTCTTGAGTCCAATTAAGTGGGGATTTAAGGAAAAATGGCCACTCGTTTCGTTTTCAAACTTACGCCTGATTTCGGAGCAAAGTGGTCGTTTAATGACTATTTTTTATTGATTGATCGATAAAAAAAAATCCCGGCCGGTGGCCGGGCCCCTGATACTTTCCCAAAACAGCGATGTCTTTACTTTGCGCTATTTTTCTTTTCTGTTACTTCAACTCTAATTTCCTGAGCCAAAACTTTTAAGTCTGGCATTGCTTTACGTAAGTGGCTGTTGCACAACTCAGAAATAACCATAAAAGATAGATTAGAATGCGGCAACTTAACATTGCCGCATTTTTTATTTATAGTATTTCCTGCGAAACCAGAATGCGAGGTTAACGAGTGCTATTAATGCAGGAACTTCTACGAGTGGACCGATCACTCCTGTAAATGCCTGTCCGGAGTTAATCCCAAACACACCAATAGCGACAGCAATGGCCAGTTCGAAGTTGTTTCCCGTTGCTGTAAAGGCAATTGATGTACTCCGTGAATAATCTGCACCGAAGTATTTGCCCGCAAAAAAGCTGACCACGAACATAATCGAGAAGTAGATCACAAGTGGTAACGCAATACGAACGACATCCAAAGGAATCTGAACGATCAGGTTTCCCTTTAGACTGAACATAATTACGATGGTGAAAAGCAAGGCGATCAAGGTAATCGGCGATATCATTGGTACAAACTTATTTTCGAAATAAAGCTCTCCTTTAAGCTTGATCAAAACGAACCTTGAGATAATGCCCATTGCAAATGGAAGACCTAGGTAGATGCTGACACTTTTGGCAATTTCACCGATGGTAATGTTCACCTCCAGACCTTTTAGCCCAAAATAAGGTGGCAATACGGTAATGAAAACATAGGCAAAAACACTATACAACAATACCTGAAAGATACTGTTGAGCGCTATCAGTCCTGCGGCATATTCGCGGTTTCCCTCAGCCAGCTCATTCCACACCACGACCATGGCAATACAGCGGGCAAGTCCAATCAGGATGAGGCCAACCATATATTCGGGATAATCCCTTAAGAAAGTTATTGCCAAAAAGAACATGAGAAGCGGGCCGATGACCCAGTTCAGCACCAGTGAAACGGTCAGGACTTTCGTATCCTTGAACACTTCCCCCATCTTTTCATATCTCACTTTTGCAAGTGGCGGATACATCATCAAGATCAGTCCAATGGCAAGTGGTATGTTCGTTGTTCCACTTGAAAAGGAATTGATCAAGTTCGATGATGATGGAACAAAATAGCCTATGGCTACGCCAATAGCCATCGCCAGGAATATCCAAAGCGTTAGATAACGGTCAAGAAATCCCAGTTTTTTACGCTCTACCACAGGCGCATAATTGTTTGCAGACATCTTAGCGTTTTAAGTTCTCGTTAACAAAGTTCTGTGCGTATTTGCGGATCATCTCCCTTACTTCACGGAACTGTTCCATCACTTCTTCTTCGGTGCCCTTAGCTTTTGCGGGATCTGGAAAGTTATAATGGAACTTTACCGCACTGGTCGGAAAATAAGGGCAGCTTTCCTTTGCATTATCGCAAACGGTGATCACGTAGTCGAAATCGATATCCATGTATTCATCGATGTTGTTTGAGGTATGTCCGGAAATGTCTATACCATCTCTCTTCATTATCTCGATGGCCTTTGGATTTACCCCATGGGTTTCTATTCCCGCACTGTATACTTCTGCTTTATCTCCAGCAAAATGTCTTAAATAGCCTTCTGCAAGCTGGCTCCTGCAACTGTTCCCCGTGCATAGCACTAATATCTTCTTCATAAATTTTATCGTTAAATGATTGTTTTACTTCTTCTTTCCAGCAGTACGATGTCCCTCCAAACTCCGTTCTGCTTTCCAATTTTCTCCCTAATGCCAAGTGTTCTAAAGCCTACCTTTTCATGGATGCATCGGCTACCGATGTTCTCAGGAAATATACCTGTCTGTAATGTCCATATTCCTGCTACCTCATTCAAGGCAACAAGTTCTTCCAAAAGTGCAAGCCCAATGCCCTTGCCAGATTGTTCAGGATCAACATATACGCTGACTCTGCTACACCAGCATATACGCAACGTGAAGAGACTGGCATCAGTGCTGCCCCCCAGATACGTTTCCGTTTTCTCCGGCAACGATCCTGCAACTGCCAAGGTATGAGCTGTCCCATTCTTCCCAAGATGGGAAAGTGGCGTTGCCCGTGGCTATGCCTTTTTCATAGATTGATTTCACAAAACCCCAGTCCGATGGCAATAGATTTCTTATTTCCATAACAAACGGATTAACAGCAACCTCCACCAGGTGTACAACTATTCACGGCACCTGCCAGATTAACCATTCCTTTTTTTTGTGTTTCTTCAACTCCACAGGCTTCCCTAGCAAGGCAAGCGGTCTGTTTGGCAAGTAACAGAAAGTTCGTTCCATCAAAACCAAGGTCGTATTTGCCAATGGTTCCAGATTGGTATTCCACTTCGATCTCCAGGTCTTCCATTCCAAGAATTTTCTCCGAGAGCGAAATGATGTTCAACAATTTACCCGCTTTCAAACGGTGCTCGTAGTCATCTGCATCCCATAACTGGAAGTTTGCCACCTTTTCATGACGCACCTTGCCACCACAATCGATAAAGTCCTTGGTTATGATACCAACTTCGGTAACATGGAAATGTTCTGGTACGGTTTCCCCGTTTTCTACTTGGAAATTAACTGCTTCAGCTGTAGCCAAGATGGTTTTGATTTCTGATAGTTTCATATTAATACTATATAGTAATATTGCAATTTTACGATTGAAATGGATAAAAAAAGGTCAACAGCAGACCGTTTCACCTTTATATGAGCCTAAAAACCCGCCCAATTGTTCTTCGAGTATCTTCCAAGTTTTTGGATTGATGCAGTAACAAACACTTACCCCCTCGATTGTACCCTGTATGATCTTTGCAGTCTTCAGTTCTTTCAAGTGCTGGGAAATGGTTGCTTGTGCCAATCCAAGCTCCCCAACCAAGTCCCCGCAAATGCAGGTATTGGAAATAATGATCCGTTGAAGGATGGCAATGCGGGCAGGATGTGCAATTGCTTTTAAAAGCGTTGCAAGTTGGTTCTGCTCCTCGGTGAATATTTCTGTTTTGGTAAGTCCCATAATTTTACATCGCAATATTACGATTGTAAATAATCTTATCCAAACAACTCATCGTTATTTTGCGATTAATTCAATCAAACATTTGATAATCAATGATATAATTTGTGCTTTTTATATCTTACATGGTAAGAAGAACTATCAGAAAAAGCTTTTCATAAGCTTTCAACTTTCGAACTATATCCCCGTAGATAATTTTTACAAACGCTTGAACGAAACGCTCGATCTTGAATTTATCTACAGGGCTACCGCTAAATATTATGGCAGGGAAGGCCAGAAAAGTATCGATCCGGTTGTATTCATGAAACTGAAACTCGTTGGCTATCTCGAAAATCTTTCCAGTGACAGAAAGATCATCAGCACATCAAGGATGAGAATGGACATCATGTTTTTCCTTAGCTATGACCTCGATGAAAAACGGTTATTTTTCACCGGATGATAAAGATACATTTTTGTCATTTCTTCAGGCTTAATTTCAGGCCTATAACGCATAGAACCGTCCCCCATTCCACCCGCGTAATCTTGGCTCGCAGGCTCATAGAATCCAATGGAATGCTTCATCAGTCCATAAGGCACATTTGTACTAAAATCATTGACAGAATAACCATTGTGCAGAAGTAGACTTGGAATAAGTACCTCATGATGTCCACTCCATCCCTCACGTAAGCACGCATCAATATATTTTAACGCAGCATTTGATATTCTGTAAATCGGATTAAAAGACCTTATTTTTTCGGCATTTGGCAACTGGATTTCAGGATGCTTCAGAGAGTTCCACCAATACCAATAAGGCTGATCAGTAAATTTATTAATGTTAGTTGTCAGAAAATCAGAACTGACATCTTTCAAGAGTGAAGAATTAAAAAAATCAGACCATTTCCCATTAAATTTCACATCATCTTCAATAAGCCAATAGTAATCATAATCGCTGTTTTTGAGATAGAATGCTAAAACAGGAAAATGATTGTTGCCTGGAATTAATTGTTCTGAAATAGGTTGATATGAGAGGGATGTTAAAATGGAATCATCAAACATAAATGGTTTTAGTCTTGAAAGGTGCTTGGAACTAGGAAAATACCGGTTATGAAAGAGTAAGTGACAGTCTCCAGAATTACTACTTTCCTTCACGAAATCCTCATAGCTTTCCAATACAGATGGTTCATCTCGATGCGTCAAATACAGAAAGGCCTGTTTCTTCATCCTCTGATTGCCCATACCAATACCAACTTTGGTCAGTGGTTTTATATGCTCATCAATCGAGTCTAATATTTGTTTGTCAATTTCAAAGTCAAACTTTCTTGCGAATAGACAGTCACTATCCATTAAACCAGGAAGGTCGTCTGTTCGCAGAATACTGGGGTGAGCATATGGGGGAGCCCATTTAATATACCATAAGTGTTTGCTCTGCAAATTACATGAAATGAACGCGTCATCACAATTAAGCAATAAGGTTTGAAAGAAACTTTCATCGGGAATTGTTACCGTCTTGAAATATTGGAGAAAAAAAGAGTTATTTTCAATAAAATCTAGAATATAGCTAACAATCTTAAATGGAAGAGACCACCATTGTGATCCTCCATAAATCTTGACGTGCTTGTCAATCCTATAAAAATTAGGAAACCTTGAGATCCCTCCTCCATACCAATTATCAAATGGTAACCGAAAAAAGTTTAAATAGATGACATCTTTGTTTTTAGCAAAAAAATCTTTGATAAATTTGTTAGTTTTTATGGGGTAGTCCTGCCCACTTAAAAGTGTTACCCTATCAGTGTCTGGCAAATTGTCTTTTACATATTTTAAAAGTAAAAGACTGGCTTCAATCATGCTAAAACTACCCCAGGTTATATTAACCCTATCTTCTATGAAATATACCGAATTATCCTTATTCGCCATTATTTTATGGAAAGGTAACATTTCAACCTTTGCGTCAATATGGATAACAAAATAATTCCCCGGTTCATCTAGTTGATTGACTAATCTGTAGATCTGTTCCGGGCATTTGTGTGCAAGAATAATAAACACATGCTTCATAATCCACTAATTTTGCATTTGGATTGCGGGGGTACTATTAATCTTAACCTGTTTCTTTTCAACAATCACCTTTCTAAAGAATGATATCAGCCTATCTACATGATAGTCGAATGTAAATTGCTTACGGTTGCTCCAGACATTTTCTCTGACTTGGATAATCCTAGATTTATCGTCAAACGATGCAGATAAATTATCAAAAGAGTCAAAAAATATGCCCATATCCAACTCTGATAGAAGTGAAAATGTAGTATTGATATGACCGCAATCATTTTTATGCAATAAAGGGAGGCCTGCTGCGATTAAAGTAGGCATCCTTGCAGGTAAGTTTAAGTCATCCCATGTGGTTCGTGATAGCTCTCCCTGGTTTTCCGAAGGAAACATATGGAGCCAACCTGCATCGTATTGAGAAAATTCCCTTACCCAGTCTGAGGGATTGCAATTTGGATGAATATGCAGGTGCCCCTTAGCAATAAAGTATGCTTTTTCCACCCATTTTCTCCAAACATTTTGATGAAAATCTCCATAGAAATGCAAATGAATGTTTTGTTTAGCGAAGCTATAAAGATCCTCAGGACGCAATCCATATGGCCGGCCTGGCAATACAGTATGTATTCCTCCAATGCTATCTGATAATAAAGGAGATCTATCGTCTGTGAAAAAGTTTTCTTTGGGCAGATCACCATCCAATATTATACTTGGCTTCCTGTTGGTATCCAAATACTGGGAGAACCATCTTTTATAATCCTCACTTAAATATACTTGGCCGTCAGAATTTCTAAATAGAGAAATGAGTTCATTCCAAATCCCATATTGTTTACAATATGTAGGACTCTCCTTAAAGTGCCATACGAAAGGAATATCCGGAAATTCAAGCATAATTTTGTGGGCAAAGGGCACAGAAACATAATTCAGTAGCGCATAAATAACATCTGGCTTTATGGCTTTGATTTCTGCTGCATAGTGAGCTGCTGACAATGTCTTTATTTTACCGAATGCAAATGGAGCAACAGAATTTAAGAAACCAGAAGCCTTCATCCAAAGTCCAAAAAGCTGGTGTCCTTTTTCTTCCAAGGCTACAATTCTTTCTGGATTGAGCGAAAGCTCTCCGACCAACAAAATTTTCAAAGGCTCTGTTTGTATAGGTGGAATATCAATATTTACTTTACTGTAATAGGATTCTTCATCGATCAAATTTCCTGAACCTTTAAACCGAATGGGATGTTCAACATTATAATATTGCTTGTAAGTGTAGATTCCACCCCGTTTTAATTCACTTACAAGCTGATGATGTTGCATAGGATGGCTAACCCATTCGCAAGAGATTATTTTAGTAAAGGAAACTTTTCCGATAGAGAAAAAATTATTCCAGAATAATTTACCCAAATCCGCAGTTACCAGTTCTTTTCTTTCAACCCACCTATCAGATGTTTTTCTATGAAGCACTTGAACGAGTTGAGCGAAAAGGCCAGGTATTATCCCTGTTGATTTAGCTCCCCTACTCGAATTAATAGTTTCTGCATGGTTATAAATAATACCGGAAATTGCAATGAATGCTGCATCTTCTTTTAACCTGGCACTTAATGTTTCCAGGTGATTTTTATGATATAAATCATCAGAAGGCAGATAGGCGATTAAATCAAACGATGCAAGGTCGAGTCCTGTATTGATGCTAGCACCTATCCCCTCGTTTGAGTTGTTTTTTATATAATTAATTTTTGGATGCATTAGATACTCACTGATAATCTCTTGAGTATCATCAGTACATCCATCATTAACAATGATCAATTCCCAATTTGAATAAGTTTGTGAAATCAGGCTTGAAATTGCGGCTAAAATAAAGGCTGACTGGTTGAATGTCGGCATAATTACAGAAATACCAGGCTCAGACTGCTCTGCTTTAGCGCTAACGAAAGTCTTTGAACCATAATTTCTGATGCTTCTATTTCCATAATTTAAACCGCAATAAAGCTTCAAGATTTCTGCCCTAAATATTGTTAGCCACTCTTCAGAATACTTATCACGGAGTGTTGCTGATTGAAATAATTTATCGTGCCACTGATGCAATTCCTCTATAGTCTCTTCATTACGAAAAATGTGTTTCCCCATTCCGAAGCACATAGCTCCATGCAATTTCAATTCATCCGCTGAGTGTTCTACTCCAAGTTTATCGAGTTCTCTGGAAAGTAATCCTAAAACTGTGATCTTTAATCTATCCTGATTTTTATTGCAGCTGTTATCTATGTGCCATCTATATGAAAGGAAATTTTCCTGAATATTTGCGACTTTGGATATTTCAGCAAATCGAATCCACAGTTCATGATCTTCGCAGTAAATATAATCTTCATTATATTTTAGTTTTTTCGCGAGGGCTGTTCTCATTGTGACTGCAGAATGATGAAACTGATTTCTGAATAAGAGTGCCATCTTGACAAATTCAGGATTGTCGCTTGTCTGGATGCTTTCCAGATAGGTACCGCCATTATCCATAATTTGATAATGCCCTCCCACCATTCCATAATCCTGATTGAATCTTAAGAATTCTATTTGTCTTTGCAGCCTATCTCCTAGCATAATGTCGTCTGCATCCATTCTTGCTATATATATCCCATTTGAAAGGTCAATTCCTTTATTTAGAGATGAGACAATTCCTTGATTCCTTTTATTTTTATAGTAACGTATTTTGGGAGAGTTGAAGCTGGAAACAATGAACTCAGTATTATCAGTACTTCCATCATCTATGATTAATATTTCGTAATCGTTATAGTTCTGTCTAAAAATGCTTCCTAAGCATTCATATAGGTATTTACCGCAGTTATAACTGGGAATTAAAATAGTAGTTTCAGGTTTGAGATTCATTAATTTTGATAGAATTGAATTTATTTAAATTTTATTGAGCCTGCACAAACATCCCCTTCTTGAGTTCCTTTGAGCCATTGATTAATGAAGGCAAAACGTTCGGTGTTATTTTTGATCAGAAGTTTATATATACAATCCATATTAATCTGCCCGTAATAATTAGGGGATTCATTTGGGTAAATGGCTTTAATATCGGAGTCTCTTAATAATTTCCATAAACGTTGAGACTCTGTTAAATGGCTAACAAACAAGCTGTCATTATGATATTCTTTAACAACTGCATTAAACGCAGAGTCGACTTTCTTTTGGGAATTAATAAATTCCTGGCTTAAACCTTTGGTAGTTGCCATAGACTCTATTTGCAATCGCATCAATAGCGATATGGTATTGTCGGTTGCATTTTTTTCTGATTTCTTCGGTACCTGAGCTTGTGCAACCAGGGCTAAGGTAGTAAGGAAACAACATAATAGCGTTGTGGTGAATTTCATTGGTTTTTGTGATTAAATTATTAAGGTCAGAAGTGATATTTCATTTTAAATAACGAAGCGAGAAAGGTGTTGGTCTCGCTTCGTTATAAACATTTTAGATTAGTTTAGTATTGATAATCTCCGTTTGAAAACAGGTCCTGTTCCTGATTCCTGCGGTTTACCAACCCATTTACAACACCCCCACTCGCATAAACCCAGCGGTCCATTTGGGCAGCGGCCCCTGAATAATCACCTGAGTTTAGCTTACTCAACAGTGTAGAGTTACCGAAAGCACCTCCTCCGGTATTGTACACAAAACTAACAAGTGCATCGAATTGATTTTGCGTTAAGCTCACTGTTACCTGGCTATTTACCGCGTTGATTGCATTTTGAGCATCGCTCATGAAAAGTGCATGCGCTTGCTGCTGAGTTATGCCACTTGCGTATGTTCCACTGGAAATCTCTTGTGAGGTTAACTTATGACCATAACCAATGGTCATGTACCCCGCACCATCATTGTAGGCCGTACCATAAAAACCACCCTCAGCGGTTTTAATGAAAGATGCACCTGCTGAACTTAGAGAACAATTCGGTCCTGGGCCTGTTGAACCTGTACCTCCTAGATAAGAAGATTGTTCTTCTTTACTGATCAACTCCAACTCTTTTTCCAAGAGTTCGAACGCTAATTTAGACTTTGCTGTCATTTTTTTTTATTTAAGGTGAAAGATTAATTAAAATAAAATTAAAGCGGGAAGAAGATGAAAAAGAGCAATTAATTAACCTAGCTCAGCACTATGTTATCTATTTCTAATTACATCTATTCAGACTTTAAAAAGTTGCGAATAAAACATCATTTTAGGGTATTAAATTACGAGCTCTATGATTTTCAATTCCTTCCCCAACGATCGGCAATTAGATATGATGGACTGTGGCCCAGCCTGTATAAAGATGATTGCTAAATTCTATGGGAAATTTTACTCATTACAATATTTGAGAGATAAATGTGGATTAACCCGTGAAGGTGTTTCTTTTGCTGATATAAGCCATGCCTCGGAAGCAATAGGGCTCCGCACTTTAGCTATAAGATGTACTATTGAGGATTTGTTAAAGAAAATCCCACTTCCTGCTATAGTTCATTGGAACAATAGCCATTTCGTGGTTATATATAAAGCTTCAGATGCTATTTATGTATCTGACCCTGCAAAAGGGCATATTAGATACGGTATTAAAGACTTTGAAAAAAGTTGGATAAAAAGAGAGTCAAATAAGGGAGTGGTTATGGCGATTGAGCCACAAGCTGACTTTTATGATCGACAGGAAGGAGAAAAGCAGGAACGTTTAAAGACATTTGAAAATTTCCTAGGTTACTTTAAGCCTTATAAGAGCAGTTTCATAAATCTTTTTTTTGTAATGCTTATTGTGACGATTCTTCAGGGATTCATGCCATTTATCAGTAAGGCGGTGATTGATGTTGGTATTCAAACTCACGATATAGATTTCATTAACATTGTATTAATCGCCAACATTGCCATTATCATCAGTATTCTATTTAGTAATATGGTTCGGGATTGGATTTTACTCCATGTAACTTCCCGGGTAAATATTGCTTTATTGTCTGACTATCTGATTAAACTGATGCGCTTACCGATCACTTTTTTTGAAAACAAAATGACTGGGGATATACTCCAGCGGGCGCAGGACCATGAAAGGATAAGATCATTCATTATGAACAATTCTATAAATATGGTCTTTTCGGCTTTAACATTCTTTGTTTTCGCGTTAATCATGTTTAAATATAATGCGCCTATTTTCTATATATTCATTATTGGAAGCGCAATCTACGTCGCATGGGTTATGAGCTTTCTTAGCATTAGAAAAAAACTGGACAGGGAATATTTCGATCTGGTATCAAAAAACCAAAGCTACTGGGTAGAGACAATTAGCACAATTCAAGATATTAAGATCAACAATTATGAGAAACATAAGCGTTGGAAGTGGGAAAATATACAGGCAAGAATGTATAATGTCAATCTTAAGGTGTTGGCAATAACCAACACCCAAAATCTTGGTGCACAGTTTATTGACAGTATAAAAAATCTTTTCATTACATTTTACTGTGCGAAAGCAGTTATTGCGGGAGAGATTACCTTTGGGGTCATGATTTCTACCCAGTTTATTATTGGAATGCTTAATGCGCCGGTTACACAGTTCATCCAATTTGTCATCTCATTTCAGTTTGCAAAGATCAGCTTTCTCCGTTTGAATGAAATTCACCAACTGGAAGATGAGCATGAACAGGTAGGGCAAAACAGTATTGAGTTGCCAAAGAACAAGAGTTTAATACTAAACAATATTGCATTCCAATACAGTCCTAATGGAAAGATGGTTCTGCAAAATGTTAGATTAATCATTCCAGAGGGTAAGGTTACCGCTATTGTTGGAGATAGTGGTAGCGGTAAATCTACTTTACTAAAATTGCTCCTTCGGTTATACAAGCCAAGCTACGGAGAGATAAAGATCGGGGAAATGAACATTAACAACATCAGCTTGCGACAATGGCGGGAAAAATGTGGTGCAGTAATGCAGGATGGTAAAATTTTTAATGACACCATATTAAATAATATCATTTTAGATGATGAGCAAATTGACTACGATAAATTGAAAATGGCTCTTGAAACAGCAAACATATCGCAAGAAATAGAGCAGTTACCTTTGGGTTACCAGACCATGATGGGAGAACAAGGACGGGGTCTTAGTGGCGGACAAAAGCAAAGATTACTGATTGCAAGAGCTTTATATAAAAACCCTGATTATCTATTTTTCGATGAGGCGACTAATTCACTAGACACTATAAATGAAAAAAAGATAACTGATGCACTTGACAATGTATTTAAGGATAAAACAGTAATTGTTGTGGCTCACAGGTTAAGTACAATCAAAAAAGCCGACCAGATCATAGTTATGCACAGCGGCTCTGTGGTAGAGATTGGGAATCACCATTCATTAATGGAATTGGAAGGAAGGTATTCTAGTCTGGTGCATTCCCAACTAGACATTAGAAATACGATTTCATTACCCTAAACAACTTATAATGGAAACAACAAAATTCGAACAAATCATCAATAATGAGCGTAGTGAAGAGGTCCAACATATTATAGAACGTATGCCTACGAAATTCGGTTACTGCATCAGTTCAATTTTATTTATAATTTTTTTACTACTTATGGTATTCGGATGGGTAATCAGATATCCGGATATCGTGAGCGGGCAAATTGTGATTAACACTAAGTTTTCTCCAACAAAATTAGTAGCAAATGTAGCAGGGAAACTAAAACTTGGTAAAATAAAATCTTTACAGCTTGTGAGGGAAGGAGAAATTATTGCATATATAGAAAATGCGACAACACCGGGAAAGGTTTATTATATTGATAGTATAATAAAGCAATATAGCCCCAATAGTGATGCTATCATAGAAATCGAGAAAAGGCTTCCAAAAAATGCATCATTAGGGGAACTTAATGTTGCATACTATTCATTCTTAAGTAATCTTCAGCAGGTAATCAATCACAAAATTGACGGGAAATACCAAAAGCAAGAAGAAGGGTTGAGCGAAATGTTAAATGTGCAAAGTAGCGCAGTAGCAGCATCTGTAAGTCGTGTGCAGATGAGTTTGAATGCCCTAAATTTTGTTAAAAAATTTTATGCACGGGATTCCCTTCTGTTCCTCAAAAAAGTAATTAGCGAATCTGAATTGGATAAATCCCAAATGTCATACATTTCAGCAAAAGATGCCTATCAAAATTCATTGAATACGCTATTGAATGCTAAACAACAAGTCCAGCAAACTAACAGCAGGCTACAGGAATTAAGTATTGCTGAACCGGAAAAAAACAAAGAGCTTAAAATTGCCCTTATTTCCTCATACAATGAACTCGTCGATCAAATCAAAGTATGGGAGCAAAAATATGTATTCAAAGCGCCATACAAAGGAATAGTTCAGTTTTCAGACTTCTATGCAGAAAATCAATTTATTTCTTTAGGAGAAAAAGTATTTACAGTAATTCCCAAAAAGGAAAATGCTATTGGGCAGCTAATACTTCCGGCCCTGGGGAGTGGAAAAATACAGCCTGGGCAAGAGGTTATTGTCAAACTCGACAACTTTCCATATATGGAATATGGATCAATTACAGGCAAAGTAAATTCAATATCGTTGACAAGCAATAAAACTAAAGCAAATGATCATGAAATTGAAACTTACCAAGTGCTTGTTGATTTCCCCAATCAATTAAAAACCAACTACGGTACTATTTTGGATTTCAAGGCACAATCTTTAGGGACAGCTGAGATTATTACCAATAACCGAAGGCTTGTTCATAGACTGTTCGATAATTTAAGATATATCACGAATCGCTAAAAAACAACTAATTTCCCATGTCATATATAAAAAACCTGTGCTCAAAGAATGTTTTTGAATTATTACCTATTGATTGCTTTGATTTATTAGGTGGATTTGCAATGTCCCATTTTGGCCTATCTATACTTAAAAATGAGTTATTGTTGAATAAAAGAACTAATATACTGGAATTTGGTTGCGGTTTGTCAACCTTATATATGGGGCTTGTCGCCAAGAAATTCAAACTTGATGTTAGCATCACTAGTATAGAAAGTGATACCTTTTGGCTGGATAAATTGAATAGGAAACTTGAAATACATGATTTAAAGGATATTATTAAACTTGTTTATGCCCCTTTGATTCCTGATGTAGAACGAGGGTATGGAAATATGTGGTATCAAAAACTGGCCATAGATAGTGCATTAGATCAAAATAGTCGCTTTGATTTATTTGTAATTGACGGGCCACCAGCTTTCAAATCAGAAATCGCATATAGTAGATATAGTGCACTTCCATTTATCCTAAATAGGATGGATAAAGATTTTACAATTGTTCTGGATGATGCAAACCGAGCAGGCGAGAAACAAATAATTAATTGGTGGAATGAAAGATTTCAGATTTCCTTCAAGACATATGATTCAAGAATAGCTTTAAGCAGAAAAGGTCCGTTCATCAACACAGTACCTAGTTTCTTGAGTAAAAAAACCGGCACGTAATACTATTAACACATAAATAAGATCCATATGGGTGGGGTAACCCAGAACCACTCCACCCCGGAGCAGTTCCAGTAATTTAACGAAGGTCAATCATCTAGACACTATACGCTTTTTTATTAGTTTTGCTATAATTATCTATATAATCAGTGGGTGATTGTCCAATAATTCTTTTGAAAACCCTATTAAAGTTTGTCATAGTATTGAATCCCGAATTACTGGCAATAGCTGACATACAAATTGCCCTCTCTCCTGAAATAAGGCTCTTACAAGCATGATTAATTCTTATTTCGTTTAAGAATGATACAACAGTACGACCAGTGTGCTTTTTAAAGTGCCGGCAAAATGAGTGAGGGGTCATAAATACTACATTAGCTACATCATCCAAGGTGATACGGTTACTGTAATTTTCCTTTATAAATTGAATGCTTCTTTTAATACGTACATCATCACTTTCACTTACAAATAAGGAAGACAAATCCGAACACAACGGAATAATACAGTCACCGATTGACTCAAGCGCCACGATCAACTTGACGAAAGAGAATAAAAGATTAATACCTGAGGCATTATGAACAGCCAACATTTCACTAGCTATCTTTTGAATATAATCTGACGGCACCTTGAAGCCATGTTTATTTTGTGCTAAAAAAAAATTGACCTTTCTCAACTCTGGAAGTGAGAACAATGACTCAAGAGCTTCATTCGGATCAAAATAAACTGAACACACCGTTATAGAATGCTTACTATTTGGTTCAAAATATTCAGGATCACTTTTGAATAAATGAGGTATTTTTGCCCCCACAACATATATTTCTCCAGATCTAAAAGCATGCAGATCATTGCCAATAGTCAATGTTCCTTCTCCCTTTTCAATATATGTGATTTGCCATTGATTATGGGTATGTAAATATTGATAAAAAAAAGGTAATTCTATGAATTCAGACAAAACACTTTTTTTGTCTGTGACCAGCATGGTAAACGGAAGTACTTTCATTGGTTAGAGCGTTTATTTATTATTTAAGACTTATAATAACACACTAAGTGTATAAATAAGTCTCACATCCAGGCATTGTTAACATTACAACTATTGCCTGAATCCAAATTTAAATAGCCTCCCACTTAGAAACAGGGGTCTAAATCGTAAAATTGAAGGGGTATTTTAGATTATTTATATTATCTGGATTTAATTATTCAAAATATCGGAAGCTCAGCGGACAACTGTATTGCTTCGATTATCATTGCAAATCAGATAATAGGATTTAGTCGGAAAATATAAAGCTATAGACGGATAAGACCATGACAAGCTATTTCACGACGAGACAGTTGTCGACAAAAAGAAGAAAATTAGGACAAAAAGGAAAGCTACAAAAGTTATTCTAAAAAACTGGATAATAAACATTGCCAATTAAAGTCTGAACTCACTAAAGTTTGTTATTTTCTTTAGGGCCAAATTTAAGTATTTGAATATGGCTCACTTTAGTACCCATAATCGGGAATACTTTCAATATTTAAAAGTCTTTTTATTGCTTATTGAGCCTATAGTAGAAGATTTAAAAGTTAAAGGTTTTATAAAACAATTTAAAACCCGGTCAAGGTATTTCATTCCAAAAATACCTTGACCGGGTTTCTTTGAACCAAAAAACCTGACATTATAAACTTAAATAGTCACAATAACAATTGGGATCAGTTAAAATGGTTTAAGTATTTAAAAATATCGTCTTACTTTTTCCAAAAACAATCCCTTTTGGTTTTTTTGGTTTAGTATTCCAAAAACATTCCCTAACGGTTAAACGTCTGTTTTTGGTATCTAAACTAATTAACTGAAAAGACAAGCGTTTTTCATTCTTCGAAGAATATTTACCTTTCATTGGCGAATCGACCCGGAACACATTTAAATTAGCCTTTTTATGCGGTCCCTGATAAATATAAAACTCATTCCAATTGCTGTTACCATGAAAATAAACTTTTATATTAGGGTATTGTACAAGAAAATCTTCCCAGCCAGCCTGCTCTATATCAGTTGTCAGATGCTCCTCTTCAGCATTTTTTAAACCTTTGTAGTTTTCGCTCAAAAGATTTTCAAATCCTGCTCCTACTCCATTAAAATGTTTTGCCTCGCAAGTGGGTTGGTCATGGGTAAAAATAACAACAGGTGTTTTGATGGTCAAGGTATCTAAATCCTTTTTAAGCCAAATCCTTTCGGCAGAGTCGGGCCATAAATTGATAAACACAAAATGAATCCCATTTATATTTTTAACATAGTTAATTTTATCCCTTTCGTAGTTAAAACTTTCATTAGTTAAAGGTGTTGAAGGCTTCATCATTAAATTATAAATCCCCACAAAAGCTGTTGGATCTGTTTTTTGATTGGCCAATTTGCGATGCCCAATAGCATTGGAGATATCGTGATTTCCGGGTGTAATTAACAGCTCTGTTTTTACACCTTTGCTATTTGTTAACCTTAAACCTGTGATATAATCATTCTCAAACTCCTGCCACGATACACTGGCTTTTTGAATATTACCTTCCATCCGGTTGGCAATGTCGCCACCTTGTATTAAATAATCTATACCATTTACTAAACTACCTTCGTCTACGCCTCCATCTGCCGGCAATCTTAAGCCCTTAATCTTATTCAACTCACTAATCAAAGCCTGGTTCACAATATGTCCGGAAACGTTTTTGTTTCCCCTAAAATTTTCTCTACTGATACCAAAATGCGCGTCGGAAGTATAAATAAAAGTTACAACCTCCGAATCACTTTTAATTTGAGAAAATACCTCAGCATTACCAATTAAGAAACTAACTACAAAAGTTAGCATCGTTATTATATACTTTTTGCAAAGAAAAACTTTCATTTTTTCAGATTTGAAACTGTTTAAAATATGAGCTTATAATATTTGCACTCAATTAACAAGACCTTAAGGTTTAAACAGAATTTTTATTTTAAAATTAAAATAGCTTTTTTAATGGTGATTACCCGAACCATCAATTTGATAAGCACCAATATCTTTACCCGGAGGAGTAATTTCTGTTGCACCAAATTTAGGGTCAATAGGTACATCGGCTTTGGCGGTAAAACCTGTAAATCCTTTACCTACACAAGGAGACGTTAATTTTAAAGCAAAATTATAATTACCCACCACATTTATATCGGCCACATTTATACCTGTTGGCAAAGGAACGGGGCCATTGATAAACTGCGGATTGTTGGCACCCAAAATACTAGTATTAGCCACATAGGTATCGCCCGCTTTCCATCCGACAGGCAAAAAAATCGCTGGATTAGGTATATCAGTTGGCTGCGCTTCGCTAATTGCAGTGCTAATTGCCAATGAAGGGTAAATTTGATTGGCGACCGAAGCCAGATCGGCATAAGTAAAATTATAACCGTATTTTAAATTAGCCAAATCGGCAATTGGATTTTGCACCACGCGCAAACCAAACTTACAGTTAACCATTAAATTGTTATAGGCCATACCGCCAGCGTCCTGTTCAAAATTAATAGAGCCACCCCGGCCGGCAGCCTGCCTTCTGTAACCACAATTTACAATCGTGTTGTTGTACATTCTAACGTTAGAACTTGGCACACCTACTGCAGCGCCAGAATTAGAAAGTTTAGGTCCGTTGGTTGCAATACCGATACATAAGTTATAAGCAAAATCGCCAATAGTACCTGCTTTGGCATTTAGAGCTTCGCCACCAGTGGCACCACATTTTTCGAATGTATTTCGCATAATGGCAATTTTACCACCCAAAGTACGGATTGGATCATCAACACTGCCGTAAATCCACGAATCTTCGAACACAAAGATCCCTGCCGGATTTTGGAATAAAATTGGATATGGGCTTTTCGAAATGGTAGCAACAGTTCCGCTTGGTGTAGCACCGCCAAATTCGATGTGTGTCCACTTAATAATCATTTTCTGACAGGTTGGCCCAGCCATTATACCCGTCCACTTACCAGTATAAGCCGGATCTTTACTGGGATCGGAGCCTATAGCATCGGTTTTAGTAACCCCCAGCATGGTAAAGTAATTGGGTTTTTCTTTAGTACCCAGGCAAATTAAAGTACCCTGAACACCAATACCATAATTGCCGTTAAAATTAACTGTAACACCTTCCTGAATGGTCAAAGTATCATTTTTACCCACAATTAAATTACCGCAAACATTATAAGTTTTACCAGCCAACATTGTGCCTTTTACAGCAAGATCTGTTTTTCCTGGTTCGGGACTTAAACAGCCAACATCGCTAATTGGCGAAGCTACTATAACTTCGGCTTCTGACAGGTTTTTATGGTCAGCACTTTTTTTGCAGGCATAAAAAATAGCGCACAGCAATACAAAAGCGAGGATTAAATGTATTTTCGTTTTCATAATATTATAATTTGTAGCGTAAGCCTAATAAGAAACTTGGTTTAAAAAAGTCTTTCTGAACAATGATTTTATTGTCAGGATCGCTTTGCAGGTTTAAAGGCCTTGATCCAGGAGCTTGTAAATAACTATTGTAAGATTGGTGGATTTCTAAAATAAAAGGGGCATTGGTTAAATTATTGGCCTTACCATACACAGAAAAAGCTTTACTTAATTTTTTCTCAATCGAAAAATCCAGTTGCTGGGTTGGAGCCTGCCAATAATCGAGCCCGTAATAAGGGCTAACCAAAGAGATGCGTCTACCAGTATAAACAAAGGCGGCCTGAACATCCAATCCGATTTCCGGGTTTTTATATAATAACGATAAATTACCAACGTGCTCCGATTGCCCTTGAAGTGGCCTTGTTTCAGATAAGATCTCGCTTACAATCTGTCCGGCATCATTTCTATAAACCTGCAATTTATCAGATGTTATTTTAGATTTAGTGAAAGTATAGTTAGCCATTATACCAAACGGACCAACATACTTTGTAAATACTGCTTCCAGACCGTAATTGGTTGCTGCACCAAAATTCTGTGGCAAAAGCATCAGTTCGGTAATGCCAATTTTAGTGGCCACCAAAGAATTTCTTCCTGTTGCTGCGAATTCAATTGGATCTTGAATTTGTTTATAAAATGCGCCCAGCAATACCTGATCAGCATTTTTTGCAGAAAACAGTTCATATTTTAAATCGAAATTATCAGCAGTTGAATGGTTTAAACCCGCCGGATTACCTGATTCTTTAAATACTTCTCCCTGCTGCCCGTCGGGAATTAGCTCTGCAAATGCCGGTCTGGCTAAAGCCCGGTAATAGGATAGCCTAAAATTCTGATCTTGGTTTAAGCTATACTTAAAAATTGCACTTGGCAGGAAATCGGTATACCAAATTTTACCGCTTTTAAAAGGTACAGAAGTAGGCAACTGCGTATCATAGTTTTGATCTGTATGCTCTATCCTTAAACCTCCTAAGGCTTCTAAGCGTGGGGTAAGTAGCCATTTACCTTGAATATAACCGGCAATAATATTCTCTTTAATGGTATAATTATTTCCACTTTCAGTAGAAAACAGCGCATCATCTGGCGTTTTAAAATTGAAAATGGCATTGTCAATTCCCGTATATACTTCGCCAACCAATGGCGACAAACTATAAGAATTATAATAATTTCCACGGGCTTTATTCCTTTCTACACCACCAATTTTCAATTCAAATTTCCGGTTTAAAAGCTCAAAATTATTGGTAAAGTTTACATAAGCAGAATAATCGCGATCATCATTATGTGCCCAGGTTCTTTTCATTGGCTGTAATTTGTAATCACTCTTTGTAGCTGAGGAAGAAATGGGATACTCGTAGGTAAACTCTGCCTGATCAGGAATATGGTTATTCGCATCGGCATAAGCCAGAGACCAGTCTAACCTGCTATTTTTAGCCAATTGATGATTACCCTGAAGGGTAGAATTATAGATAGACTGATATTGCCACCTGCTTCTGCTAATGGCATCTACTAACGAGTTTAATGCAATGGTATCGCTGATTAAGCGGGTTTGATAATCATCTAACCGAACAAATACGTTAACTAAAGAAAGTTTATTTCTATCGTTTATTTTATAATCAAACTTACCGGTTACACCCAAACGTTTAATTTGTTGAGAATAGGAACGATCTTGCAATTCGATAAATTGGGGAACATTGTTAACAGCAGGTTGCGCATTGGGCAGAAAAAATGTCGAATTGTTACCTGTAAAGCTATTTTGATAGCTACCAGAAACAATAACACCAAACTTGTTATCTTTTCCAAAACGGGTACCGATAGCCAAACCTATATTCGTATTGATCGGGTTATCCCTTTTCCTATCGAACCTTAAATTATTTAGGGGAAAATCGGCTGGGGTAGCTCTGTAATTTACGCCATTTACTTCACTAGGTGCTTGTTTTGCAATGATAGTGGCATCGAAACCGACAAATGGACGATTGTGAAAAACGGTATTATAACCCTGATTAAAATTTACGTTAAACAGCGTTTTATTCGGTGCATCTTTCATCACCAAATTTATGGTTCCACCAATGGCATCACCTTCCATAGCAGGAATTAAGGTTTTACTTACTTCAACTCTTTCTAATAATTCTGCAGGAAATAAATCCAAAGGTATAAACCGGTTCTTGTTATCCGGACTCGGAATTTTGACTCCATTCACCAGGGTATTGATGTAACGTTTTTCCATACCCCTGATAATTGGATACCGACCTTCACCGGATGAACTTCGCTCTATTGTTACTCCAGAAACCCTTTGCATTACATTGGCTACTGTGATATCGGGTGAAAGTTCTATGTTTTTGGCCGAAATAATATTGACCAATTGATTGGCATTTTTTTCGAGTGTCCTGGATCTTTTATCACCTGATTGCTCTTCGCCGGCAACATTAATGGTATTGAGCTCTTCAACACTTGATTCGAGCTCCACATTTAAATTAAGGCTTTGATTTTGCTTAAGGCTAATGTTTAGCTTTTTAGTTTTATAGGAAACGTAATGTATTTCTAAAACATAATCACCAGATTTTAAATTTTTTAACTGGTAGTTACCATCCAATTGTACAAAAACAGCCTTCCCATTGTCTTTTAAAAAAACTGAGGCACCAATTACAGGTTCTTTGGTAACAATATCTGTAACCTTACCCCTTATGGTTTGGGCATAGCCATTTGAGGCAAACAGCATAAACAAAAATAACAGCAATAAACTGCCGAGATGATAAAGGTATTTCATAAGCCTTTTTTATTTTTTTTACAAAGAGAGCTTATGAAATCTGTAGTAATTCTGATTTTCAGAACTACTACAAAAAGATTAATTTATTGATAATAAGAAATTAACATACAGACAGGCATTTGAACGAGGAGCTAATATCCCATTACTTCATTTTCGTTTGTAAAATTGGTAATGAAAGCAAAATCATCAACAGGAGAATTTACAGAAAATCTTAGGCTAGCCAGTTTAGACCAATTGTTTTTTATACCTTTTGCTGAAAATATATCTAAACCACCCATTCCAGGTAGTCCCCTACTGGAGTAATATAAAGTACCATCTGCTGCAATGTTAAGGGACATTTCGTCCTGACTGGTATTAACTCCTGAACTCGCACTCTGAGGTTTCCCCCAACTACCATCGCTTTGCAACTGGCAATACCAGATATCTGTCATAAAAGATAACCGGTAAAACACCGAGTGACTATCGAAAAGAATGTATGCGTTCCACCTATGAGTATTAAAAGGAACAATTTAGGTAATTGCTCGGCAGTCAAATTCGTGTACAGTTTGGTCCGAAACGGACTGCCAAGTTTCGGATTCTTCCCCAATTTTGGTGGTTTTAGTTGCTAAATGCTTGAATGCATCTAATGAAAGTATTGGATATGATGCTCTAAATGCAGCTATCATGTCACACCTAGATTAATAACCATTCATTTTTAACCCGAAAAAGAAATTTACCCTGTTAAACAATTATTCCCCAAAATTTGAGGACTTGAGCATCGTTAAAAACTTTTGTTGCACTCATAAGCTAAATTATTGACCACCAAAATTGGGGAAGAACCAGTTTCGTTGAAATACACAATATGATGTACCGCCCTGAATTTACTTGTCGTTTGGTCTAATACGGGTTTTGCTTTAAATAACTACTGGTTTGGCAAATTCAACTAATACAATCAATAGAGATCTTAAAATCGAATCCGATACCTCCTTCCTTTCTCTGTATCAAGTGTTTTAAAACTTGTTCTATACCTCAATCGGCAACTTCCTCCCTGTTTAGCAAATATCTCAAGGAATATGAGTTTCCCGGTTTGCCACTTTGCACTAATTTCGAAACCACCACGAGCAACCAGCCCCGAAAAACTGCCATCAGGCCACTCTAGCGGTAAGGCAGGTAATAGTTCGATATATCCTTGATGACTCTGCACCAACATCTCGGCAATGCCTGCCCCTCCGCCATAATTTCCATCAATTTGAAATGGCGATGCACATAAAAGATTAGGATAAGTACCTCCTTCTCCGGCTTTCAGCATGCTGGCCGGGCGGAATAGCTTCTTTAACGCCTCGTATGCCAATTCACTTTTCCCCAATCGTGCCCATAAATTTATCCTCCAGGCTAAAGCCCAGCCCTGGCCTTCGTTCGTTCGCATTTCTAAAGTCTTTTTAACAGCTTCAACCAATTTAGGGGTCCGATCTAATGTTATACTACTACCAGGGTATGCAGCAAATAAATGCGAAACATGGCGATGGGTAGGTTCTTCATCTTTCCAGTCGTGATACCATTCCTGCAAATTACCCCCCTTGCCAATTTGATAGGCATAAAGTTTGGCTAAGGCAATTTTTACGCTCAACTGCATAGCTGTGTCTTTATTAAGTATGGTAGCAGCCTGTAAAAAATCAGCAAACAGCTCGCGGATTATAGCTAAATCAGCAGTTGCACCATATAGCGTTTGCCCTTTATAGCCTTTATCGGTTACATAAATGTTCTCCGGAGAGATGGTCGGAGCAGTAACTAGGTTTCCATTCTTATCTGAAACTAAGAAATCCATGCAAAATTGCACTGCACCTTTCATCAATGGATAGGCTAGTTTTTCTAAGTAAATTTTATCATGGGTAAATGCGTAATGCTCCCAAAGATGGGTAGACAGCCAATTACCTCCCATCGACCAGGTAGACCAGATGGGGATACCTTTACCAAATGCGCCAACCGGATTGCTCATTGCCCATATATCACTATTGTGATGGGCCACCCATCCGCTGGCATTATAATAATTTTTAGCTGTAACGGTTCCTGTTTTGGCTAGGCTGGCAATAAAATCGAACAAAGGTTGGTGCATTTCCGGCAAATTTCCGGTCTCAGCTCCCCAATAATTCATTTGTAAATTGATATTGGTGGTATAATTGCTAGCCCATGGTGGTCTAATGGCTTCGTTCCATATGCCTTGTAAATTATTGGGTACACCACCCGGCCTCGATGAGCTTAGAAGTAGATACCTACTGTATTGATAGTAAAGAGCAATTAAACCATTATCACTCTTATCTATTGTAAATTTGTTTAAACGAGCTGCCGTGTTTAAATTCCCCGCTCCACTGTAACCTAAATTAAGTTTCACACGGTTAAAGTATTTACGAAAATCTTTGGTGTGTTGTAATAAAATCCCTGTATAGGTTTGCTGTTGTGCTTTTGTAAGGTAAGTTTGTGCAATAGCTTTTTCATCCTTTCCATCAGTGGCAGGATTTTTATCCGGACCATTGTAACTGGTAGCAATAGATAGAAGTAAAACAGCCTCGGTAGCGTTTGATATGATTAAACTGGTATCGCCAGTTTTCTGCATTCCGTCGGTTTTTAACACTTTCAATAAGGCCGTAAACCTCATTGTATTTTCATCATCGAAAACAATGGTACTCGGAAGGTGCGAACGGAAATCTTTCTCTTTATGTGATAAAGACCTACCATTAAGACTAAGTACTTGATTGCTAACTAATGATTTGGCCTTTAGTAAAGAATTGAAACGGCAGGCAAAGTCTAACTTGTTTTTTCCTTTGGCAGTTATTCTAATTACAATTAGCTGATTGGGATGAGAGGCAAAAACCTCTCGCGTATAAACAGTTTCATCACTTGTAAATACGGTTTTGGCAATTGCATTTTGAATATCTAGTTCTCGACGGTAGGCGCTAACATCCTTAATATTTTTAAAATCAAGAAATAGGTTCCCAAGTGGCGCATATGATTCGCTATAGCTGCCCTGCATAAACCGCATAAGCGAATCAGCCTTTTTGTAATTTTCTTGAAATAGTGCTTCTCTAATCAGGCCTAAATAATTCTTTGCATTCGGGTTCATGTTTGGATCAACCGGCGCACCACCCCACAAGGTCGATTCATTTAATGATAACCTTTCGGTTTGGGTTCCACCATATACCATGGCGCCCAAACTACCGTTTCCAAGTGGAAGCGCATCTACAAACTTTTCTGCAGGTTGGGTGTACCATAATTTTAAATCCTGCTGCTGTGCAAAGCAAGCTGAAGATATAAACAACAGAAAAAGACAGATGTAAGTTTTAAATGAGTTAAACATTTGTTTTTAGCTTAAAGTTAATATTAATTGCCCGCAGCATGGTCTTTTAAAAAAGCATTACCTGTCCAGGCTTTCTGTGATGTCCATAGTCCGGCAGGGGCTGTCCAGAATGTATTATCGGCCGGTAATCCCAGTGGTAAAAAACCAAGAGTTGCCATATAAAGGCTTCCTGTGCAGGTGTAAGGATCGGCAATTTCTGGTTGGTGACCATTAAAGCCCAGCACTAACCAGCCTTGTTCATCAAAATTCTGGTTGCCCGCGTACATATTTTGAAATACTTTTGTTAGTGCACACCTTACCTGCGCCGGACTTAATTCATTTGGTAACTTCTCATCTAACGCTACCTGCGCCAGGGTTTGAAAAGCAGCTGTACGATAAGTTACACTTCTACCTATAGGAGGGTATTCGCCGGTTGAGGAAATCATCCGTTCGGTAATTTGAGCATAACGTACAGCCCGGTTAGTTACCTTAAACAATTGTGCTTCAGCCATTTTTTTCTTGGCTACCATCACTTTTAAAATATCCATCATCATGGGGTGGATAACGTAAGCATTGTAATAATCTGTACTGAAACTAGCTCCGTCAGAATACCATCCGTCTCCAACATACCACTCATTTAGCTTGTTAATAGCAGTCATGGTACGATAAGGTTCATACTCCTCCCCCACGCTCAATAGCCAGGCCTCTTCAATAGCCTGAAACAAAAGCCAGTTGTTGTATGCGCCGGTTCTGTTTCTTAACGACTTAACTTCTGCTATGTACCTTTTCTGAGTGGTTTCATTTAATGCTTTCCAAACATTAGGCGCTCGTAAAAAGCCTTGTACAACATAGGCTGCATCTACAATTGGTTGTGCATCTGTTCTGAAGTTAATGTAATCGGCACTTAGCGGATCTACAGCATTAGTTAAAGCCTGGATTGTCTCTGACTTAAATCTTGCCCTTAATTTTCCTTCTTCCGTATCATCATCAGGCAGGTTTAACCATGGGGCAATGCCCGCAAAGGTCCGGCCTAAAGCTTCGGTATAACCAACTTCTTTTACATTATTATAGTAATGAGGGGCTACTTCAGTAGCCATATTTTTTTTCAGGGTATTATTAGCCAGGTTATGGATAACGGGGTAAGCTATTTTATACAATGTTTTTACCCAAAAGGCCCTGTCCTCTACCCCCGTGGCTACCGCATTTGTTTTCGTTTTCTTCCCTGATTGGGCACGGCTGGCAAAATTTGTTACTAAAAACGTAACTCCTATTAAAAAGGCATATTTAAAGTTGTTCATACCTGATATTGTTATTTAGTATTGATTTCGAAAAATTGATTGGTTCCGGCGTTAAGGCTTGCGTTGAAGTGTATTCCGGTTATCTTTTCTCCTTCATAACTTGTATTTAAAGGTACAATTTCACCAGTAGCAGCATTTCTTACTATTAACTGGCTAGCTTCTTTTACCTTTAACTTCTTTACAATACGAGGCCAGGCCACTTTTATGGTTTGCTCGGCTTGGGTTGAAGCCCCATTATAGGCTTCAGCAATGAGGCCATTACCCTGCGTTAATGAAAGACGAAACATTTCGCTCCCTGCCAGGAGAAACGCACCAACACCAAAAACATCAGTATCTTCATAGCCTACCTTATCTGGTGCAGCTCCCTGGGCCTGTACAAAGCCCAGCTTCCCGTCAGGGTGTACAGCAGATTTTAATGCATCCCAGGCCTTTGAAACAACAGGCTTATATTTTTTAGCGGGGATAATTCTGTTATTTATTCCCCAAGCCATTGCATAACAAATAAATCCCGTTCCGCTTGTCTCTTTGGTAGGATAACTCCCGGGATCGAGCAGGCTGGCATGCCAGCTTCCATCTGCCTGCTGCAATGAAGCTAATTTACTGGCCATATTTGTAAACAGTTTCACTAACTTATTGCGCTGAGGATGATTTTCGGGCGTTACAGACAGCAAGCGTGCTAAACCTCCAATCACCCATCCGTTACCTCTGCTCCAGAAAACCTTAGCTCCGTTTTTCTCTTTTTTATTAAAATAACGGCTATCTCTGTAAAAAAGACATTCGTCTTTATCATATAGGTAGGCGGTAGATTTCCACCAAAGTTCGATTGATTTGTTGAGATATTTTGCATCTCCTGTTGCCTGTGTTAAATAGCCCAATGCTGGCGGCCCCATAAACATGGCATCACACCAGGCCCATTCGCGGGTGTAAATATTATTTTTCCATTCTAAACTTTCTAAATGCGGTAAAGTAACAATGGTATCGGCCAGGGCTTTAAACTTTCGGATATATTCGGGATTTTTATAAACTGTATACAGCTGCGAATAAAGCTGGCCAACACAATAGTCATCGGCAAAATAACGGTAACTTCCCGTATCCCATTTATTATCCGCACCAACCCTTTTTAATTTGTTATAATATTGTTCGTCATTGGCTAGTTTAGCCCAGGCCATCATGCCTGCATACATCGCGCCACTGGTCCAGTCTTTTTTCGGGTTTTTCCATCCCTGGGTTTCCAAATTTTGCCATTGCCAATCCGCCACTTTTTTCATTTGATAGCAAATAGAGTCGTCAGCTAATAGTTTACGTTTACCGCTGGATTTTGTTTGTGCCAACAAATTAATTTGGGTAAAAAAGAGCAGTCCAAATAGGATTTTTTTCATTGTGTGTTTTTAAGTATTAAAAAAAGGAATGACAGGCAAAAATTAATGCCCATCATTCCTTAGCATTATAAGATTTTATCAAAAAGTAGCGGTTTTTCGAGGCCCGGCATCAGATACCGCTAAAATTTATGCCTTACTCATTTATCGTTCTTATTAGTTTTTATAAATCCCGAGTTCTGCAATACATGATTTATTAGGTTCTGCAGTGTCATAATTCGACTTTACCAGCACCTTAAAATACCTGAACGTTTTTGTCGAATCAAATGCCAGTTTAGATGCCGTTTTAACATTTGGCACCACATAGTTCCCGGTCGATTCCCAATTTATATTATCGGTACTGATCAACACTTCAACGTTTTTTACCATTCTGTAAACATCCTGACGTTGGTTAATTGTAAGTCCATCCGCCTGTAATTGCTTGTTCATATCAATAATCAGATAATGTGGTAAAATTGCTGCAGGCTGCGAAAATTTGGCAAACCAAAAGGTGCTTAAGTTATCATCAATTACTTTTAAGCCTTCGTAAGTCGCTTCTTCCGAACTTACATTAATTACCCTCCAAGCAGATTTATCCGGTCCCGGGGTTATATTAATAACAGGAAGGTTGTTCAAAAAGTTAAAATCATACGTTGTATTTGTAACTACCCCATTTTCATGAATCAGTTTTACTTTCAATTCAGCTGGATTATTTGCTTTATAGGTATTATTCATTTCAGTCATTGGTAATTCCACATAAAAACTATCCGTACCAATTACATCAGAACGCCAGGTAACCGCGTTATAATCTTTATTCACTCCTACACCTTCATTATTATAATTAGGATCCAGGTAATAGGTAACATTAGTAACCGCAACGTTGCTGGTAAATCTGCCTGAAGCAATAATGGCTCCTTTAGTAGCTGAGTAGGAAGCATACATTCTCTTAATACCAGCTGTTACAGCACCATAGTAAGTAATGGGCGATTGCTTTTGAAAAATCTGGTTGGTATTTAAAATAGCACAATCTGCTTCGGTTAAAAATGTAGGCGACTTACCATAAGTTCCATTACCACTCCCCATTAAAGAAGTACCATAATTGGGGTCATTTATTCTCGATTCCCGCTGCCTGTTGTGTGGTAAATTTAAACCATGCCCCAGCTCGTGTGCTAAACCACCCTGGCCGCCCAACACCACCCCATCCTCTCCTTTATCTGGCCAGAAACAATACTTGCCATAGCCAACATAAGGATTGTCTATTTTATTATCCGGACTGATAATTAAGGTATGTTCGCCGGATTTCTCTCCTGGATGAGCAGTGAAGTAACCCTCTACTTCCGTAATAATACCTGTTAAGTTAGCGTTTGTATACTTATCGGCTGTTAGCTTGGCAGGTATAGTTACAATTTTAATTCTGGTTTTGTTTAGTTTGGTTAATAAACCAAAAGTTTTAAATCCGTAACCATTTGCCTGCATCTGGTCACCATAAAATTTAGCTAATTTGAGCAAAATTTCACTTAACCTGCGTTCATATTCAGGTTTTGCCGGATTATCGGTTGGCACAAAGTACACTACATTTAAGTTATAAGTATGATCGCTTGTAAAACCTGTGTCAACCACTGCGACAGGAGTTGATGTTTCAACAATTTCTACTGGAACGTTTTTTGTACAAGCCGCAAAAAAAAGCGGCAGGCACAACCATAGGAATGTTTTTTTCATTTTGGGTACATTAATAGGTTGATTATATTGATTTACTATAAGGCTTTACCAGCCTGGGTTTTGATTCTGACGACCAATGCCCGTATTTGCATCTACTTCGTTTTGTGGTATAGGGTATAGATACATTTTAGGAAGGAACACCTTGTTTTCGATCAGGGAAGAAGTATAAGTGGTAGCGGTTCCATCCCTGCTTACTCTTATTCCACGCAAAGGTGCACCCAATGTAGTTTCTCCAATTTTCCACCTGCGTACATCCCAAGGGCGGTGACCTTCAAAAGCCAGCTCAATCCTTCTCTCGTTGCGTATCCGCTCCCGCATTTGCGCCTGAGACAAACCCGCAGGTAATACCGGCATCCCTACCCTTGTTCTGATAGCGTTGACTGCGGCGTATACCGATACATCTGCACCAACAGTTTCATTACGGGCCTCGGCATAGTTCAACAGCATTTCTGGCAAGCGGAAAAATATCCAAAAATGGCGGGAAGTCTGGCTATTGGTTAAGTTGAGTGCCGGATCGAGGAATTTTTTAAGGTAATAGCCGGTTACGGTACCATTGGTCTTATCTGGTCCATCCGCGCCCCCGCGGGTAACATCAATCACCCGTCCGTTATAAGTTAAACCATCACGTAAAATAGTAGCATCCAATCTTGGGTCGCGGTTTAAGTAAGGCTGTAAAGGGTCATATCCCGAGCCTGCCTCGCTAATCGGCTTACCAGTTGTTTTCATTTCAAATGCATCCACTAGGTTTTGTGAAGGTCCTACTCCCCCACTTCCCCTATCAAAGCCTACGGCATAATTTCTCAACTCCAGATAATTCTGGTTCGATTCGTTCTGTACCCAGATCATTTCCTTGTTTGCATAAGGATTTCCCCGGAAATTGGCTTCGTAATTGGCCATGTTGTTACTGATTGCCGTAAGCGAAAAAGGGGCAGTACCATTAGCAAAAGGTAAGGCTGCTGCTGCTGCAGCTTCCCATTTCGAGGCATCATTTGAAGGATTATTCAGCGGGCTGGCAGCGTAAAGCAATACCCTTGCCTTTAAAGCCTGTGCCGACCATTTTGTGGCCCTTCCATAATAGTTTTGAACATTTGATGCAGTATAATCAACCGGTAAACGGTTAAAGGCAGAATCGCAATCTTTTAAAATGAGTTTTACACCATCGTCATAACTGGCCCTCGGAGTATTTGCATCTTCTCCTACATTAATTGTTTTGGTAAGCAAAGGAACACCGCCATATCTCTTAATCAGCTCGGCATAAAAGTAGGCTCTTAAAAAATATACTTCACCAATCAGGCGTTGCTTCTGTACCTCAGCCGTGATGTTGTTGATAATGATTGGTGCACCATGATCTACGGTATTTACCTGGCCTATCTGCTCAAAGAATTTATTGCATTTGCGGATACCTGTGTAATAATAGTTCCATAAATTATCGGGGTTATTATCTGCGCTCCAGGCACCGGTACCAAACCGCTGTACCTCTGCAGAGAGGTTGTTATGCTTGGCATCATCGGTAGCTGTTTCTATAAAAGTGGTACTCGAAGTGGCACTAAAACCACTTTGCAGCGTAGCACCATAAATATCGTTTACAAACTCTGTTACATAATTGATTTCTGTAAAAATCAGTTTTTCTGGTACCAGAATTTCAGGTGGGCTGTCCAGCAAGCTTTTTTTACAAGAAAGCAGCATTGCGAAAGCACAGATCAGGATAAGAATACTTTTTTTCATTACAATATATTTTTATTGATGTATGGTCAATTGACCATCATGATTAAAACAAAAATTAAAAGGTGAACTGTCCACCTACATTCACAATACGCATACGTGGGTAATTTCCGATTCCTGCACCCGACATTTCCGGGTCCATCCATTTTACCGGTAGTTTATCCATGATAAAGAGGTTTGAGCCATTGACGAAAATTCGCATGTTATCAATCACTACTTTCCCTTTATTGCGGATTGCGGTAGAAAATCCTACTTCTACATTTTTCAATTTCAGGTAGTCGCTTTTATAGATCCAGAAATCCGAGGCCTGATAATTAAGTGCGTTGTTTACCACAGAGAGACGAGGAAAATCTGCCATTCCAGCTGTTTCCGGTGTCCAGCGGTTTAACACGAATGTGCTGGGTTTAGCACCGCCCTGGAATCCCTGTGTGCTTACATTGCGTACATCTACCACACCACCTGCAGCTCCCTGAAGTAGGAAAGAAAGGTCGAAATTAGCATAGCGGAAACCTCCACGGATACCATAAAAGTATTTAGGCAAGCTGCTTCCCAGATACGTCTGGTCATACACATCAATCAGATTGTCGCCATTCTGATCTTTGTATTTCATATCACCGGCTTTAACCGTACCAAATAATGGTAATGGAATGGTTTTATTTGCCGCAGGCATAGCGAGTTCGTTGTTGATCTTTGTGGCTTCGGCTACCGTGTAAAAACCTTCACTGATCATTCCAAATACACTACTTGTTGGTCGGCCGGTTCTTTTCAGATAATCGTAGGGACGAAAAACTTCGTTGTTAAATACCAGTGTATTTTCTGTCCATGATCCGAGGAGGGCAATAGAGAAACCAATTTTGTTCTTTTCATAATGGTAAGAAAGTTCCCCCTCCAGGCCTTTATTATCCATAACACCCTGATTGTAAGGTGCAGTAGCAATCCCCATTGTTCCTGAAATAATTGGCGTGGTTAAGATATCTGTTCTTTTCTCTTTGAACATATCCACCGACAACCTGAAGTGCTCTTTTAAAAAGTAAAGGTCGAAACCTACATTGGCCTGCCTTAAAGTCTCCCAGGTAACATCTGGGTTGGCCAGTCTGGCCTGCGTTCTTCCACCTAAACTAGCCGGGTTATTGCCAAATACATAGCTGGCACCGCCTGTATAAAAATTCTGGTACAGAAAACGCTGTGTTCCGGCTCCGGTAATATCGGCATTGCCGGTATAGCCAAATGAACCCCTGATTTTCAAGTAAGTGATAAAACTCTGATTTTTCATAAAAGCCTCTTCCGAAACGATCCATCCAGCAGAGAAAGTAGGAAAGAAGCCAAAACGTTTACCTTCAGGTAAATTTTCTGAACCACTGTAAGATCCATTAAATTCGAAAAGGTAACGCTGATCAAACACATAACTCAACCGTGAGGCAAATCCCTGCGAAGCGTATGGAAAATCAAAACCGTTTCCATTCTCGTAACTCTGGTTGTAATTAAGAAAACCTTCTACCCTGTGTTTTCCAAATTCGCGCTGGTAAGCCACATTGGTATAAAAAGTTGTCCGTCTATCTTGATCATTAGATCTTGATACCACATTAAGCAAACCTTCGGTCCCAAAACTCTTATAGGTATTATCGGGCTGTAACTGATAAACGGCAAATGTTTTGGTACGCCCGCCATTGGTATAAAAATAATTATCGAAAGCGAAGGCACTATTGATGGAAAGTCCTGGCGTAATCATATCCAGTTCATGCTTTAATTTAATGGTTCCAAGGAAATTGCGCCTAAACTCTGTAGCATAACCTGTGCTGGTTAGCAAACCATAAGGGTTATTCTGAAACTGTGAAGTACCACCAATTTTATCGTCAGGATATTTTACCGGAAATTCATTACCTGGAGAGGTAGAAATTGCATTAAAAATTGTACCAGTACCAGTCCCCGGATAATTTCTATCTTCTAATCGTCCTGAAAGATCAAGGGAAAGCAATAACCGCTTAGTTGCCTGAAAATCGAGGTTTGTTCTAAAGTTATAACGTTTAAAATCGATGTTGTTAGTAAAACCAAACTGCTCTTTGTTTACATCGCCATTTTTAAAAATGCCGCCCTGGTGCAGGTACCCCATCATCACATAATATCTAAAATCGTTGGTCCCACCCCTAAACATCAGGTTGTAACGCGATTGACTGGTGGTTTTCTTTAGCATTTCATCATTCCAGTTTACGTCTGGATTACGCATCTGGTCTCTGCTCGGATTGTTATAGGCATCGATCTGTGCTTGCGAATATTTTGCAGGAAGGCCATCGTTAATTGCGCCTTCGTTATAAAGCTGCATGTATTGCTGTGCGCCCAAAAAATCCGGCGAAGCTCCGGTATACTGCAATCCGCTTTGTGCCACAAAAGAAACTTCGCTGGTATTGGCCAGTCCTCTTTTTGTGGTGGCCAAAATGGAACGCCCTGACCCCCTTATGCCAAAAGCTCCGTTTGCCGCATTATCTTTTAAAATGGTAACCGTTTCCAGTTCCAATGGATCTATCTGCTGGATATCTCTCTCTATTCCATCTACATAGATTAAGGGTGAAAGGGAGTTGTAAGAACTAAAGCCTCTGATATTAAAAACAGCGCCGTCATATCCGGGTTCACTGCTGCCCTGTCTGGCAACCAATCCGGCAAGGTTTCCGCCCAAAAGATTGGAAGAGTTCGGTTCCGGATTTTTCGACAGCTGCGCACCGCTAACCGTTGATACTGCAGCAGTACTGTATTTCTTATTCTGGCTCATCCACGGCAGCTCGATACTGCCTTCCCAAGGTTTTAAGGCATCGAGTGTGATGGACATTTGATCAGTTTTTGTACTTACAGCAGCATTTTTAGTCAGGTAATTTGCTGCGCGTATCGCAATACTATCAGTATTGTTCAATACAAGCAATACTTCCCCTTTTACATTGGTAATGTCTTTTTTTCCTGAAGAATAAACCTTGATCCCAGCACCGGCTACTGGGTTTCTATTCTGATCAACTATGGTAATCCGGATTTTCTGTTGTGCCTGTGCATGTATAACGCAAACACAACTTAAAAATAGTACCGTGATAATTTTCAAACAACGCATGTATAATATATTAAGTCTGATAAATTCTGATTATTAATGAGGTTACGGATAGTTAAAACCATCCTGGATTTTGCTTCAGCTCTGGTGATTTAAAGATTTCTACCTCAGGTATTGGATAGAGGTAAAATCTTTTCAGAAAACTTCGTTTTTCGAATGCTGTACGGCTATAGCTAAAAGTTCCGTTGGCATTTTTATTGATTTTAAATCCATAAAAAGAACCTGCATCCAAACTTTCAGCCATTAGCCAGCGGCGCTCATCGAAAAGGTTTGTTTCTTCGAAAGCAAATTCCAGTATCCGTTCCTTTTTTAACTTTGCGGCAAAATCCGCTTGATTTAAACCAGTTGGAAATGCGGGCATACCTGCTCTTGTACGTACCAGGTTAACATAGGTGTATGAATTGGCATTAGGACCACCTTCAAATTCGTTCTGTGCCTCCGCATAATTCAGGTAAAGTTCTGCCAGCCTGTAAAATATAAAGCGGGCTGCTCCCTGGTTCTGTGCGGTTGCACCCACATATTTTTTTTGCAACATACCGGTAATGGTCCGGTCTCCGTTGTAATCTTGCCCGCCGTTAATAAATGGCTCAAATGTTCTTCCGGCCCAGGCTACACCATTGGTTAAAATGGTTTGTAATAAACGGGGATCGCGGTTTTTATAAGGATCCTGCTCATTATATCCTGATGTTGGATCGGAAATAGGCTTTCCATTAACCATATCGTACATATCTACCAGATTTAATGTTGGATTGGATTGGGATGGCCCAGCCACCTGGTTTGCATGAGAGAAGATTACTTCTTTATTATTGGCATTACCCCTTACATTGATAAACATATCGCCATAATTACTATAAAGCTGATATTTGATCGCTTCTGCAGCATTGGCATCTATAAAATCCTTAGCAGCATCCATAGCTGTTTTCCAGCGCTGAATGTTATATGAAGGATACTTAAATAAAGAATCAGGACAATTCGCATCGCTTACATGCGGGTGGTTGGCATTAAATAACGGACTTGCGGCATATAACAGCAACCTGGATTTCATGGCCATACTCGCCGATTTGCAGGCGCGACCAAAATCGGTGGTGGCGTTCGGCCATATCCAGGGCAGGTTGGCCGATGCATAATCTAAATCTTTGAGGATAAATTTAACCGTTGCATCAAAACTCGAACGTTTTAATTGCTTGCCAAATTCAGGTTTAATGTCTTCGGCATCGTAGATCCAAACCGAATCGATAAGGGGTACGCCGCCATAACGCTTTAAGAGTTCGAAGTAGGCGAATGCACGTAAAAAGCGGTTTTCGGCTTTAAAGTAAACCGCATTTGCCGGTGTAAACTTCATGTACTTCTCGTTCTTTATGAAAATATTGCATTTACGTATCATTGGATAATAAGTACCATAGGCATTATCAACATTGCCCGCACCACCGTTGTAGGCATTTACATTGTATACCTGAAAAGGTGACCATTGTATGCCCTGTTCCGATTCGAAACAGCCATCAGCTAACTGCCCGTTATTTCTATTGAGCTGGTTTGAAGGCATACTCGCGTAAATATTGGCCAAGTACTGGCGGCACTGCAGTTCGTTACTAAAAACTGTAGAATCGGTTGTGGTTACATTATTTGGAGGTGCTGCTAAAAATTCTTTCTGGCAACCAGCAATCCCAATGCCCAAAAGAATGACAATGAGGATTTGATATATTGTAGTTTTCATAATGTTCAGATTAAAAATTAACGGATAGTCCGGCGTTATAAACCACCGACTGTGGGTAGTACCAGCCACGGCTGTTTCTGTTTTCCGGATCCAGGTATTTGATACCCTTGCTATAGGTAAATAGGTTTTGACCGTTTACATAACATCTCAGGCTACCCAATCTTAATTTTTTAACTAAGCCATCCGCGAAAGTATAACCGATCTCAGCATTTTTAAGGCGGATGAAAGAAGCATCCCTAATCCAGAAATCGGAATCGACATAGTTGTTATCTGTACCCTGCGGATCGCTTGATAAGCGTGGGTAAGTAGCTGTAGCTGCGGTACCAGGTGTCCACCTGTTTAAGTGATATTCCAGTACTTTGCCGCCGTTAAAAAACTCCCAGGCTACTTCGTTCGAAACAAACATGGAAGTATTGCCTGATCCGGCAAATAATACACTTACATCTAAACCCTTCCAGCTGAAGCCAGTGCTAAAGCCATAGGTAATTTCAGGGAAAGTTGGTTTTCCAACAGGAACCATGTCATAAGAGTTGATCATGCCATCCCCATTAATATCTTTATATTTAAAATCTCCTGGCTGTAAACGACCGCTGAAATAAGCCTGAATAGTTCTGTTATCTACCTCTCTCTGGTTGTTATAAAAACCATCTGTTAAATACCCCCAGCTCTGTCCGACACTTCTTCCAGTACGGGCCATCCATTCGTATCTTGGTGTTGGTTCATCCTGTGCCAGAATCTTGTTACGGGCAAAAGCAAAATTCCCCCTCACCCAAACATTTACACTACCGATTTGATGTGCTGTATTGGCTTCGATTTCAAAGCCCTTATTTTCTACCTGACCAATGTTCTGTACCGGTAAGGTAATACCTGCTACCACTGGTGTACTTGCAGGTGTAGTTAAAATATCGACACGTTTTTTATAAAACACATCGGCAACTAAACCCAGCTTTTTACCCCATAGGTTTAATTCCAAACCGATATTTGAACTGGTTTCTCTTTCCCAGCTCACACCATTGGTAGGTATGGCACCTTCTACTAATCCACCAACTGCACTGCCTTGGGCAAGACCAAAACTATAGCCTGTTCCTGAGCTATAAGCATTATTGTAGTACAAAAATCTTCTTCCCGTCACCGCATCGTTCCCTACCTGACCAATTGATCCCCTTAACTTCAGATAAGTGATTGCAGGCAGGCCATTTTTAATAAAATCTTCGCTAGATATTAACCAACCAGCAGAAAAGGATGGAAAAAAGCCAAAACGCTGACCATCCTGAAAGTTTTCAGAACCGTTATAACCGGCATTTACCTCTGCAAAATATTTATTGTCGTAACCATAGGTAACACGGCCAACAGCTCCCATTCTTGAAAATGGCCAGTCGGTAAGTGAACTGCTGGTAGCGGTATTATTTGTTTTTCTTTGTTGGTTGTAGAGCAGCAAAGCAGTAATATCGTGTTTACCGGTTTTTCCTTGCCAGAATAAAGATCCTTCCAGGTAAAAATTACGGTTACTGCCATCTGCATAAAAACTGTTGGTAGATATCAAAGGGTTATAGGTACCAGTTCGCTGCGTGTATATATACTGTCCGTTGACATCAATACCATCTACAGAATATCTTCGGTATGCACTGGCAATATCGCCACTATTTCCACGGAAGGTATTGTAAAACTGTGTATAATAACTGTTAAAAGCCAGATTAGCCTTGGCACTTAGTCCTTTTAAAATAAAATCTAGTTTCTGGTCAGCAACTACACTTATTTCTACAGTACTGTTATACTCTTTGGTAACACCACGCTCTCTTAAATCGCCCAGAATATTCCGCTGCACTTTTGCAGGGCGGTTACTGGCGCCATAGGTACCGTCAGGATTTAACAGGTTCATTTCATTTGGTGCCGTACGCGACAAACCGCTGAACATATCGCCCGCACCACCATAGCCAGTAACACTACCGCCACTGGTAGCGTATGGGCTATTTTTCACACCGCCAATAGCTGCCATGTTTACCGAAATCAAGGTTGTTTTAGTAGCATTAATGTCGATATTCGAACGGAAATTAAACCGCTGGAAACGTGAGTTTGCATCAAAGAAATCGCCTTTTGTATTTTTGTAAATACCTTGCTGATCTGCAAAACTGCCTGAAACAAAATAACGGGCAATGTTACTTCCTCCTTTTATATTGATGTTTACATTAGATTGTGGTGTAAACTCTTTCAAAAATTCCTTATAATAATCTACATCAGGATACAAAAAAGGATCGCTATGGTTCTTATAACCATCAAGCTGTTGCTGTGTATATGGCACTACTGCATTTGGATTATCATTTAATACCGCTTCATTTCTAAGGGTAGCATAATCATAAGAGCCCACAAAGTTGGGTAATCGGGCCGGGCTTTGTAAGCCATAATTTGCCGACATTGAAATGCTTGCTTTTCCTGCCGTACCTCTGCGGGTGGTTACCAATACTACACCGTTTGCTCCCCTAACACCAAAAACCGCTGTGGCCGAGGCATCTTTCAAAATCGATACCGATTCGACTTCATTAAAATCGATCTGCGAAAAAGGACGTTCAACTCCATCAACCAGCACCAATGGTGCTGCACTTGCCGAACTTAAAGTCGTTATACCTCTAATTAACAGACTGGCATCATCTCGGCCTGGCTCCCCACCCCTTTGCTGGGTAATCAAACCTGGTAAACGGCCTGCAAGGGCATTACTTAAGTTGGTAACCGGGTTCTGCTTAAGCTCTTTTGTAGATATAGAAGAAAGCGCCCCAACATTCGTTGCTTTTGTTTTCTGTCCGTAACCTACCACAACTACCGCATCAAGATCATTTTGTTGAGGTTCCATACGTATCTTAAGTACTTCCTGTCCATTAACCTCCCGCTCTATTGTTTTGTAGCCAACTGACATAAACTGAAGTATATCACCTGTGTTTGCATTAATGATAAAGCGGCCATCGTTACTGGTTTGTACGCCACCCGATTTTCCTTTTACTTTAACGGAAACACCTGGTAATGGCTGGCCTGTTTCATCAACAACTTTTCCTGAAACAGAAATAAATACCCTGGTAAAAGTTTTATCCGATCCGTAACCCATTGGTTGGTGGCGAGGATTTTTAAGTTTATTAAGTGGAGAAGCATTAATTTCATTGTGAGCGAGTAGCCCTACTGTCACAACAAAAAATATCAAGTAATTTTTTTTCATGCGCTTCTAATAATTTGATTAATACAGTTCAATGATTTTCTTTTCATCATACAATTGGTTAGGTTTTAAGAAACTGGAGCATCATGCATCAGTTGCAATGCTAAATTTGATCAGGCTGTTATTTACTTCCTGTACTTTGACACAAAAGGTGTGTCCTGCGTCACTAGACTTCTTAGCGGATAACTTTTGGGATCGGATATGACTGCGTACCGGATATTATCTGGCTGCAGTAAAATATCCAATACCCCAAAGTGTTTACATTTGGTAAAAAATTGGTTCATTGGTTTGTTGGTTTATTTTGATTAGTTGTTGCCCTAACAATTACATGTCCGGTTATCAGGTAAAATTGATTAATCGACTGATCATCAAATAGGGAAAATTTTAAATGAATGGGGGGAAAATCTTAAATTCAACAGGCTTTACATTAATTATCTGTTTTTAATGAACGAACGCACTTAAATAATTATAGTTTTGTTGTGATGCCAACCTTAGTTTATGTAAAGAAGAAATTTCTTGTCTGCACGATAAGCTGTCTTAGCTATGTCCTGATCTGGTTATGCAATCCTTTATCCGCAAAAGCACAATTAACGGTTTCCGCGCATTTCGGTGTTGAGGATGGACTTGTTCAGAAAAGTGTACTTTCCATAACCCAGGACAATCAAGGTTTTATGTGGTTTGGCACAGAAGACGGGTTAAGCAGGTTTGATGGTTTAAGGTGGCGTAATTTTAAAAACATTTCGAGTGTCACTGGTAAATCCCCAGCCCCAGTGCTAATCCGGTCTTTATTCTGGGATTCTCAAAACCGGTTGTGGCTTGGTACCAGCCTGGGCTTATTCACCTTCGACCCTATTACTGAAAAATTTAAACAAATATTACTACCATACTCCAGTCAGCCTGAAGTTAAACAAGTAATAGCCGATAGATCCGGACAAATTTTAGTGGCAACCAGTTCTGGTGTTGTCTTAATAGCTAAAGGAGAAAGGGCTATCAGGAGTAAAATGACCTTCAATAACGGAGAAAATATTTTTGCCTATGCAATTGGCGAGAGTGCTGATGGCAAAATCTGGTGTGGCACATCGAAGGGGCTTTTTGAAGCAAAGATCGAACTTAACTTCATTACCCTCACCCAGAAAGCAACCGAGCTCCCTGATTTTTTGTTAAAGCAGAAAATCACGTCAATAAAGTCAGATCATAATGGTAGATTTTGGTTCGGATCATATGCTTCCGGTCTTATATTATGTGAATATGCGAACGGAAAATTTATTAAGCCCAAAAAACAACCTAATCTGCCTGGTGGTGCATCTCATAAAATCAGGGCAATAATTAGTCTATTAAATCATAAAATTGCGGTTGCGACTGCCAATGGGTTGTTTATTTTCGATCTTAAAGATCTTAGTGGAGTGGAACTAAACAGCCAACTGGGAAATGAACAGACTTTACGTAACAATTCGATTCACAGTTTATTTCAGCAAAGTTCAGGTACCATCTGGATCGGTACCTATTACAGCGGTTTAGATTTGATAAAACCCACACTGACTGCTTTTCAGCATCTTACTGCTGGCCTACCCTCATTAAATCTGAACCATAGGGTGGTGAGTAGTATGGAAAGCCGAAGTCCAAGCGAGTTTTGGATAGGTACTGAAGGCGGAGGAATAAACATATATAATACTAAAAACAAACACATTAACTACCTAAGCAACCAACCGGGCAATAACAAAACCATCAGCTCAAATTTTATTAAGACCCTTTTCAAAGATAGAGAGGGGAACTTATGGATTGGAAATTTCTCAGGCACATTAGATGTACTTAATGCCCGCACCAATACTATCGAGCACCGTTTAACGGGTAGTGACAGGGTTACCGAAGTCAATTCAATTGTGGAGGACAAATTGAACCGCTTGTGGATTACCTCAAGCGGTGGTTTAAAAATATATAAACGTATTGGAACTGATTTAAAAGCAGACGGACTGGAAAATAAAAATATATTCAGATCATTTATAGCCGGAACCGCATTTAAAGACGCTCTACAGCGGCTATGGTTTATCTCTGGCACAAAAGTCCTGAACATCAGGGATAATACCATCTCCTTATACCAGCTTAAGTATCCGGTGAATACTATTGCCGAGCAAATGGGAACCATCTATTTTGGCATGGATAGCCATGGATTGGCAAAATTTGATGAAAAAAGCCGGCAGGTAATACCATATCACATCAATTCGCAGGTTGAAAATCGCTCAATATTTGGCATAGCATTCGATAATCATAATCAAATCTGGTTAGGCAGCGATAGTGGACTACTTAAAATTAACCTTGCAAAGAAAGCCGTTACTCAATACAGCAAAGCAGATGGATTGATCAGCACGAATTTTAATAACCACGCCAAATACGTCAGGGACAATTATTTGTTTTTTGGAACATTTGATGGACTTGTTTATTTTAATCCGGCCCAAATTCATGATAATGCAGCCCGGTCATCTACTGTTATTACAGGCGTAAGTGTATTCAATGTTCCCCTGAAAATCGGTAAATCAACCCAAAACAAATCTGTTTCCTATGCCAAAGAGATCGAGCTAAGCTACGATCAGAATTCCCTTACTTTTGAATTTGCCCTTCTGGATTTTATTAAGCCTGAAAAAAATGCTTTTAGATATAAATTAACGGGATTAAGTAAAAACTGGACAATAACCAATTCGGCAGATGCGACTTTTAATAACCTGGCACCAGGAACTTACAATCTGATTGTTAGCGGGAACAATGGTAGCCTCAACTGGAGTGATCCGGTTAGTTTAATCATCAGGATATCTCCTCCCTTCTGGGCCACATGGTGGGCTTATTCTTTTTATACGCTTATTTTAATTAGTATCGTTTTCCTTATCCTCCGGTACTTTGTGCTACGAACTCTTTTAAAACGTGAAGATGAGCTACATCAATACAAGATTAACTTTTTCACAAACGTATCCCATGAAATTAGAACACATCTGAGTCTTATTTCCCCTCCTATTGAACAACTGGTTTCAGACGAGCAATTGGGTATGAAACAAAAAGATAAAATAATGGGCATTGCCACCAATGCCAGACGATTGCTTACACTCGTTAATGAGTTGCTTGATTTTAGAAAGACAGAAGAAAACCGTTTAACCCTAATAGAAAGCGTTCAGGATTTATTGCCAATAATAGAAGATTGCCTGCAAATGTTTTCCGAAACAGCAACGCGAAAACAGATCAACACTGTATTTGAAAAAAAAGATATTGAATCAGCAATTTTATGGTGTGATGCCTTCCAGTTAAAAAAAGCGGTAATTAATTTATTGGCTAACGCATATAAGTTTACACCAGAAGGTGGATGCGTAGAACTTAAAATTAACCAGACCCCTGATGAGGTTAGCATTATTATAGCAGATAATGGGAGGGGAATTTCGAAAGTGCACTTAGATAAATTGTTTGAAAATTACTATCAGGTTGCCGACCATGGATTTCAGAATACCGGCTATGGCATTGGACTGGCTTTATCAAAAGCAATTGTTGAACTTCATGAGGGCATAATTACTGTGACAAGCCGTCTGGAAACAATGAACGAGCCTGGACAAACCTCGTTTACGATTTCATTACCGAAAAGACATAAGGAAGAGTATGAGACTAATCTGAAAACCTACGGAGATAATACTTTAACTAAACAGGGTATTGACCAAAAACACATTGAGCCATTATTACCCTTAATCAAAGCAGATGACAGCCTCAAACCAACTGTTTTGCTTGCAGAAGATAATCAGGAACTTGCTGCGCTATTAGCTGATATTCTGTCTGCTCACTATAATGTTAATGTTACCACCAATGGGAAAATGGCCTGGGAGCAAGCTAAACGATACATCCCTGATCTGATTATAAGCGACATAACTATGCCTGAAATGTCGGGACTTGATTTTTGTGAGCGAATTAAATCCAATATTGCAACCAATCATATCCCCTTTATCATGTTAACCGCAAAAACACAAACTGAGGATGTTATTACGGGCCTCTCTTACGGTGCCGATGTTTACCTCACCAAACCATTTACACCGCAGGCACTATTGCTCCAGGTAAACAATCTAATTATGGCTGTACAGCATGTACGTGTACACGTTAGTCAGTTATTTAACAGACCCGGTGCTTCGACAGATATTTTTAGTCACCTAAGCCAAACCACTATCGGTATAGAAAATCAGAAATTCTTAGATCAGCTGGTTGAAAAAATTATCATTTCTATAGAAAATCCTGAATTCGGTGTAAATGAACTGGCAATATTGATGAACATGAGCACCCCTATCCTTTATAAAAAAGTAAAGTCGGTTTCAAGCTTATCAGTAAACGATTTTATAAAAGGAATACGACTAAAAAAAGCTGCAGAACTTTTGCAATCGAAACTTTATACCGTCTATCAAGTATCCTATATGGTCGGTTTTTCAGATAGCAAGTATTTTAGCAAAGAATTCAAGAAATTTTTTGGAAAATTACCTTCTGAATGGATAAGAACAATTTAATAGCAATATTAACCTTGCCATATAGAAATGCAGGTTTAAATTCTGATCTACCTCATTATTGACAGCTTTTTTTTTATATCAAAATATTTTTTCTTCCTTCCAATATTATTTTAGTGATAACCCGTAACCAGCATCTAGTAAAATTTTGTTAAGTAATAAAAGACTGCTTGGACCAAGATTTCTAATACTTTTTAACTGGTTTAAAGTATATTTTCCTACAAAAAAAGCAATAGAAACCTCTTCTATCGACAAAAATGGTATTTTATTATAGATTGATTCAGATTGTAAAAAAGATGTAATAGCGTACAGCATCCTTTTGCTACCACGTTTTTGAAGAAGTGAAATCAAATTCCCATCCGCAGTGTTATTTTCATATTTTTTGACACTGACTCCTGCTTCTGCCAGTTCTCTCTGTACCTGTCTATGAAAAATATTAACTTTTTCAAGTGCTTCCAGATATTCATTGTATGTAATCTTTCTCATTTGGAGGGTGTTCATTCTTTTTTTTCAAAGTTTTCTATATGCCAATAAAATCACCAATATGAAGTACAATTTGCTTTCAAGCAAATAATTTACCCGTTTTGACGGAGTGATTATCTTATTTAGGTAGCCATAAAATTACTCCACCAAATGAATAACAAGCGAGGAAAATCTTAACTAAATAAGGAGAATATTTTAAAACACAAGAAATACCCTTGGTTTTGCTTTAAGTCGCATACTCTCAAAAATGCAAAGATGTGCGCTGAGTGGGTATTTCGACAAAAGTGGCCGAGCGTTTCGCGTTTAAGCTGTCACCCTGTTTCGCTGCAAACTTCATTTTTTGCTTGATCCATTGAAATACACTAAACAGATAGATTATGCTAGTCTGTTATAAAAAAATCATTATAGTGCAAAAAATCAAAACATGAAAAAGTCCATCAATATCAAAAAGTTCATCGCATCCCTTCAAAAACATGGAACAATCATTCCCTCCGACAAAGCTGAAGCCATATTAGAACTGGTATATAAGTTAAGTGAGCTTGCGGTTAAAATAGAACTTGATAAGATTAGAGGCAAGAAAAAAACAACGACAGGAAAACTTGACATGGTTACCATTGTCCTAATGGTGCTCGAACACCTGTTTGGAGGCAGTTAAAACTGATTTATCTATGTAATTAGAGATTCTTGTAAAGAAATCATCGAAAAAGTGAATAAGATATCGAACACAAAAAAAATCTTAACACAAGAATGTATTTTCATGAAAAACAGATTGTTAACAACAAAAAAAATAGAAAAAACCATTCGAAAATGTCTTTGTCCCATTATGGGTCGGCAACAGTCCGGATAAGCAATAAATTTATAGCTGATTTGAAGCGAATCGCAGAACTAGACACTAAAATGACAGAGTACGATGAGCTTGGCAGATTGCTAAAATTGAGAAAAGAAAGAGAAGCATTACCCCCCAAAGTCGTTGACAAAAAGAAAAAAAATTAGGACTAAAAGAAAATCAAGAAAGGTTTTACTTAAGAAGTGGATCATTAATATTTTGGATGACTAATAATTAAATTCAAGACGAGTCGATGGCCATCTTTTTCGACCTATATTGTATATTGGTCACTAGATTTCGCTTGAAAGTGATCAATTGGCTCATTTTAACCAACTTTAAACTTCTGAAAAACAGGTATTTATTCAATAATCACCTAGAGAAACCGAAATGGAGATGCTCTAATAGCCTTAAAATCAAAAATTACACCTCTTATTCTACGATCAAATTATTGCCCCTGAAATAGAAAAATGCAGAATTTTATGCCGTTCGTTCAGATTTAGGCTATATATTTTACACCGTTGGTGGTAAAGTTTATCAGTACGGTAAATCTTTAAAAACAACAAAATTAATGTTAGACCCAGGGATTAAAAGAATATCCTATTTTGGTTTTTACGACTTTAAAAACACCACGAAATACACCGGATCTAATAAATTAATGGTTGGTAGTTACGATCCTAGTTTACCTACAGAAACAAGTGGCAGCTTAGCTATTTATACCGTTCCTCCAGTAAATGGCGACCTCGTTCTTGACAAAAGCTTTAATGGTTTCGGAAGAATAAAAAACTCATCATGGCGAGTTTGTATTTGATACAGGTGCTGCCTATCATTTAATTTGTTTTAGGCCTTTTGTAAGGAAGAATAGATATTAGTGAGTGGTTTTTACGCCAGAATATCAAGCCAGTACCGTAAGCATGGGCGTAAACTACCCTACTTTTAATGGCAAGACCGAGCGTTTTTCTTTTCAGATACTCCCCCTATTTTAAATATGCCAATCGCCTTGATGGCTGGCGGCGGACAGAATGAAAGCTGGAATCTAGGATTTGATGGTTCTATTGGAATGCGGATTATTTCCCGTTACAATTTCACGATCAATTACCAAAAAAAAGGAAATCCACCTCACACCAAATAAGAATTACAACAATCCGTTCGACTTTATAATCAGTGGCTACGCTTTTGGATACAATTTGAATGGAGTATTAGCTATGGAAATGATTGTCAGACTACTGGCCGACCAACTCATGCCGGAAGGTGCAATTATTAAAGCATTAACGGACTTTCAGGCGATACCCTCCTTAAAAATCCAAAGTCATTAAAAAACCTGTTGGCCTTACCAACAGGGACAAAATATACTATAGAATATTGCTCCAACAATCAAGTTCTGAAAGAAATCGTCACTAAATAGTGATGACATCTATTATCCTGAAAATTTAGGCTTATCCAACTGTCCATGAAAGGTGGGTTATGCACCATGCTGTCCTCTTTTGGAGAGCGAAGGGGGAAGATAGAGACAAAATAAATATGCTTTCCTATTTAAGTTTCCTCAACAATTCTTTCGCTTGTTCATATCTCGTAGTAGCTGATGGAATTTTTTGCAACCAAGTTTTACATTCTTCCTGCTGATCCTCTTTCAAATAACTCAATGCAATAGAATAAGTCGCTTCGTATTTAAATACCGATTCGCCTTCATAAATAGGCAATAACACCGCTCTGGCATTTTCAACTTGGTTGGTTTTAAGTAAGGCTAATCCATAATAATAACCAATCATCGCATCTAATGGTTGTTTCGCATGCAGTTTTGCTAAGGCTACACGAGCCGCCTCATAATTCTTCTCGTTGTAAAAAGCTGCCGCTTTATCTAATTCAGTCGGTAATTCTGCTCCTCTTTCGGTAACCAACAGCTCACTACCATCTACATATTTTTCATATAAATTGGCATTCCAAGGTGTCCAAATCATCAACCCAATTACTAAAATAGCAGCGATACCACTTAGCCATTTAAGGGCAGGGTTAAGAGAAACAACTTTAGCTTCTTCTCTGAAATATTGTTTGTTTAATCCGGCTAAGGTTGCCGAAAGCTCATCATGGCTCGTCAACTTCATTTTTAAACCCTGATGAATATCCTCATACGCTTTTACTTGTGCCTGAAGTGCAATATCGCTCACCAAGCGTGCTTTAAAAGCCGCAATTTCCGCTTCATCCATATCGTTCTCCATATAGCGACTAACCAGTAAGATTTGATCTTCAGCCATGATTTTTATTTATTAAGTTGAACCAGTTTAATGAGGCTCGCCATACATTCACACTTCTTTTTCCTTAAATAGCCATAGGTAACGCCTAAAGCTTCTGCCACCTTTTCTTGGGCATCCCCTTGCATGCTCCATTGTATAATTTCCTTGCAACGGTCTCCTAATTTCTCAAAGGCTTTCAAGAATAAATCAGATTGGGCTGCTTGTTCTTCCAGTTGTGCCGCCTGTTCAAATGTATCCTCTCCCACTAGTAATAAATCATCCTCGTTATTTGTTACCTGTAAAACTGATTTTTTCTTTAACGTATTCAACCATTTCCTTTTGCATACTAATAATAGGAAAGGCTCGAACGGACAAGTAAGCTGCAAATTTTTATACTTTGCCTGATTATAGATGTCTACTAAAGCTTCTTGGAAGATATCCTCGGCATCACTGGCAGAACCATTATTAAAAACCACAAAGGCTTTTACCTTACCCGCTGATTTTTTATAAATCTCGTCGATCAGCCTCGCATCATTTTGAACTAGTGCCAATAAATAACGTTGGTCTTCATGTACAGGTTTTGCCATTGGCGACAGTTTAGGGGCTATTTGGTAAGCTAATTTAATCTTTCTTCCCCATTGCGAAAAAAAAAAATTAAAATAAGGGGGTAACAAAATTCCAGTGCCGCTTATATATCATCAAAATCTATGAAATGGCGTTTGCTGAAAAGCCTTTAAAAGAGTAAGCCTAAAATTTAAAATTAAAGATCATGAAAAAGTTAAACTTAACCTATGCATTAATCGCAATTATCATTTTATTTTCTGCTGCTTGTAAAAAAGACAGAACCACCAGAAATACCGCTAACTCAGCTCAAGAATTTGCTGCTATTTTCGGACCTCAATTGCAACAAGTAAAAATAAGCGGGAATACTTCAAATACATTCACTTTAAAAGGCGGAACAAAAATCATCATTCCTGCCGGAGCAATTAAACTTGGAGGTGCCCCCGTAACCGGGGAGATTATCATCGACGCGATGGAAGTTTTAAAAAGAAGTGACATACTGTTTAGCGGCACCAATACCAATCACATTAGCGGCGCCCCTTTAGCTTCCGATGGCTTCATCTACTTAAATGCAACCGTAAATGGCGTAAAAGTAGACCAAGCCTTGAATGCTGCCGTTAAGGTTTCCATTCCTGCAAACAGAACTGGTGTTACCCAAATTTGGGAAGGCGTAGAGAAAGTTGGGACAGATAATCAAATGGCATGGCAAGCTCCAGTACAAAATCCAAATGGGGCAGGTGTACAAATTAAACGGGAAGCAGATGCGTCAGCAGGTTCATTTACCTTTGATATGGGCAACTTGGGATGGATCAATTGTGATGTATTCTATAGCTATAGCAATCCTAAAACGACTACTCGTGTTACTCTGGTAAACAATCCAGGAACGATGGCTTCTTTCAGGGCATTTAGCGGCGAAACATTTGTATTCTTCTGTGCAAAAGGCAGCAATGTTGCCGCTCAAATGTACACTCCAGATGGTGCTAACAAAGTAAAAAGTTATGATGATGTAATGCCAATTGGTGTACAGGGAAAATACCTATCTTTTTCTATTAAAGATGGTAAATACTACTACGCAGAACTAGAAACTACCATTGTAGCCAGTCAAAATATCACATTAACCTTGGTAGAAACAACCGAAGCCCAAGTGCAAGCAGCTATCAATGGCTTAAACAACTACTAATATTCCCAAATATTAACAATAGAGATGGAGCCAATTATTTGGCTCCATCTTTTTCGATTTCTTTATTCCGAGTAAAAATCTATAAATTTAATAATGATGAAGATGCTACTCTCTATTTTGCTTATTGCAGGACTAACCTCAGCTTATGCTCAGGTATTACCAACTGATACTGTGCCTGCGATCATCAATTACACGACAGAAAATGGCGTTACTAAATTCACATCAGAACTTAGACCATTAAGACAAATAGCTGGAGCTCCTGCCCCATTCTATACTTATTTTTGGGAATTCGGAGACGGGAGCTTCAGTTTCGAGAAAGATCCATTACATATTTATAAAGACAACAAGCCAGCATTCGCCAGACTTTTTGCTACCAACAATTATGACGATGGCAAGCGTCCCCCTACTAAACCAAAGCCGATTATTAAACCAACGCTTAAGCCAGGTACCGCTAGACCGTTAATGGCAGCTAATGCTACAGAACCATCTTTATTCAAAATGGGCGGCAATATAGAATTGAAAAGTAACTGTATGCCAAAACCAGGTGATGGTATGATGGTTGTTTTTGGCTACCGGAATAAAGCAGAAAACGGACAACAGAATTTAAATGGAACACTTGCCATCTTGTTCAATGACAAAGAGTTTACCAATAACAATTTTATACTAGCAGAAACCAGGGTCTATAATGAAGAGAAAAAAACTGACCTTAAACCTTTGCTAAATACAGCTTACTTACCTATTAAAAAGGCTAATCCACCAGTATATTATGCTTCCTTAAATGAAATACACTTTAAGGCTGATGATAAGGTCTTATTGAGCGAGAAAGCCAAAACATTTAAAAGCAGCGAAACCTGGCGTTTTGAGAACCTCCAACAAAATGAAGAACGATTTGTGTTTATGCATTTTAAAACTACGCCAGAAATGATCAAGGATACCAATGCAGTGGTTAGGATCACCGCAGTTTTTATCCCTGACAACCCCTTAGTAGAGAAAGAATTTTTTAACCTGGAACTGCAGATTGTGGCCTCCCACGATCCGAATAAAATGGTACTCCGTAAAACCAGAATGAATTATCGGTTAATAGGAAATAACAGGGAATTGACCTATAAAATACGTTTCCAGAATACAGGCAAAGGACCAGCAAAAAAAGTTGATGTCGCAGTAAACATTGCGGAAGTATTTGATCAGGGCACAATTAAAATTACAAAGACAAAACCCGAGGTAGTGAGCTGTGATTCTGCCTACACCAATCAGAGTTGTATTAGAACCATAAAGGGAACAGATAGCGTACATTTCGTATTTAGTAACATCTACCTACCTGGAATGCAGCAGAAAGGCGTAAGCGATGCAGATTCAACAATGGGCTTTGTAGAATATAAGATCAAGTTTAAAGAGAAACCAAAAAAACTTCCAATTAGAAGTGGCGCAGCCATTGTATTTGATAAAAATGAACCTATTTATACCAATCGAGCTGTTGGAAGATTTAAAATGGGTTTATCTCCCGGCTTAATTCTTGGCTATGGTTTTCCCTTTGAAACAGACAACAGCAATTATTTAAACAATAAAAACGTCGTAATTGGGGCAAGTTTGGCGCCCTACGCACCACATCGCCACTATTGGCAGGTAGAATTATACCTCAGCTCTTTTAAGGAAAATACAGCGTTGATTAGCTCCAGTGGCCCTGGAAAAGATACCATCGTCAATAGAATTCCCTACCGGATATTAAACAAAGATTACACGAAATTCAAAAAAGTGACCACCATTAATGTAGTGCCAGCCCAACTTAGATATAATATCAATAAATATATTGGCGCAGGCGCGGGTGCCTTGGTTTCATTAGATCTTCATCATAAAACCACCGACGTTTTAGATTATACCTTAAGCACTCAAAATGCGAATGGTACAACCGCAACTTCTGATTTAAAGGTAATCGCAAACCAACTGAAAAAAAACTTTGCGGAAGCGAGGGTCTCATTCTTTGCAGATATTCAACTCGGTTTAGTTAGAGTAGGCCCATCCATCGGATTTAGGTATATTTTCGATCCTAAAACCAATAACAACCGCATGGCAACTTATGCAACTTGGAAGTTTTAGTTTTCCCACCGTATAAGACATATTTTTCACCATATAAGGAAATGTAAGACAATACCTTATATGGTCACATCTCGTATTTTCCATATATCTATATGGTTTAAAATTCACTAAATCAGCTGAAGCCACACCCATATGCATTCAGCCTGCTTACGTTTCTCCTTATTAGCTTTAGTTTGCTTGAACACTAGCTTATTCGCACAAAATAGCCCTATCCAAAAAAATTAATTGGTTAACTGGTTAATTGTTTTGCACCCTGCGTGTCATTGCGAGGCTGTCTTTCACAGCCGAAGCAATCTCATTGCGGGTTAACGCACCAAGGGGATTGCTTCGTTCCTCAATGAAGGGCATATGAGTTTAAAAATTACTAAATTAGCTGAAGCCTTACCAACCTATGCATTCAGCCTGCTTACGTTTCTCGTTATTAGCTTTAGTCATTTACTTGAATACTAGCTTATTCGCACAAAATACCACTATCCAAAAAAAACTAAACACCTATCAACAGCAAGATAATTTAAGCGACTGGATTTATGAACGGTTAAATTATGTAGCCAAAAATCCACAGCAGCGTTTATCTTATTTAATGGAAACGCAACAACAAGCTTGGCGTAAACCAAAAACATCAACCGAGCATGAAGTGTGGCTCACTTTATTAAGCAACCAAGGTTATGATCAGCTATTAGATGGGAATATCTTAGGCTCAATCAATAGCTATGAAACTGCTTATTCCTATTACCTTAAAAATAAGGTTGTTGATTTCGATATCGTAGAGTACACCGCTAAACCTTTAAGCAATAATTACACGAGACTCGGAGATTATGAACGAGCGCTATACCTCCAATTATTAGCGGTCAGGTTCCTCAAACAAACCAATGAAAAACCTGAAAATATTGCGGCTATTTATGGAAATATCGCCATTTCATATCGTTCGATGGGAAATTTACAAGAAGCAGAAAAGAATGTAAATATGGGGTTAAAGTTGGCAAATCACCATAACCAGGTTCAGATTATACTAAACAACATCCTAGCAGATATTTTATTCGACCAGCAAAAATTCATAAAAGCAGCAAAGCTGATTGAATACAACATCAATAAGCAAAAGAATAGCAATCCAGATGACGCTTATTGGCTGATGACTTCTTATACTTCTGCAGGGGACATCTATAAAGCGCAAAACAAATTGCAACAGGCAGAGCACTATTTCAATAAAGCATTAAAACTTTTAAACACTTATTATAGCGGCGCAAGATTAAGAGAGAAAGCCAATGTTTTAACAGCAATAGGAACTGTTAAATTATTGCAAAAGAAGCCTCAACTCGCCATCGGTTATTTTAATCAAACCTTAGCGACTTTAAGAATAGCAACCAACAATCAAATTGATCCAAACAAAATATATGGTGACAATCGGCTAGTAGATGCTTTTCAGGAAAGAGCCGCGGCTTATTTACAATTGCAAAAACCCCGGGAAGCCTATCAAAACATCAAATTTGCCCTACGATCAGCAGATAAGATCAGAAATGAATTTGCCGATGATAAAACAAAAGAACGTCTTCAGGCCAACCTCAAGTTAATTGTGGAAAAAGGAATTGATATTGCTTTCAATTTATACCAACAAACAAAAGACAGCTCACTATTAAATGAAATTTTAAACCTAGCCGAACAAAGCAAAAGCAGAACGCTTTTAGATCAGATGAATAGAAATCAATGGCTAGTTTCTGTCAACAAAAAAGATTCCCTCTTTATCAAAAAACAAGCTTATGAAAGAGCAATTAGCTATAATGAGAAACAGGATATCGAAGGAAAGATAGCGCAGAATTCAGCTAAAACAGCTCAGTTGAAGTACTTTCTTGCATTGATCAATAAACAAATCAAACAAAAGCATCCCCAGTTTAATCCAGAAGTCCATAACTTATCAATCGACAAAGTTTTAGCAGCATTACCAAACCAAAAAATAATAACCTATTTCTTTGGAGAAAACTCCATATACATGATTGATATTGAAAATAGGAAAGTTAATAAGGTCATTAAATTAAATAATTCGGCCGCAATAAAATCCTTAATTAAATCCTATTCAGACACCTATTTTCAGCACGGCCCTAGTGCAATGATTAATACGCCTAAGTCGTTTTACTTAGCGTCAAATCAAATTTATCAGACGATTTTAAATGGCATTAAACTCGCCAAAAACAAGGCTGTTATTATTGTGCCCGATGATGTTTTAGGTTACATTTCTTTTGACGGCCTAATTACCAACAATAACTACAATCCTAGCATTTCAAACTGGCCCTTTTTAATTAAAACAAATAGCCTTACCTATGCCTTTTCTTTAAAAACACTCGTGGCTCATCAAACCAGATCAAATACAAAAAAATTTATCGGTCTGTTCACTACCCATCAGGAAAATAACCTCAAGCCTTTAAAAGCGGTAGAAGATGAAGCTGCAGCCATTAAAAAAGTAATTAATGGTGATTTCCTTTTTAATGAAAAGGTGAACGTGGCCACACTTAACCATGCTTTTGAAAACAGTAGCATATTGCATATCGGAACACATGCATATTTATCAGGTAAAAATCAAGAGCCAACCCTAGACCTCGATAAAGAGAAATTATTTCTATTTGAGCTCTCTGCAAAGAAAAATGTCCCCTCTTTGGTAGTGTTAAGTGCTTGCAGAACCGCAGATGGTCTGTTGGCCAATGGCGAAGGGATTATTAGCCTGTCAAGAGGATTTAATGCGATTGGTACCCCGGCAACTATAGCAGGACTATGGAATGTGAATGATGCAGCCGCTTCAATCGTAATCGGTAATTTCTATAAGCATTTGGCAACCCGCAAAACTAACGGAGATGCGCTACATCAAGCTAAAATTGATTGGCTAAATGCCCCACAAAATAATAATGCATTTTATCTTCCCTATTATTGGGATAATTTAATTTATATGGGAGTTGACCAACAAATTGAACTTCCTGAACTGTCCAATTTGCTTTTGATACTTTCTATTATCATGGGATCACTTGTGATACTTTCCATAGCTGTGATTTTAAAAAGAAATTTCGGTGCAAATCGTAACAAATTTCGTTCTTATTTAGTCTCGGATCAGTCAATTAATTTATAAATTGATGTAAGAAATTTAACTATTAGTTAAACAAATTCGATACAAACATCCTTATTTTTTGGAGGATCTTAAAATGCAAAAGCCTCCCCAACTATTACGTTTGATCCCTCTATTCAACGATTTGAAAATTGCTTAAAAATAAAAAAGCCCTTTAAGATACCTTAAAAGGCTAACGGGTGGCTGATGGGGCTCGAACCCGCTGAGTAAAGTTTTCTTAGTAAATCAAATTCTTAAAATTTGGAATTATTTTTTCGACACATTTCTAAAAATTTTCAAATCAGCAATTCTCTTCAAATCTTCAACAAAAAAGTTCGTTAAAGGTCTTGTTACGAGCACAAACGAGACAAATCAGTTTTTAAGCTGTTTGTCTCGTTTTTATTTTTAAGGGTTTCTTAGATCTACCCGTTTAATTTATAGCTATTTTTCGTCAGCAAGAAATTTTCCTTACTGTGCTTCTATTTTTTAAATTCTACTTTAAATCCGGTTACCTGCCAAGCCGGATAATTTGCAGGCTTTTTTATCACCAGCGAACCTTCGTGCTGCTCCCAGTTTAGTTTTTGCTTGCTGCCCAGCAGGGTAACTGCGCTAATAGGCTTAATCAGGTATTTCGAATTCCGTCCCAGCAGGTGCATATCAATATCTCCTTCAGGAACGTTTAAACAAAATGCAAAAAGATCGTTCCCTTTGGTGGTGTAGCGGATATCTGCAGACTGATACTCGCGTGTATCTGCTAAACCGCCGAAACGGCCTTTTTTCTGGTTCGATTTAATGGTAGATGGACCTTCGCCGTACATTTTCCAGGGCCGTGTAGCATAAATACCTTCGCCATTCAATTTGATCCACTCACCTATTTCTGTTACAATTTTAACCACATCAGGCTCGAGATCACCTTCGGGAGTTTGCACTACATTGATTAATAAATTGCCATTTTTACTTACAATATCCACTAAAAGTTGTGCAATTTCATTTGCACTTTTGTATTTCTGTCCTGTTCTGTAATACCAATCGCCTATTGAGGTATCGGTTTGCCACGGAAAAGGGCTGATCGAATCCAGTACCCCACGCTCAACATCCTGCGCCCATTTACCTTCCGATGGTTCTTTAGGGGTATAAACTGCTTCGAGTTTACCTTTATTTTTAGCGATATCCTGGTTATAGTAATGCGCTACCATGGTACGTCCAATGTCTTCAAAAGGAAGTTTACTATCCGAATATAGCAAATCAGGGTGATAATTATCGATGAGTTCGGTTATGTTTTCCAGCCATTTTTTCTGCCACCCCGGATTGTTGGTTATCCATTCTTTTATGTTGCTTGAATCGGCCGGTAAATGATAAAGGTCTGCATATTTCGGATCATGTCCATCGTAAGGAATACCTGCAAATTCGCCGGTTTTATCTGCGCCATGACTGGGTTGAAACCAGTTGAAACTGGCCGCAAGATGTTCTGAAATACCAAAACGCAGTCCTTCTTTTTTAGCTGCTTTTTGCCACAGCCCCACTACATCTTTATGTGGCCCCATGTTTACCGAATTCCACCGGTGGATCTTAGAGTTCCACAAAAAGAACATATCATGATGTGAGCCCATGCTTACAAAATATTTAGCACCAGCTTTCTTATAAAGGGCCATTAACTGTTCAGGATTCCACTTTTCTGCTTTCCATAAGGGGATAATGTCTTTATAGCCGAACTTAGAAGGGGTACCATAATGGGCCACATGATACTTGTTTTGGCTGCTGCCTTGAATATACATATTTTTGGCGTACCAATCGCCTTGTCTGGGAACGGCCTGAGGCCCCCAGTGAGACCAGATTCCGAATTTTGCATCACGAAACCAATCCGGATACTGGTACTGTTTTAAAGATTCGTCGGTTGGCTTAAACTTCCCTGATTCAATCTTTGTATTACTTTGCTGTGCCTGCACATTCGTTAACAAGGAAAATGCCGTAATTATTACAACTAATATCTTTTTCATTTTATGAGTGGTTTAAATCATGAATGCTTTAGTTTATTCCCCGGGATTACCGTACTAACCAGAAATGTGAGCATCAGACTGCCTAACAACTGTTACTTTAGATGATCATATATTTGGCTATTTTCATCAAAAATAAGTATCTTATCCGATCTAAATTTGATTAAAATAGACTATTTATTGTAAAAATCCGACATTCTAAAAAAATGGTAAAACGAGTTCTTCAAAATACTTTTTCTTTACTTAACGTAGATTACGTAAAGCTTTCTACCAAATGGGATTACCGCAACGTAATCAGCCCCTATTACCGTATCTATTACATTGATGAGGGATCTGGAGAAATATCAGACCAACTGCAGCGTTTGCAACTCGAAGCAGGTTACCTATACATCATCCCCAGTTTCACACTGTGCAACCTGCACTGCAATGGTTTCTTAAGTCAATATTTCGTTCAGTTTTTTGAAGAATCTGTGGATGGGATTTCGCTCTTTGCACAAAAAAGAACAGTATCCAAGATCAAAGCGAGCGCTATGGATATTGACCTTTTTAAACGTTTGCTCGAAATCAATCCCGGCCGGGGAATCAACCGGTCTGACGATCCGAAAGTGTACGAAAAAAATATTTTCTACAAAGAATATCAGGAATTAAATAACCGGCAGAGCTTAGCCAGTTATTTGGAAACGCAGGGAATATTGCTTCAACTGATGGGGCGTTTATTGCAATCGCAGCTTTACTTAAGGCAAGAATCCCATCAAACTCCAGTTAAGATAGCAGAAACGGTGAGTTATATTTTGATTAACCTGAACCAGGAATTATCTGTAACTGCGCTTGCCTCACGTTTAAATCAACACCCCGATTACTTCTCTCGCCTGTTTAAAACCTTTACCGGTGAGCGTCCTGTCACCTATATTCTTGGTAAAAGAATAGAACGTGCTCAGTATTTACTCGCTACGAGCCAGTTAACTTATTCTGAAATTGCAACCCAAACAGGTTTCGATAATCTTTCCTATTTTTCCAGATCGTTTAAAAAACTTACAGGTATGTCGCCCGGAGCTTATAAAAAACAGGTCTACAAAGTCGGCTTTACTTTATGAAAAGTGTACTTATTTTCGATTGTAATCGAGTAGGAAGATAGG